>CAXBRB010000040.1:0-15547 GCA_963977795.1 uncultured Acidimicrobiaceae bacterium
CCCGATTACGATCGAGGTCCACGGCCGCGCCGGCACGCCGCTCACGCTGATCGCGCAGGACGGCCATGGCCACGTGGTAAAAGTCGAGTCGTCCGTTCCGCTCGCCGCCGCTGAAAAGCACCCGCTCACGCCCGAGCGCCTCCACGAGCAGCTCGGCCGGCTCGGCGGCGTCCAGGCACCGCCCGACGCCCACCAGGACCGGGGTGCGGGGGTCGACGCCGGCGCTCACCGCCCGCCTCCCGTGGTGGCTGGCGCAGCCCGGCGGGCCCGCAGCATCCGGCCCATCTCCCGCCAGGTGATCTCCACCGCCCCGAGGGCCACGGCATCGGCCCGGGCCCGTTCGGGGAGGTCGTAGTGGCCGTGGTGGGGCCGGCCGGGCCGGTGCTGGAACCACTGGCGGCGCATGCCCAGGCGCTCGGCGAAGGCGTGGAGCTCCTCGTCGGAGTCGGCCACCAGGTGGGACCACCGGTCGTCCACCGGCCCGAGGTGGGCGGGCTGACGCCAGTCGTCCAGGTAGACGGTCACCGCCGGGCTCCGGGGGCGGGGCTCAGATGACCTGGCCCGGGGCGCCGCCGTCGGTCACCACAGCCAGCCCGGCCGCCGCCCATGCCTGCATGCCGCCGGCCACGTTGCGGACGTCGTAGCCGTGGACGGCCAGCAGGCCCGCCACCGACGCCGAGCGGCCGCCGGCCCGGCAGATGCACACCACCGTGCGCTCGGTGGGGATCTCGTCCTGGCGATCGACCACCTGGCCCATGGGCAGGTGTTGGGCCGCCGGCGCCCGCCCGGCCGCCCACTCCTCGTCCTCCCGCACGTCGAGCAGGACGGCGCCGGCCGCCACCAGGCGGTCTGCTTCGGCAGGATCGATGTCGTCGACGGTCACCGGATGCTCGTGCATTCGACGACGGTACCGGACGGACGGTGCCGGACGGCGGGATCCGGCCCGGTCATCCGCCCAGGTCCATGAGCTCGATGCGCACCCCGTCAGGATCGGTGCAGAAGACGAAGTCGAGCGGGGTCCCCCCGAGGTCGAGGGCCGTGCGGGTCGCCCGCACCACCGTCCCGCCGGCGGCTTCGACGGCAGCGGCCACGGCGTCGATGTCGTCGACCCGCAATGACAGGTGGGTGAGGCCGAGCTGGTTCATGGGCCGGCGCACGGCCGGGCCCACGGGCGCCGGGGAGGCGAAGGCCAGGAGCTCGATGGTCAGGCCGTCCCGGTGAACCATGCGGGAGGAGAGGGCCACGCCCTCGAGCTCCATCAGGGGGCCGAACTCGGGACCGACCTCATGCGAGGCCACCTCGGCGAAGCCCAGGCCGTCGCACCAGAAGCGGAGCGAGGCGGCCAGGTCCGAGACGCAGATGCCGAGGTGGGAGACGGTGTGGGTCACCGACCGTCCGCCGACGGGGTGCCGTCACCGTCCGGTGCACCGCCCGAAGGCGCCTCGTCCAGGCGGGCCCGCACGAAGGCGCCCACGGCGTCCATGGTCCGCCGGGCCGCCTCCGACCACGGCACCAGGATGGGGAAGACGTGGAACATCCCGGGCTCCTCGGCCACCACCGCGTCCACCCCGGCGGCGCCGAGGTGGTCGCCGAAGCGCCGGACGGCGTCCCGGAACATCTCGTCGGACCCGAGCGACACGAAGGTGGCCGGCCACCCGGTCAGGTCGTCGGTGACGGCCGAGACCATGGGCGACGCCGGGTCGATCCCGTGGAGGTAGGCGGCGGTGGGGATGTTCCAGGGGAGGATGTCCCGGCCGGCGTTCTCGCGGACCGACGGGCAGTCGAGCTGGAGGTTGACCTCGGGCGAGAAGAGCACGACGCCGCCGATGACCGGGTGGGGCGAGCGGATGTTGGCGTGGACCAGGCTGGTCACCAGGCCGCCGCCGCTCGAGTCGCCCACCAGGAAGAGCCGGCGGGGGTCGCACCCGTCATCCAGCAGCCCCCGGCAGGCGGCAGTGGCGTCCTCGAGGTCGGCCGGGAAGGGGAACTCGGGGGCCAGACGGAGGTCGGGGGCGAAGACGTCGCAGCCGGTGCGGCGGGCCAGCTGGGCGTTGAAGGCGGCGTACATCCTCGGCGACGTCCCGATGTATCCCCCGCCGTGGAGGTAGAGGATGGTCCCGCCCGAGCGGTCCTCAGCCGGCCGATACCACTCGCCGGGGATGCCGCCGACCTCGCCGTGGCTGTGGGCCACCCGGTGACGGCGGACCAGCGGCGGCATCACCACAGCGCACAGGTCGTCGAGGACGAGCTCGATCGAGCGGAACTGCTCAATGGGGAGGGACGTCGAGTAGCCCATGAACGTCCGGACGGCCTCCCGGGTGGTGGCCACCGCCACGTTGTGGGGGACCGAGCCGTCCCCGGACCAGGGACGGCGGAGGGGCACCCGGACCAGGGAGATCCCCATCTGCCCCACCAGGCCGGCGAGGTCGGTGGCCGCCACCGGCCACGACGACCGGGCCACCCCGGGGCGCCGTCCCATCACCATCGGCGCCGCCCCGTCACGCTGGCTTCCCCTCCGTCGGCACGGACGCCGGTGCCGCCGGCGTCAGGCCGGTTCGGCGGCCAGCTGAGCGCCGAGGCGGAGCAGCTGGTCGGTGGCGCCGCCCAGGGTCAGCTCGATGTGCTTGGTGTTGAGGAAGAGGCGGTGCAGCGGGTACTCCCGGTCGACCCCGACCCCGCCGTGGAGGTGGACGGCGGCGTGGACGACCCGCTGGCCGCCGTCAGCCGCCCAGAACTTGGCCACGGCGATCTCCTTGTCGGCCGGCAGGCCCTCGGCGATCCGCCAGGCGGCCTGCCATGCGGTCAGCCGGATGGCTTCGGCGTCCACGTAGGCGTCCGCAGCCCGCTGGCCGACGGCCTGGAAGGTGGCGATGGCCTTGCCGAACTGCTCGCGCTCTTTGGTGTAGGCCGAGACCAGGGCCAGGGCGGCGGCGGTGGCACCGGCCTCGCTCAGGGCCAGGGCGGTGGTGGTGCGGTCGACCAGCCAGGCGATGATGGCCGGTCCCTGCTCGGGCGTCCCGAGCAGGCCGTCGGACCCCACCTGGACCCCCGAGAGGGTGACCAGGCCCTCCGACACCCCGTTGTTGGCCACCTGGCGCTCGACGGTGACACCCCCGGCGTCGAGGGGGACGAGGAAGACGGCCACGCCGTCGGGCTCGATGCGGGCAGGGACCAGGGCGGCGGCCGCCGTGGTGCCCGAGGGAACGCAGGCCTTGACGCCGGTCAGGCGCCATCCGTCGCCGTCGGGCTCGGCCACCACCGACGGGGCGCCGGGCACGCCGCCCAGCTCGACCAGCGCCGTGGTCACCACGGTGTCGCCGGCGACCACGCCGGGCAGCCACCGCTGGATCTGCTCGTCGGACCCGAAGGCGGCGATGGCCGGGGCCGCCGCGGCCAGGGTCTCCACCACCGGCACGTAGGCCGCGGTGCGGCCGGCCGCCTCGGCCAGGAGGCCGGTCTCCACGAAGCCCAGGCCGGCGCCGCCGACCGACTCGGGGAGGGCGATGCCCAGCAGGCCGGCGGCGGCCAGCTCCGACCACAGCTTGGCGTCGAAGCGGTCGGGCTCGCCCGAGGTCTCGATGGCCCGCAGACGCTCCTGGGTCGACAGGTCGGTGAAGATGCGGTCGGCCAGCTCGCGGACGGCCTCCTGCTCCTCGGTGAATGAGAAGTCCATGGTCGGTGTGCTCTCCTGTGGTGGGGCGGGGTCGGGGTGGCGGGATCCGGGGGCGCTCAGCGCAGCGAGCGGGGCATGCCCAGGCCGAAGATGGCGATGAGGTCCCGCTGGATCTCGTTGGTGCCGCCACCGAAGGTCAGGATGACCAGGCTGCGGGCGTACATCTCGAGCCGTCCGGCCAGCACCGCCTCGGGGGTGCCCTTGGCCAGGTAGCCGGCCTGGCCGACGATCTCCATCATGAGCCGGAAGGCCTCGAGGTAGAACTCGGTGCCGAAGACCTTGATGGTCGAGGCGTCGGCCACGTCCAGGTGGCCCTGGGTGGCCGTCCAGGCCACCTTCCAGTTGATGAGCTTGAGGAACTCGAGGCGGGCGTAGATCCGGGCCAGGTGGATCTGGACCCACTCCTGGTCGATCACCCGGCGCCCGTCGGCCAGCTTGGTGGCCTGGGCCCACGCCCGCACGTCGGTCATGGCCCGCTCGATGATGCCCGACGAGCAGAGGGTGACCCGCTCGTGGTTGAGCTGGTTGGTGATGAGCGACCAGCCCTGGTTCTCGCCGCCGACGATGTTGGCCGCTGGCACCCGGACGTCCTCGTAGAACGTGTAGTTGATGTTGTGGTCGCCCAGGAGGTGCATGGGGACCACCTTGATGCCCGGCGTGTCCATGGGGACGATGAACATGGTGATGCCCTTGTGCTTGGGGGCGTCGGGGTCGGTCCGGGTGGCCAGCCAGATGTAGTCGGCGTCGCCGGCCAGCGACGTGTAGATCTTCTGGCCGTTGATCACGTACTCGTCGCCGTCGCGCACGGCCCGGGTCTGCAGCGAGGCCAGGTCGGTGCCCGAGCCCGGCTCGGTGTAGCCGATGCAGAAGTGGATGTCCCCGGCCAGGATCTTGGGGAGGAAGAACTCCTTCTGCTCCGGCGTGCCGTACTCCATGATGGTCGGGCCCACCGTGTTGATGGTCAGCATGGGCACCGGGGCGCCGGCCCGCATGGACTCGTCGAAGAAGATGAACTGCTCGATGGCGCTCTTGCCCTGGCCGCCCCACTCCTCGGGCCAGCCGATGCCCAGCCAGCCGTCCGTGGCCATCTGCTTGACCACCCGGCGCATGTCGGGACCGATGCCGTGGCCCTGGTGGAGCTGCTCCTGGACCTCGGGGGTGAGCAGGTCCTCGTAGTACTCGCGCAGGCGGTTGCGCAGGGCCTCGTGCTCCTCGGTGTACCCGATCTCCATGGTTCCCTCCCGGTCCGGGGACGCGCCCGCCGCATGGCGACCGCACGTGACTAGAACACGTTACAGGCGCCCGGTCCGGACCTGCCACCGGCGCCCCCGCCGTGCGGTGGCCGGATCCGACCCGGGCCCGCCCGGACCGCTAGGGTTACCCCTCGGTAAGTTCCCCGGCCGAACCCCTGCGGCCTCGTCCGGGTCCGTCGACACCCTGCGGCCCAGCCGCTTGTCACCGTGCGGCCCAGCCGCCCGCCAACGCGGCGCAGCCGCCCATCTGAAGGAGCACCCGCCATGCCCGAAGCCGTCATCGTCGCCACCGGCCGCACCCCCATCGGCCGTGCCAACAAGGGCTCGCTGGTCGAGTGCCGTCCCGACGACCTGTCCGCCCACATCATCCGTGAGGTCCTGGCCAAGGTCCCCGCCCTCGACCCCCAGTCGGTGGAGGACGTGATCTGGGGCTGCGGCCAGCCCGCCGGCGAGGCCGGCTACAACCTGGCCCGGGTCGCCGCCGTCCAGGCCGGCCTGGCCGAGGTGCCCGGTGTCACCGTCAACCGCTACTGCTCCTCGTCCCTCCAGACCATCCGGATGGCGGCCCACGCCATCAAGGCCGGCGAGGGCGACGTGTTCGTGGCCGGCGGCGTGGAGACGGTGAGCCGCTACCTGCACGGCGCCGCCGACGTCGGACCCCACAACCCGGAGTTCGCCACCGCCGAGGCCCGCACCGTCGAGCGGACCCCGGCCAGCACGGGCTCGTGGACGCCGCTCGAGGGCGCCCTGCCCGACGTCTACATCGCCATGGGCCAGACCGCGGAGAACGTCGTCGACCTGACCGGGGTGACCCGTGAGGAGATGGACGAGTTCGCCCTGAATTCGCAGCTCCGGGCCGTCGCCTCCCAGGAGCGGGGCTTCTTCGACCGGGAGATCGTGCCGGTGACCCTGGCCGACGGGACGGTCGTCACGACCGACGACGGCCCCCGGGCGGGCACCACCCTGGAGGGCCTGGCCGGCCTCAAGCCCGTCTTCCGCGAGGGCGGCTCGGTCACCGCCGGCAACGCCTGCCCCCTGAACGACGGGTCGGCCGCCGTGGTCGTCATGTCCGACACCCGGGCCCGGGAGCTCGGCATCACCCCGCTGGCCCGCATCGTGGCCTCCAGCGTCTCGGGCCTCAACCCCGAGATCATGGGCCTCGGCCCGGTCGAGGCCATCCGCCGGGTCCTGGCCCGGGCCGGCATGACCATCGACGACATCGACCTCGTCGAGATCAACGAGGCCTTCGCCGCCCAGGTCGTCCCCTCGGCCAAGGAGCTGGGCATCAGCTACGACAAGCTGAACGTGAACGGCGGGGCCATCGCCCTCGGCCACCCCTTCGGGCAGACCGGCGCCCGCATCATGACCACGCTCCTCAACGGCCTCGACGACGCCGGCAAGACCTTCGGGCTCGAGTCGATGTGCGTCGGCGGCGGCCAGGGCATGGCCATGATCGTCGAGCGTCTGTCCTAGCGCCCGGGCACCCGGCCGGTCGGCCGGCCGGGTGCCGTCCGGCGGGTCCCGCCGGTACGATCTCCCCATGGCGGTCCCCTCCCCGGTCCATGGCGCGGTCGCCATGACCGACGACACGGCGACTGCGCCATGACCGGCGACCCGGCGACGGCGCCATGACCGACGACCCGGCGACGACAGGAGGCGGAGCCGACCGGCCCCTCCTCCTGGTGGCCTACGACGGGACCTCGACCTCCCCCTTCGAGCTGGCCGACGAGCTGGCCGGCCTGTGCGACCTGGCCTGGCTGGTCGACCGTGCCGACCCGACCCTCGGCCCGCTGGCCCGCCTCCTCCCCCGCTACGGGCCCGTGATCGACCGGGCCGGGAGGACCGAGGCCGAGGTGGTCGCCGAGGCCCGTGCCCTGGCCGTGGACGGGGTCATCGCCTTCAGCGACGGCCAGCTGGCCACGGCCGCCGCCGTGGCCCGAGCGCTCGGGCTCCCGGCCAACCCGCCCGAGGTGGTCGAGGCCCTGACCGACAAGGTGGCCCAGCGGGCCCGGCTGGCCGACGGCGGCATCGCCGGGCCCCGCACCGCCCGCCTGGCCGCCGGGACCACCCCGGACCGGGCCGCCGAGGCCTGCGACTGGGACCTCGGGGCGTGCGTGGTGAAGCCGTGCCGGGGCACGGGCAGCCGGGACACCTGGCGGGCCGACGGCCGGACCGGCCTGCTGGCCGGGCTCCAGCGCGTCGCCGGTCCCGACGGGACCCTTCCCGAGGACCTCATCGTCGAGGAGTGGCTCGACGGCGATCCAGGGCAGACAGCCGACGGTCTGGCCGACTACGTCTCGGTGGAGGCCATGGCGGTCGGGGGCCGGGTGACCCCGCTGGCCATCACCGGGAAGTTCCCCCTGGCCGCCCCGTGCCGGGAGACCGGCAACTTCCTCCCCCACAACCTGGACGGCCCTGCGGCCGCCGCCGTGCGCGACCTGGCGGTGGCCGCCCCGGGAGCGCTGGGCGTCCGCACCGGGGCCCTCCACATCGAGATCAAGCTCACCCCGGACGGCCCACGGGTCATCGAGGTCAACGGCCGGGTGGCCGGGGGCGCCATCGACCGCCTGCTGGCCGACGAACTCGGGACCACCCTCACCCGCCTGGCTGCAGCCGCCGCCGTGGGGCGGCCCATCGCCGTGGAGGCATTCGTCCCCCGGGCCGAGGCCGGGCCGTTCCGGGCCGCCTGGTTCCTCCAGGCGCCGGCCGGAGCCCGCCGACTGGCCGCCGCCGGAGGTCTCGAGCGGCTGGCTGCACACCCGTGGGTGGACGCCACGACGTGGAACCGGACCGTGGGCGACGCCCTCGATTGGCGCGACGGCAGCCAGGGCTACGTCGTCTCGGTGCTGGCCACTGTCCCCGACGTCGGCGCCCTGGCCAGCCTCCCGACCGCCCTGGCCGGCCTCCTCGAGCTCTCATTCGACGACGCCGACGGGGCTGCCGACGCCCCTTGACGCCGGGGCCGCCCCTCGAGGCCGCCCTAGAGCTGCTTCATGACCTGCAGCAGCTGGGCGTTCTCAGCGATGAACCGCAGGTTGTTGGCCATCAACTGGCCGCCCAGGACGTCGCGCACGTGGCGCTCGACCGAGGTGTCGGTGTCGCGCTTGTAGCCGCTCAGGCCGCAGATGGCCAGGGCCCGGAGCACGACGTCCGAGGACAGCGTGGTCATGGTGATCTTGAGGTCGCGCAGCTCGAGCGTCAGCACCAGGTCGTCCTCCATGGCCTCGGGGCCCTGGGCGCTGACCTCGACGACCCGGGCGATGGTCGAGGCGAGCACGCCACGGGCCTGCCCGAGCACCACCCGGAGCTCGGCCAGCCGGAGCGCCACCGGCGGGGTCGTCCCGACCGCCTTGCGTGCGGCGGCACGGACCGAGCGGTGGGCCCGACGGGCCGCCTCCTCGGCGATGCCCAGCCACACCGAGTTCAAGAAGATGGTGGTGGCGGCCAGGCCCGACCGGTTGGCCACGGCGGCCCAGGTGTCGGTGAGGACCATGTCGGCCGACTCGTCGGCCACCAGGCGGTAGCCCGAGCTGCAGGTGCCCCGCAGGCCCATGGTGTCCCATGACGACGTCCGGGTCAGCTGGAAGCTGCCCGGTCCGCAGACCAGCATCACCTGGTCGCTCTCGGTGGCGTCGGGAGCCCGGCGGGCGTTGACGGTGATGGCGTCGGCGTACTCGCCGTAGGACAGCGCCAGCACGTCCTTCTCCAGGTGGACCCGGTCGCCGGTGGTCTCCACCGCGCAGAAGCTCCGGGTCACGTCCCCGCCCAGGCCGACCTCGCTGTTGGCGTTGGCGACGAGCACCTCGCCGGTGGCCACCCCGGTCAGGAGGCGGCGCAGGCCGGGCGTGTCCCCGTGGCCGATCAGGTAGGCGACCTCGATCAGGTGCATGGCGTAGACCAGGGCGGTGGCCGCGCAGTGGCTGGCCAAGGCCCGGGTGGCCTCGGACAGCTCGACCAGCGAGGCCCCCTGGCCGCCGTGCTCGACCGGCGCCATGGCACCGAGCAGTCCCGAGGAGCGCAGGGCGGCCACCGCCTCGGCCGGGAACCGGGCGTCACGGTCGACGGCGTCGGCCCACGGTGCGGCGGCCGTGGCGCCCACCTCCCAGGCCAGGCGCCCGAGCTCGGTCGTGCACCACCGGGGCGGGGTGGCGTCCGTTCCCTTCGCTGCCATCACCTCATCACCTCCGGGGCTCCCGGCCCCGATGCACCACGGCACCGCCGGCGGCGGCACCCGTCACGCTTCCCATCGGCACCCCGGGTTCGGACCTGAACCGGGACCGGGACGACCTGCTGCAGCGGACGACCCCGGGTCAGCCCTCCACCTCCTCGATGGCGTACTCCGGGCAGTTGGCGATGGCCAGGCGGGCCTTGTCCTCCAGCTCGGGGGGCACGGTGCCGTCGCCGACCACCGACGAGAGCCCGTAGTCGTCCACCGAGAAGAGCTCGGGGGCCAGCCCGTAGCAACGGGCGTGCCCGGTGCACTTGGTGTCGTCGACGCGGATCTTCATGGGAACACCACCGGGAGGGTCCGGGGGCCGCGGACCTGCCCGCCGGCCCAGGTCGTCGGCGACTGGTCGTCGATGCGGAACTCGGGGATGCGCCGGAGCCACTCCTCGATGGCCACCCGCAGCTCCATCCGGGCCAGGTTCGATCCGGCGCAGCGGTGGATGCCCGAGCCGAAGGCGACGTGGCGGTTGTGGGCCCGGTCCAGGATGACCCGGTCGGGCTCCTCGAAGGCGGCCGGATCCCGGTTGGCCGCCGGGAAGTTCATCAGCACCTTGTCGCCGGCGTGCATGGGGCAGCCTTGGAACTCCACGTCGCCGGTCACCACCCGGGCCATGGTCACCGGCGAGTAGGCCCGCAGGAGCTCCTCGATGGCCAGCGGCATGGCCTCGGGGTCGTTGGCCAGGGTCTTGGCGTCCTCGGGATGGGTGGCCAGGTGCCAGAGCGAGGACCCGATGGCGCTCCAGGTGGTGTCCACCCCGGCGATGAGCACGAGGGCGGCCACGCCGAGGACCAGGGAGTCCTCCACCGGCTGGCCGTCCACCTCGGCGTGGAGCAGCTCGCTCAGCAGGTCGTCCCCGGGCTCCGACTTCCGACGCTCCACTTCGGCCACGAAGAAGGTGATGAGGCCCTCGATGGCCTCCCTGCGGCCCTCCATGTCGTCGGCGAACTCCAGGACGGCCCGCACCCAGCCGGTGAAGGTGTCGGCCATCTCCCCGGGCACACCGAGGATGTGGGCGATGACCCGGACGGGGATCTGCTGGGCGTAGTCGGCGGCGGCGTCGGCCCGGCCGGCATCGACGAAGCCGTCGATGAGCCGAGCGCACAGGTCCCGGGTCATCTGCTCGTAGGAGTCGACCCGGCGGTGGGAGAACCAGGGCAGGATGAGCCGGCGGGTGACCGTGTGGAGCGGGGGGTCGGCCGAGATGGGCGGGACGCCGTAGATGAGCACCGGCTCATCGGGCGGCTCGCCCTCGAAGGGGATCACGATGATGTCGGTCGAGCTGAAGTGCTCGATGTCGTGGGCCAGGTCCACCACGTCCCGGTAGGTGGTGGGCAGCCAGGTCGAGCCGCGCCGGTCGGTGTGGGCCACCGGGCACTCGTCCCGGAGTCGGTCCCAGATGGAGAACGGGTCGTTCACGTACTCCTGGGCCAGGACGTCGAAGTCGGTCGCCCAGTCGGACACGGGTCTCACGTCGGTCATGCTGGCTCCTCTGCCGGGGCCGGGTGGGGTCGCCCGTCGCCGCCCATCTTGCCACCTCGGCGCCGGCGCCGACGGCGCAGACGTGCAGATGGGACCTTCGGCCCGGCAGCGCCCGACGGCCCGACCGGCGCCTTCCGACCGACGCCTCCGGTCAGGCGCCCCTCGCTCAGACGGTGAGGCCGCCGTCGACCGAGAGCACGGCCCCCGTGGTGTAGGAGGACTCGTCGGAGGCCAGGAAGGCGATGGAGGCGGCGATCTCGGCCGGGGTGGAGAAGCCCATGGGGGTCATGATCTTGGTCAGCTGCTTGGGATCGGCCCCGTCGGGGAGCCCGAAGGAGCCCAGCAGCGGGGTGTCCGTGCCCCCGGGAGCGACCACGTTGGCCCGCACCCCCCGGCCCAGGTACTCCGCGGCCAGGGCACGGGTGAACATGACCAGGCCGCCCTTGGAGGCGCAGTAGGCGGCCGAGTAGGCCTGCCCCATCAGCGCCGTGTTGGAGGCCACGTTGACGATCGCCCCGCCGTGCTCGAGGAGGTGGGGCAGGGTGGCCCGGCACACCAGGAACGGCCCGGTCAGGTTGACGGCCAGGATGCGCTGCCACCGGTCGAACGGCATGTCCTGGGTGTGGAAGAAGCCGCCGATGCCGGCCACGTTGCACACCACCCGGGGCGGGCCCAGGGTGTCGACCACGGCGGCCACGGTGGCCGCCACATCATCCTCGGCGGTCACGTCGCAGCCGTAGCCCACGGCCCGGCCGCCCGCCGCGCCGATGGTCTCGGCGGTGGCCGCGGCGGCGTCCCCGTCGATGTCCAGGGCGGCCACCAGGGCGCCCTCGGCCCCGAGGCGGAGCGCAGTCCCCCGACCGATGCCCGAGCCGGCCCCGGTCACCACGGCCACCCGGCCGGTGAAGCGGGGCACCACGAAGGCAGCCATGGCCTCGTCGGCGGCGGCGTGCTCCTCGCTGCCGGCTCCCAGCGTGACCTGCTGGACGGGGCTCATCGGTCGGCCTGCCGGACCGTGCCGGCGAACTGCTCGCGCAGCGCCTGCTTCAGGATCTTCCCGGCCGGGTTGCGGGGCACGGCGTCGACCACCTCCAGCTGCTCGGGGATGGCGTTGGTGCGCAGTCCCTGCTCCCGCAGGTACGCCCCCATCCCGGCGAAGTCCAGGTCAGCGCCGTCGGCCAGGGACACCACGGCGCAGGCCCGCTCACCGGTCTTCGGATCGGGCAGGCCGATCACGGCCACGTCGGCCACCGCCGGGTGGGCGTAGAGGAGGTCCTCGACCTCCTTGGCCGAGATGTTCTCGCCGTGACGGATGATCACGTCCTTCAGCCGACCGGTGATGGTCACGTACCCGTCGGCGTCGACCACGCCGAGGTCGCCCGAGCGGAACCACCCGTCCTCGTCGAAGGCGTCGGCGTCCAGGGCCGGGTCGAGGTAGCCGGCGATGACCTGGGGTCCCTTGAGCCGCAGCTCCCCTTCCTGGCCCGGCCCGGCCACCGTGCCGTCCAGGGCCACCACCTTGATGGAGACCCCCGGCGTGGCCCGACCCTCGGTGTCGGCCAGCTTGTCGTCGGGATCGGTGGTGGCGGCCATGACCACGATGGGCGCCTCGGTGAGCCCGTAGCCCGAGACGATCCCCACCCCGCCGAGCTCGGCCTTGAGGTCACGGTGGAGCTGGGGGGGCTTGGGCGCCCCGCCCCCGGGGTAGGAGCGGACGGACGGGAAGAGCGGGGTGTCCGGCTGGGCCCGCTGGGCGGCCAGGTAGGCCATGTGGAACGGGGTGCCCGAGCCGGCCAGGGTGACCCCGTTGGCGGCCAGGAAGGCCGGTGTGCCCGCCGGGTCGAAGGCCTCGGTGGTGAGCAGGGTGCACCCGGTGAGCAGGGAGGCGATCAGCCACCCGATGCCGCCGATGTGGGTGAAGGGGAAGACCAGGGCCGACACGTCGTCGGGGCCGATGTCGAGGCACTCGGACATGGCCAGTGCCGAGGCCGCCACCGTCAGGTCGGTGTGCGGGGCCCCCTTGGGATCGGCCGTGGTGCCCGAGGTGTAGAAGAGCCACCGCACCGGGGCGGCTGCGGCGGCCGCCGGGTCCGGCTCGACCGGGGGCAGGCCGGCCGGGTCGCCGTCGGGCAGGTCCCGGTCGACGACCAGGACGGCCATGCCGTCGCGCTCGGCCGCCAGCTCCCGGGCCATGGCTGCGAAGTCGAACCCCCGGTAGACGGTGGGCACGATGAGCAGGGACGCTCCGCTCTGGCGGGTGATGAAGCCGACCTCCCGGTGCCGGTAGATCGGGATGAGCGGGTTCTGCCGGGCCCCCAGGCGGGCCAGGGCGCCCACCAGGACCAGGGACTCGTTCCAGGTCGGGAGCTCCCAGCTGACGCTGGTGCCCGCCCCCACGCCGTGGTCGGCGTGCAGCCCGGCCGCCGCCCGGAGGCAGGCGTCCCGGTAGCCGGCGAAGGTCAGCTCGGCCCCGGTGTCCTCGTGGGCCAGGACGGCGTCGGGCGTGGCCGCCGCCCGGGCCTCGATCAGGCCCCACAGGGTCGGGGCGAAGACCCATCCCCGGGCCTCGGCCCGCTGGGCCATGCCGGAGATGACGGGGTCGTGTCCGGTGGGGACGTCGGTCGCCGGGTCGCTCATCGTCGGGTCGCTCCTCGCGCTCGTGGTCGGTGCAGGGATGATGGGGGAAGGGTTGGCAGGGGAAGGTTCGGTGGGAATGATGGCGGCCGGCCGGTCAGTCGGCCCACAGCTGGTCGGTGTAGGTGTCGGTGCCCGGCACGGTCCCGATGAAGGGTGAGGACCAGAGCACCCGGCCCACCCCGGCGGCCTCGGCGGCGGCGTCCATCGGGGCGAGCACGTCGGCAGCGGCGCCCGAAGGCTCCTCATCGACGAAGCAGAGGAGCAGGACCCGGCCGGCTGTGTCGTCCCGGGGCACGTCCCCGGGGGCGTCGGCCAGCAGGGGCAGCGGGCTGAACCCCAGCACCGAGGCCACCGGCGAGTCGGCCAGGGCAGCGGGGAGGAAGGCGTCCCGGGCCCAGGCGCCGAGCTGGTCACCCGTGACCCCGGCGGCCGGCTCGAGGAAGACGGCGACCATCCCGGGGAACCGGTGGTCGAGGGTCAGCTCGGCGGGCACCCCGTCCTCGTCGCGCCGGCACTCCCACTCGAAGCGGTAGAGGCCGGTGTGGACATGGTCCCGGTGCTCGAACATCCGGCCGGCGCCGTGCAGCACGTTGACCTGGTCGACGGCCCACCGGTTCCACTCGTCGTGGTGGCCGTCGAGCACGTAGTAGACGCCGAGGTAGCTCCCGACCTGGGGATCGGCCACCAAGGCGGCGTCGCCCACCGGCTGGCGCAGGGCCTTCAGGGGGGCGGTGGCCACGAAGCGGGCGCCGGAGAAGTTGTAGGCGCCGATCATGCAGCCGGCGTAGAAGTGGTCCCGCTCGTACCAGCGGTTGTAGGCCACCTGGTGGCCCCGGTGGGGCTCGACCAGGGTGAAGAGCATGGTGCCGATGCGGATCGGGTCGTCGGAGACCCCGCCCGAGGCCGGCGTCGAGTTGCTCATGGTGCTGCTGCTCCCATCGTCACGGTCCCGGCCCGGCGGGCCAGGACCCCCTTGTCTACCTTCATCATCGACGTGAGGGGGAGGACGTCGACCACCACCACCCGGTCGGGCGCCTTGTAGTCGGCCAGGCGCGACTTCGCCCGGGCCCGGAGCCCTTCCAGGAGCGCGCCCTCATCGGCCTCGGCGTCCGGTGCGAGGACCACGAAGGCCACCCCCACCTCTCCCAGGACGGGGTCGGGACCGCCCACCACGGCGACCTGGGCGACGCCCGGGTGATCACCCAGGGCGGCCTCCACCTCGGCCGGGTACACGTTGTAGCCGCCACGGATGTAGAGCTCGTTGGCCCGCCCCACCAGGGTGAGCCGCCCGTCGTCGTCCAGGCGTCCGTAGTCGCCGGTGGTGAGCCACCCCTCGGCATCGAGCACGGCGGCGGTCGCCGCGGTGTCCCAGGTCACCCCGGCCCGGCCCGGCCCCGTCAGCGGCCCGCCCCAGTAGCCCCGCATGACCGCGGCCGAGCGCAGCCGCACCCGGCCCACCCCGCCGGCGGGCACCGGGGCGCCGTCGTCGTCAGCCAGGGCCAGCTCGACCCCGGGGACCGGGCGGCCCACGGTGGTGGCCACGGCCTCATCGGGATCGCCGGGCACCGTGCCCGTCCCCAGCGAGGCCTCGGTCGAGGTGTAGCGGACCACCACGGGGACCCCTAGCGCCTCCCGCAGGGCGGCCACCAGCTCCGCGGGCACCCGGGAGGCCCCCGTGCCCGCCACCCGCAGGGCCGACAGGTCGGCGGCGGCCAGCGCAGGGTGGTCGAGAACCAGGGCCCACTGGGTGGGGACGCCCTGGGCCACCGTGATGCGCTCGGCCTCCATGACGGCGATCTGGTCGGCGGCCGTCCACGGGGTCGGGGTGATGACCGTGGTGACGGTGTTGGCTGCCTCGTCCCAGGTCCGGGTCATGGAACCCACATGGGCGAAGGGCAGGGGCGAGAGGCGCCGGTCACCGGGCACCGACAGCACGTCGGTGCCCGAGGCCACGGCCCGGAGGCTGGCGTGGTCGAAGACCGCGACGCGGATCGACGTGCTCGTCGCGGCCGCCGTCACGATCGCGGTGTCGCTCCTCCCGTGCGTGATCCGCAGCGCGATGCGGCCACCGGCGAGCAGTGCAAGTCGTACGGCGCGCCTGGCCTGATGCGTGCGCCGACGCGCCTCCGCATTTCGTGGCAGGACGACACCACGCTGAAGGTGGAAACGGATGCCGGCACGCAGACGCGCATTTTGCACTTTGGCGGTCCGCAAGGCAATGGCGGCGATTGGCAAGGTGTATCGGTCGCGAACTGGGAGCGCAGCATCCCGGTGATG
>CAXBRB010000041.1:0-15534 GCA_963977795.1 uncultured Acidimicrobiaceae bacterium
GTGGCGAAGGCGGCGTCGTCGAAGACGACGTCCCAGGTGCCCGTGCCCGCCGACTCGCCGACCTGGAGCTGGCCGATGGTCGCCGCGCTGGTGGTGGCCGGGCCGCTGAGCGCGGCCACGGCGGCGCCGTCCAGCCACACCTCGACCAGGGAGGCGGCCCCGGCCAGGGTCACGTGGAGCTCGAGGGCGTGCCAGCCCGCCGCCACCACGGTGGTCGAGGTGACGTTGGTGTTGGCGGCGTCGTTGTGGAAGCCGAGGTAGCCCCCGGCGGTCACGTAGGCGTAGCCGATGGACGCACCCGCAGCGTCCCGCAGGCGCAGCAGGTTGACCTGGGAGGACTGGCTCTTGATCTTGAAGCCGAGGCGGGCGTAGCCGTCGGTGACGGGGGCGGCCAGGGTGGTCTTGGCATAGGTGGCGCCTGTCGTGGTCGCCCCCTCGGCGGCATAGGCGCCCGAGCGCACGTCGGTGGACTCGACGACGAGGCCTGCGCTGGCCGTCCACTGGGACAGCGTGCCGGTCTCGAAGCCCGAGGAGAACACCGGGGTGGCCGCCGCCGGGGTGGTCACCGGCCCGGCCGTGGCCAGCGGCGAGACGTTGCCGGCCTGGTCGAGGGCCCAGAGGCCGTAGGTGTGGGTGGTGCCGGCCAGGACCCCGGTGTCGGTGGCCGAGGTGGCCGAGGCGCCCAGGGTGGCGATGGGGGCACCGTCCCGGAAGAGGGTGTAGCCCGTCACGCCGGTGTTGTCGGTGGCCGCCGTCCAGGCCAGGGCCACCGAGAAGGCCGAGGTCACCGTGGCGGTGAAGGCGCCCGGGGCGCTCGGGGCGGTGGTGTCGCCGGTCGGGCCGAGGCGGCTGGTGGCGAAGGCGGCGTCGTCGAAGACGACGTCCCAGGTGCCCGTGCCCGCCGACTCGCCGACCTGGAGCTGGCCGATCGAGGTGGCCGAGACCGTCGCCGCCGCGCTGGACAGCGTCGGCACCGGGGCGCCGTCCAGCCACACCTCGACGGTGCTCAGCAGCGGGGCGATCCCCACGTGGAGCTCCGCGGTGTGCCAGCCCGGCCCGACCACGACCTGGCTGGGGGTGTTGACCCCGGTGGCGTCGTTGTGGAAGCCCAGGAAGCCCAGGGTGGTCACGTAGAGGTAGCCGATGGAGGCACCCGCGCCGTCCCGCAGGCGCAGCAGGTTGACCTGGTTCGCCTGGCTCTTGATCTCGAAGCCCAGCCGGGCGTAGCCGTCGGTGACGGGGGCGGCCAGGGTGGTCTTGGCGTAGGTGGCGCCCGCCGTGGTCGCCCCCTCGGCGGCATACGTGCCCGAGCGCACGTCGGTGGACTCGACGACGAGACCTGCGCTGGCTGTCCACTGGGAGAGGTCGCCGGACTCGAAGCCCGACGCCCACTGCGGGAGCGGCGGGGCCGGCGTCGTGGCCGAGGCCGCAGGACTGAGCGGCGACACGTTGCCGGCCTGGTCGAACGCCCAGACCGCGTAGGTGTGGGTCGTCGAGGCCAGGACCCCGGAATCGGTCAGCGACGTCGTCCCCGCACCGACCTTGCCGATGGCGATCCCGTCCCGGAAGACCGTGTACCCCGTCACGCCGATGTCGTCGGTGGCCGCCGTCCAGGTCAGCTGGACGGCGAACGGCGAGGTGGCCGTGGCGGCCAAGGACGCCGGTGCCGTCGGCGGGGTCGTGTCGCCGTCGGGCCCGAGGCGCACCGTGGCGAACGCGGCGTCGTCGAAGACCACATCCCAGGTGCCCGTGGCCGCCGACTCGCCGACCTGGAACTGGCCGATGGTCGCGGCGCTTGTGGTGGCCGGGCCGGTGAGCCCGCTCACCAGGATGCCGTCCAGCCACACCTCGACCAGGGAGGCGGCCCCGGCCAGGGTCACGTGGAGCTCGAGGGCGTGCCAGCCCGCCGCCACGGCGGTGGTCGAGGTGACGTTGGTGTTGGCGGCGTCGTTGTGGAAGCCGAGGTAGCCCCCGGCGGTCACGTACACGTAGCCGATGGAGTTGGCTGCCGTGTCGCGGAACCGGAGCAGGTTGACCTGGTTGGCCTGGCTCTTGATCTCGAAGCCGAGGCGGGCGTAGCCGTCGGCCACCGGGGCGGCCAGGGTCTGGGTGGCAACGGTGGCGCCCGCCGTGGTCGCACCCTCGGCGGCATACGTGCCCGAGCGCACGTCGTCGGCCTGGACGGTGAGGCCCGTGCTGGTCGTCCAGCCCGAGGTGTCCCCGGTCTCGAAGCCGTCCGAGTAGGCCGGCAGGGCCAGTGAGCCGGGCGTCGTGACGGTCACGGACGCCGACAACGGGGAGACGTTGCCGGCCTGGTCGGCGGCCCACACGGCATAGGTGTGGGTGGTGCCGGCGGTGACGGACGGGTCGATGTAGGAGGTGACCTGTCCGAGGCTGACCAGCGGCGCGCCGTCGCGGAAGACCGTGTACCCGGTGACGCCGAGGTTGTCGGTGGCCGGGTTCCACCCGAGCCCCACAGCGAACGGGGAGAGCGGGGATCCGGTCAGCCCCGTCGGCGCCGTCGGCGGCACCGTGTCGCCGGACGGCCCCAGGCGGCCGGTCCCGAAGGCGGCGTCGTCGACCACCACGTCCCAGGTCCCCGTGGTGGCCGTGTCCCCCACCTGCAGCTGGCCGATGGAAGCGGCCGATGTGGTGGTTGCGCCCGAGAGGGTGCCCACCGGGGTGCCGTCCAGCCACACCTCGACCAGCGAGGCGGCCCCCGCCAGGGTCATGTGGAGCTCGACGGCGTGCCAGCCCGCCGCCACCAGGACGCCCGAGGTGGTGTTGGTCTTGGCGGCGTCGTTGTGGAAGCCCAGGTAGCCCCCGGCGGTCACGTACACGTAGCCGATGGAGTTGGCCGCCGTGTCGCGGAACCGGAGCAGGTTCACCTGGTTGGCCTGGCTCTTGATCTCGAAGCCCAGCCGGGCGTAGCCGTCGGCCACCGGGGTGGCCAGCACCTCCTTGGCGTAGGTGGCGCCCGCCGTGGTCGCCCCCTCGGCGGCGTAGGTGCCCGAGCGCACGTCGGCCGACTCGACGATGAGGCCGGTGCTCGAGGTCCAGCCCGAGGTGTCCCCGGTCTCGAACCCGTCGGCGTACGTCGGCGTCCCTGCGGCCGCCGTCGTGGCCGTGGCCGGGGCCGACAGCGCCGAGTTGTTCCCGAAGAGGTCGACGGCCCACACCGCGTAGGTGTGGGTGGAGCCGGCCAGGACGGTGGCGTCCGTGAAGGTGGTGGCCGGGCCGGTGCTGGCCAGGAACACCCCGTCCCGGAACACCGTGTAGCCCCCCACCCCCACGTTGTCGGTCGATGCCGTCCAGCTGAGCTGCACGGTGAACGGCGACGTGGCGGTGGCGGTCAGGCCGGTGGGCGCCGTGGGCGGAGCGAGGTCGCCATTGGGCCCGATCCGGCTCGTCCCGAACGCCGCATCGTCGAAGAGGACGTCCCAGATGCCCGAGCCGGCCGACTCCCCCACCTGGACCTGGCCGATGGCCGCCGCCGACGTCGTCGCGCCGCCCACCGAGCTCAGGTCGGGGACGATGATGCCGTCCAGCCAGACCTCGATGGTGCTCGACGCCCCGGACAGGCCGACGTGGAGCTCGACGGAGTGCCACCCGGCACCCACCGGGGTGGTCGAGACGGTGTTCGTAGCCGTGGCGTCGTTGTGGAAGCCGAGGTAGCCGCCGTTGGTGACGTAGGCATAGCCGATGGAGGCGCCTGCGGCGTCCCGGAATCGCAGCAGGTTGACCTGGTTCGACTGGCTCTTGATCTCGAAGCCCAGTCGGGCGTACCCGTCGGCGTACGTAGCCGAGAGCGTGCGACGGGCATAGGTGGCGCCCGTGGTGGTGGATCCCTCGGCGGCAAAGGCGCCCGAGCGCACGTCGCTGGATTCGACAGCCAGACCCGCGCTCACCGTCCACTGGGTCAGGTCGCCCGACTCGAACCCGTCGCTGAACAGCGGCGGGAGCGCCGACGGGGTGGCGACGAGCACCGAGGGGCACAGCGCCGACCGGTTGGCGGCGCCGTCGACGGCGAGGACGGCATAGGAGTGGTTCGTGCCGGCCAGGACCGAGGTGTCCGTGTAGGAGGTGACGGCACCGACGGTGGCCAGGAGGGCGCCGTCGCGGACGACCTGGTAGCCGGTGACCCCGACGTTGTCGGTCGACGGCGCCCACGAGAGCTGGACGGCGAAGCCCGACGTGGCCTGGGCGGCGAGTCCGGTGGGGACCGTCGGCGCCACGGTGTCGGTGTTGGGACCCAGCCGGTTGGTCCCGAAGGCGGCGTCGTCGAGGACCACGTCCCACGCACCGGTGGCCGTATCCCCGATCTGCACCTGGCCGATGGCCGCTGCGGTGACCGCCGTGGAGGCGTTGGACAGGCCGGCGATCCGCACGCCGTCCAGCCAGACCTCCACCGTGCTGGCCGCGCCGTTGAGGCCGAGGTGCAGCTCGAGCGAGTGCCAGCCTGAGCCGACCACGGTCGTGCTCGACGTGCTGACGGCGGTGGCGTCGTCGTGGAAGCCCAGGAAGCCGCCGGCGGTGACGTAGACGTAGCCGATGGAGGTGCCCGTGGGAT
This sequence comes from uncultured Acidimicrobiaceae bacterium, assembly GCA_963977795.1. Classification (GTDB taxonomy): domain Bacteria; phylum Actinomycetota; class Acidimicrobiia; order Acidimicrobiales; family RAAP-2; genus Bog-756. Next base: position 4,571 of record CAXBRB010000041.1, read on the forward strand.
CGCGGAACCGGAGCAGGTTCACCTGGTTGGCCTGGCTCTTGATCTCGAAGCTCAGCCGGGCGTAGCCGTCGACGTAGGTCGACGGGAGGGTCTTGGTGGCCCAGGTGGCACCGGTGGCCGTGCTGCCCTCGGCGGCATAGGAGCCCGAGGACACGTCGGTGGACTCGACGGCCAGGCCAGAGGTGGCTGTCCATGACGAGAGGTCACCGCTCTCGAACCCGTCGCTGAAGAGCGGCGGCGGAGCAGACGGGACAGTGGCGGAGGCGCTGGCCGAGAGCGGCGAGACGTTGCCGGACTGGTCGGTGGCCCGGATGGCATAGACGTGGGTCGATCCGGGGAGCACGGTGGAGTCGACGAAGGAGGTGACGGTCCCCACCGAGGCCAGCAGCACGCCATCACGGAGGATGTCGTAGCCGGCCACGCCGTTGTTGTCGGTGGACGCCGCCCACGCCACCTGGACGGCGAAGGGCGAGGAGGCGGCGGCGGTCACCCCGGTGGGGACCGAGGGGACGGTGGTGTCGCCGCTGGGGCCCAGGCGGGCCGTGCCGAAGGCGGCGTCGTCGTAGACGACGTCCCAGGTCCCCGAACCGGTGTCGCCGATCTGCAGCTGCCCGATCGAGGTGGCGGCGACCGTGGTCGTGCCGCTGAGGGCGGGCACGAGGACACCGTCCAGCCACACCTCCACGGTGCTGGACGCCCCGTTCACGGCCACGTGCAGCTCGGCGGCGTGCCATCCCGGACCGACGACGACCGAGGAGTTGATGTTGGTCGCCGAGGTGTCGTCGTGGTAGCCGAGCCGGCCGGAGGTGGTGATGTAGAGGTAGCCGATGGAGGCGCCCGACCCGTCACGGAACCGGAGCAGGTTGACCTGGCTGGCCTGGCTCTTCACTTCGAAGCCGGCCCGGGCGTACCCGTTGGTGTACGTCGTCGGCAGGGTCGCCTTGGCGAACGTGGCCCCCGTGGTCGTCTTCCCCTCCGCTGCGAAGGAACCGGACCGCACGTCGGTGGACTCCACCACGAGGCCGCCGCTCGTCGTCCACCCGGACCGGTCGCCGGTCTCGAAGCCGTCGCCGAAGACCGGGACCGGCGGCGCCGTCGTGGTGGCCGTGGCCACGGCGGACAGGTCCGAGACGTTCCCGGCCAGGTCGGTGGCCCGCACCTGGTAGGTGTGGGTGGTGCCGGCGAGGACAGTGGTGTCGACGTAGGTCGTGGTGGCGCCGACGCTGGCCAGGTAGGTGCCGTCGCGGATGATGTCGTACCCGGTCACCCCGACGTCGTCGGTCGACGGGTTCCAGGTCAGCTGCACGGCGAAGCCCGAGGTGGCCGTTGCGACCACTCCGGCGGGGACCGAGGGCGGCGTGGTGTCACCGATCGGACCGAGCCGGCTGGTCCCGAAGGCGGCGTCGTCGAAGGCCACGTCGTACACCCGACCGGCCTGGGTCTCGCCGATCTGGAGCTGGCCCACGGGGGCCAGGCCGGTGTCGATGGCCGTGCTGGAGAGATCGGCGATGCGGATGTTGTCGAGCCACACCTCGACGACGCCCGTCGCCCCGGCCGTGGTGTCGGCCTTGAGGTGGAGCTCGAGGGCGTGCCAGCCGGGGTTCACCACGGTGGCGCTGATCGTGTTGACGCCGGTGGTGTCATCGTGGAAGGCCAGCTGCCCGGTGGCCTCCTGGAAGACGTAGCCCAGCGAGTTGCCGGCAGCGTCCCGCAGGCGCAGCAGGCCGATGGCGTCGGTCTGGTTGCGGGAGTTGAACCACACGCGTGCGTAGGCGTCGCCGTACGTGGCCGGCAGGGTCACCTTGGCGAAGGTCCCGCCGTTGGTCGTGTTCCCCTCGGCGGCGTACGAGCCTCCGTGCCGGGTCGTCGACTCCACTGCCAGGCCCCCGGTGGTCGTCCACGACGAGAGGTCGCCCGACTCGAACCCGTCGGCAAAGACCGCCGGCGCCGGCGTTGGCGTCGTGGCCGTCGCGGTGTTCGACTTGGCCGAGGTGCTGCCGGCCACGTCGACGGACTGGACGGCATAGGTGTGGGTGGAGGAGAGGAAGACCGGGTCGGTGTAGGTCGTGGCTGAGGGGATGGTGGTCAGCAGCGCCCCGTCCCGGTAGATGTTGTATCCGGTGACCCCGAGGTTGTCGGTGCCCGCCGTCCACTTGAGCTGGATGCCGAAGGCCGAGGTCGGTGCCGCGGTGAGCCCGGACGGTGCCGTCGGCGGCGTGGCATCGACTGTCCAGCTCGCCGTGGCGGCCAGCGGATCGACCACCTTGTTGACCGTGGCGGCCACCGAGAAGGTGTGGGCCTTCTGGGGCAGACCGGTGTAGGTGATCGGGCTGGTGCACGCCGTGGCCTTCGCCCCGTCGAGGCTGCAGGTGAAGGTCGGGGCGGGACCGCTGGCATGGAACGTGAAGGTGGCGACCGAGCTGGTGGTGCCGGCCGGCGGGCCGCTGTCGATGTAGGTGTCCGGTTTCGGGGTGAACGTGAAGGTCTGGGCGTCGAAGGTGGCGCCCGTCGAGTTGGTCGGGGTGACCGTGACCTGGGATCCGTTCACGGTCACCTTGAGGAAGTGCAGCACCTGGGCCGCCGACGTCGGCGCCTTCCCGCCACCGCAGGCCGAGCCGGTCAGGCTGGTCGCGCTCCAGCCCAGGGCGTACTTGTCGGCCGAGGAGCACGTGGCCGACAGCGACTCGGGCGTGGCCCCGCCGCCGCCGGTGGTGTACTCGGTCAGGCCGTTCAGGCCGGCGCTCCGCTGGTAGATGTGGGCGTGGCCGTTGAAGGTCAGGTTGACACCGTTGGTGCTGAGGAGCCCCTCGAGGCTGCCCGTCCCGTCGAGACTGGCATCGGTGGCCTCGGTCGCTGCGCTGGCGTCGGAGTAGGTCGGGTAGTGGAAGAAGGCGAACTTCAGCCCCGACGGATGGGCGGCCAGGTCGTTCTTCAGCCAGACGTACTCTGCCGATGTCGACTTCCAGTGGGTGGCCGCGTCGTTGGCATACGCCGTCGCCGTGCCGGTGTTCGGGTCGTTCCACGCCGCGTCGAGGACGTAGAAGCGGGCGGTGCCGACGTTGAAGGCGTAGTAGGCCGTCGCATGGCCCTCTGCGGTGCTCCCGTTGACGCTGGGGTCGGTCAGCTCCTGGTAGACGCCGCTCGAGGAGGCGACCGCCTGGTCCTCGGGCCAGTTGGCGTACTGCGGGTGGACGGCGTCCGACCGAGTGATGCCGTGGTTGCCGACGGCCGGGAACAGCGGGAGCTGCTGGCCGACCGTGCCCCAGAAGGGCCGACCGAACACGGCGCTGGTGTTGGCCCCGGTGGTGACCAGGTCGCCGTAGTTGTTCTGGCTCCCCGCCGGGTACCCGTTGTCGCCGGTGGTCACGGCGAAGCGGGCCCCGCTGGCCGCCATCTGCTTCATCAAGTTGGCCTGGTCCACGTTCAGGCCGTTGACGTCCACGGCGCCCCAGTCGCCGAAGACGTCGAACGTGTAGCTCTCGGTCGAGCCGAACGGGACCTGGGTGGTGAACTTCGGGGTGGGGTTGGCTCCGAGGAGGTCCACGCCGTTCAGGTAGACCCGGTAGCAGTACTGCCCCGCCGCCGGCACGGTCAGCCCCGCCTTCCACTGGTAGTCGACGGTGCCGTTCATGGCCAGGGAGAGCCGGGTCGGGACCACCGTGGTGGTGAGCGTGCACGTGCCACCGGTCCCCACCGGGCCGAAGACGACCGAGGCCGTCGTCGAGGAGCGGTCCGTCCCGAAGTTCACGATGACGTGGAGGCCGACCAGGTCGGTCAGGTACGGCGCCCTCGTCAGGTGGGCGTCGAAGGCCACCGGCGTGGTGACCGAGACGGCGGCCGACAGGGGCGAGATGAGGTTTGCCACGTCGCGCGCCCGCACGGCGTAGGTGTGGGTGCTCCCGCCCACCAGGCCGGTGTCGTTGTAGGTGGTGACGTTGCCCAGGGCCACCAGGATGGCGCCGTCGCGGAACAGGTCGTAGCCCACCACGCCCGTGTTGTCCGTGGCGGGGTTCCACTTGAGCTCGACACGGGTGTCCGACTGGGCCACCCCGGCCAGACCGGTGGGCGCCGACGGCGGCGTCGTGTCGACGGTCCAGTTGAGCAGTGCCGGAGTCAGGTCGTTGGCTCCGTTGGCGGTGGCGAAGACGGTGAAGGAGTGCAGACCCTGGGTCAGGGCCGTGTAGGCCTTGGGGCTGGTGCACGCTCCCGCCGGGTTCTTGTCGAGCTGGCACGTGAACGTGGAGCCGGGCACCGTCGAGTGGAAGGTGAAGGTCGCCGTGGTGGACGTCGTCCCGAGCAGCGGGCCGGTGTCGATGAGGGTGTCCGGCACCGGGGGGGTCGTCACCGTGACCGCCGCCGTGGCGGCCGACTGGTTGCCTGCGGCGTCGATGGCGGCCACGGCGTACGAGTGGGTGCTCGACCCCTGGACGGCGTCCTTGTAGCTGAGCACCGCGCCGAGCGTGGTGAGCAGTGTGCCGTCCCGGAACACCTTGTAGCCGACGACGCCGACGTTGTCGGTCGATGCCTTCCAGGCGAGGGCCACCGAGATGGCGCTCGGGATGGTGACCGTGAAGCCGGTCGGGGTGGTGGGCGGCGTGGCGTCCACTGACCACGTGTAGGTGGCCGGCGTCGGATCCACGACGCCGGCGGCCGTGGCGTAGACGGTGAAGGTGTGGCTCCCGTTGGCCAGCCCCGAGTAGGTCACCGGGCTCAGGCACGCCGTGGCGGCCCCGGCGTCGAGCTTGCAGGTGAAGGTCGACAGGGGGACCGTGGAGGAGAACGAGAAGACGGCGATGGTGCTCGACGTCGGCGTGAGCGGCTTGCTGGTGATCACGGTGTCGGGGACGGGCAGGGGCGTCTTGACCGAGACAGCGGCGGTGAGGGCCGAGACGTTCCCGGCGGTGTCCCGGGCCCGGACCGCGTAGGTGTGGGTGCTCCCGGCCAGCACGGTGCCATCGGTGTAGGTGGTGACCGCACCGAGGCTGGCCAGCAGGGCGCTGTCCCGGTAGACGTCGTAGCCGGCCACGGCCACGTTGTCGGTGGACGCGCTCCACTTGAGCGCCACCGAGGTGGTCGACGCCGCCGATCCGCTGAGGCCGCCGGGGACCGAGGGAGCAGTGGTGTCGATCGTCCACTTGACGGTCACCGTGGCGCTGTTGGTGCCGTTGGCCGTGGCGAAGACGGCGAAGGTGTGGTTCCCGGCGGCGAGGCCCGTGTAGGACTTCGGCGACGTGCACGCGGCGGCCGTCGCCGTGTCGAGCTTGCACGTGAACGTGGAGCTGCCCGCCGAGGAGGTGAAGGAGAACGACGCCGTCGTGGCGTTGGTCGTGGCGGCGGGCTGGCTGGTGATCGTCACCACCGGCGCCGGTGCCGCTGCCGCCTGCCCGGGGAAGGCGACCACCGACGCCACGGCCGCCACCAGGACCACGCAGGCGCCGCCCAGGCGCGCTGCCGCGGCGCCCGGTCCTCGCACCCTGCCCCTGTCGCTCCTCGTCACGCTCCGCCCCACTCCTCGCGGCCGACGCCGCCAGTTCCCTGCCCTTGCTCGCTCGGGAAGGCGCCACCGCCCGTCACGGCCCCGGACCGGAGCACACAGGCCGAGCGCCGTCCGCTGCGTCGACACCATTTCGCTACGGCATCGGTTCGATTGAACGCCAGGGCGCGGATGACGGTCAACCGGGACGGCCCGGCAGGGCCGCCGATCACACGCGGTGCGACGGATCCGCCACCAGCGGTGGCCGATGTGGCCACCGATCGACCCCAGCCGCCCACCGGCGGTCGTCAGGCCTGCGGAGCCGGGAGGACGGCGTGGAGCACGTCGAGGTACGTCCCGAAGCCGGACGGCGAGCTCCACTCGGCCGCCGGCTCCACCGCCGTCCCCTCGCCCCACTCGTTGAACGTCGTCACCAGCTGCAGCGGCTCACCGGAGTCCACCATGTGCTGCACCGCGGCCGTCCAGGCGGGCAGCGACCGGACCAGCCGGGGCCGGCGCTTCCGGGCCAGGAAGAACCCCGGGGAGATCGTGAACGACTGGCCGACCTGGTGGTCCTCGGAGGACGCCGGCGCGTACTGGTGCCACGCCGCCGGCTGGGAGGCGCAGGCCAGATAGCCGGGGAAGACCTTGAGCACCAGCGTGAAGCCGGCCGACGCGTCGGCCTGTCGCCACCGGTCCGCCATGGCGCACCGGTCGCGACGGTCGGCGTAGACGAAGAGGGCCGGATGCCCGCCGATGGTGAGGTAGGCGGGGTCGGTGGCGTAGCGGGCGGCGATGTAGGCCAGGTCGCCCTCGATCTGGCTGACCGTCGGGTTCCCGTAGCCCTCGGGCTCGTAGTAGAGCGCCCACCGGAACCCGGTGCCGGCCGCTGCGGCCAGGTCGGTCGGCACCGTGCGGTCCTCGGTCGACCCCTGTCCCCACCAGGAGATGATCCCGGCGTCGAGGTGGGCGTACTGCATCTCGGCCACCTGGGCACGGACCACGGCGGCATCGGACGAGGCGTAGGCACCGGACGCAGGGTGGAAGTGGGTGTACGGGGTGATGCCGTGCTGCGTCCAGGCCGAGGGGAACCACGGGTAGTAGAACGCCGCCCGCACGACCGGGGCCGTCGCCCGGGCCGGGGCCGCCGGCAACGTCGGCACCAGCGCCGACCCGCCCAGGACGGCGGCCAGGCCGATGGCCATCCCCCGGATGCCACGCGACCTGACTCGCACCGGACCCCCCGGTCGCCGCCCAGCTGCCACCTCGGCCCGCTCGGTGCGTCGCCCCCGCATGGGCACTGCTTAGCGTCGGCGGTCGCCCGTGTCGCCCCGCACCGGGTGGCCGCCACCCGATGTGGCCAGGCGTGCGTGGCCGGCCCCGATGTCGGCCACGCTCCGCTGTCGGACGCCGGCCCGGGAGGCCACCCGGCCCGGAGTGGGGACAACGCACTCAAGTTCCGGGGGGAACGGGCCGAAGGTGCCAGCAGCCGAGGGCAGGGCGACGGGTCGGACGCCCGTCAGAGGGAGGGGCGATCCCATGGGACGAACGACACACCGGCGCGTTGGCAGCACCGCACACCTGCTGGCCGCCGTGCTGGCCGGCGCCGTGCTGGTCGCCGCCCTCCAGGTGGGGGGCGGGCAGGCCCAGGGGCAGCGTCCCGTCCAGCCGGCCACCGAGCTGGCGGCGTCGACGGCGGTGCCAGCCACCCCGCACGGGATGTACGCGTACTACTACCTCTGGTGGAGCGCCTACCACTGGACGACCACGCTCGGGCCCAACTTCCCCTTCACCCAGTCGCCGTGGCCGCTGCCGGCCACGCTGGACGCCACGGGCTGCAACGCCGTGAGCCTCTACAGCGGCAACATCGAGACCGACACGCCGGCTGCCAGCTTCACCCAGGACGACCCGGCCCAGATCAACTACGACGTCCAGAGCGCCATCGCCGCAGGGCTGACGGGCTTCGCCGTCGACTGGAAGGGCACCGGAGCGCCCGGCCAGACGCCGACTTCGAACGCCTTCGATCAGCGCCTGGACCTCCTGGTCCACGCCGTCGACCAGGCCCAGGCGGCCGGGAAGCAGTTCCACCTCTGGCTCTCGTATGAGGCATCGGCAACGCTGCTCACCCAGGACCAGATCACCAACGACCTCGCCTACCTGACCAGCCAGTACGGCAACGATCCGGCCTTCGACCGGTCCAACGGCGGCAAGCCGACCTTCGTCTGGGTCGGGTCCTACAAGTACGCCACCACCGTCATCGCCCCGATCAGCACGCAGTTCCGCCCGTCGTGGTACTTCGTCGGGGGCTACCAGTGGAACAACTGGAGCGCCGACGTGGCGCCCTACTTCGACGCCGACAGCCCCTACTGGTCGAGCCAGAACCCCTGGACGAACGCCGCCAGCTTCACGCAGCTCGCCGGGCTCTCGGCCACGCTGCACGCCCAGGGCAAGGCGTACTTCGCCCCCCTCTCCCCCGGCTTCAACCGCCAGCTCAACGGGACGACCAGCTGCGTCCCCCGCAGCAACGGGGACACCCTGCGGGCGATCTACAGCGGCAACGCCTCGGGCAACCCCGACGGGTGGATGCTCATCTCCTGGAACGAGATCACCGAAGGGACCTACGTGACCCCCGAGCTCCAGCGCTACGGGGCCACCTACGGCGGGCCGGACGGGATCCTCCACAGCCTGCTCGCCGCGTCGGCGGCGACGGCGGCGGGCACCGCCCCGGCGCCGACGACCACGACGACGACCCTGGCTCCGGCACCGACCACCACCACGACAGCGCCTCCGCCGACCACCACGACGACGACCCTCGCTCCGGCACCGACCACCACCACGACAGCGCCTCCGCCGACCACCACGACGACGACCGCAGTCAAGAAGCGTCGCCGCTGAAGGTCCACGGCCTCGCCGGCAGGAGGATCGCCGGTCCCTGGGGAGCGGCAGTCCGCCGCCTTCGGAGCGCCTCAAGCGGGCGGGGCCATCTGGTCCGTCGTGCCCCCGGCAGGAGTCGAACCCGCAACCTGATGGGTAGAAACCACCTGCTCTATCCAGTTGAGCTACAGGGGCGGAGCACGTCGGGGCGGGCGTTCCCGACGCTGCGCCGACTGTGCCAGACTAGAGCCTCCTTGGTGGCCGTAGCTCAGCTGGTCAGAGCGCCGGGTTGTGATCCCGGAGGTCGCGGGTTCGATCCCCGTCGGCCACCCTCGATGAGCGGGACGGGTCGGGCGGGCGTCCGCCGGGCCGCAGTTCCGCTAGCGTCGTCAGCCACGCGCCTCTAGCTCAACGGCAGAGCAACGGACTCTTAATCCGCAGGTTCTGGGTTCGAATCCCAGGGGGCGCACCACCGTCGGTGGCACTCGGTCATCAGGGCCGGGGCCGACCACCGACCATCGTGCACGCTGCAAGGCGGCGGCATCCCGATGCCGTGCACCATCCGTCCAGGGAGGCAGCCGCCCGCCCCGCTGGGTCCAGCCCGCCGCCACCGGCCGCCCCGGGACCATGCAGGTCCGGGCGGTCACCTCGAGGGTGTCAGCCGGCGACGTTCCCCTGCAGAGTCTTGAACGACGGCAGGAAGCTGGAGTTGCCGGTGTAGGTGACCGAGATGCTCCACGATCCCTTGGGCTTCGGGTTGGTGGTGGACGGGGTCGGCACCTTGAACCACCCTGCCGGAAGGACGCACACCGCCTGCTGGCCGGAGACCGCCTTGATGTTGTTGGCTGCCGCCGTCTTGGCCGTACCCGTGCAGTTCAGCGCTGAGCTCACGTGATACGAGGAACTCGCCTGGAAGATCACGTTCCCGGTCAGCAGGGCGGTCGCCGCGCCGCCCGAGACCTGCACGGTCACCGTGGTCGACGCACCGCTGACCGGCGGCTTGGTGTCAAGGGAGACGATCACCCGAGTGCCGGCTTCCGAGGCCGTGGCCGAGGCCGTGGCCGAGCTCCCGCCAAAGGTGTCGTCACCGCTGTAGGTCGCCGTCGCCGTGAACGGTCCGTCCGCTGCAAGGAGGACGCCCTTGGGGATGGTGCAGCGGGCCTTGCCGCCGGGGTTGAGGGGCTTGACCACCGGACAGGCGACCGATGCGCCATGGCCGTTCACCACGGCGAAGTCCACCGTGCCGGTGATCTTGACCGTGCCGGCCGGCCCGACCACGGAGAAGGGGGTGATAGCGGCCAGGAACGAGAGCGGCTGGCCCGAGGTGATCGATGTGTTGTTCGGGGTCAGCGTCATGGTCGTCGCTGTGCTCCCGGCGGCATAGGCCGGGGCGGCGAGACCGACGGTGGCCAGGGCCACAGCAAGTCCGGTCACTCGGAAAATGTTCTTCACGTCCGGCAAGTCCCCTCGGTTCGCCGGGCACGCCATCTAGCCTGCCCCTTCGCCGAAAGTGTGGCGATTCCGACCAGGGATGTCAACAACCACCGAACGGCACCAGGACGGCGACCACGGTGCGCACCCAAGGAGCGTGCACACCGGCACGAACTCCCTGTTCAGCAGCCTTTTCTTCCCTTCGACGGCCCACTGTCCACCGACACCCTCCGTGGCGGCCCCCGAAGGCCCCTGGGCGGGCCAGCCGGAGGGTCAGCGCGGGGTGATGCCCCAGACGCCGGTCCACCGTGCACCAGGGGCCAGGACCACCAGGTCGTCCCCGGTGCGCAGGGCGTCCGGCGGGCACGTCATGGGCTCGACGGCGACGGCCCGGCGCCGGTCCCCAGCGGGCTGGGTGTCCCCCGAGTAGACCATGACCCAGGGGAACCGCTCGTCCATCCACAGCGTGACCCCGCGGGATCCGTCGGCGGCGTCGAGGTCGACTCGGGCCCGCCCGTCGTCGTCACGCTTCAGCCCGCCGAAGGCCGTGTCGAGCACCGTCTGCCCGATCGGACGGCCGTCGGCGAAGTCGAGCTCGGTCCCCCGGACCGGGACGCGCCCCGTCGGCAGGCCCCGGTCGTCGGTGACCAGCCGGGTGGCTGCCGGCACCCGGAGCCGGGCCTGGTCGACCGTCGGCGTTCCCACCGTCAGGTAGGGGTGGAAGCCGAGCCCGAAGGGAAGGTCGACCTCACCCCGGTTCTCGGCGTCGGTGGTCACGGTGAGGCCCGTCCGGCCCAGCCGGTACTCCACCTCCAGCCCCAGCGCGAACGGGTAGGCCGGGGTGGGGCGCAGCACGCAGGCCAGGCTCACCCGGTTCTGGGCCCGGCCCACCATCCGCCACGGGAGCCATCGCACGAGCCCGTGGATGGCGTTACCCCGGGCCACCTCGTCCAGTGGCGCTTGAGCCTCGGTCCCCTGAAAGGTGTAGTTCCCGCCGCCCAGCCGGTTCGGCCACGGTGCCAGGATCTGCCCACGGCCCCCGTGGCTGCGCTCGTCGGGGCCGAACCCGTCCACCACCGGTCGGTCGTGGGAGGTGAAGGACCGGAGGGTGGCGCCCAGATCGGAAGAGCGTCGTGTAGGGAAAGAGTGTAGATCTCGGTGGTCGCCGTATCATTAAAAAAAAAAA
>CAXBRB010000042.1:0-15288 GCA_963977795.1 uncultured Acidimicrobiaceae bacterium
CGAGATCTACACTCTTTCCCTACACGACGCTCTTCCGATCTAGGTCGACATCTGGTCGGACGCCGACGGGGCGGCCTTCGTGCGCCACCACGCCGAGGGGAACGAGACCGTCCCCACCGTGGACGTCGCCGGCACCGTGCTGGTCAACCCGCCGGCCCACCGGGTGGCCGAGCTGGCTGTGGCCGCCGGCGTGCCGGTGGTGCCACCGGGCGGGCTGCTGCGCCGGTTCACCCGCTGACCGGCGCCGTCGGCACGGGACGCCCCGGCAGGGGAAGGTGTCGGTCAGTCGAGCCGGACGACGTACCGGGCCGCCGGGGTGCCCGGCGGGTGGAAGACACCGGGGCGGGCATCGGGGTTGGCCACGCAGACCTCGCCCTCGAGGCCGTCGGGATCCCGGAAGAACAGGCTGAGGACCGGACCGAAGTCGGTCACGAACGAGTCGGCCGCCCCCCGGGCGATCAGGCGGTCGCGGATGGTCTCGAACGCCTCCAGCGAGGCGGCGAGCAGGCCGAAGTGGTCGAGGCGGCCCCGGGCGAACATGGGGTCGCTCCGGGTGGCCTCGGTGGAGCCCGACACGGCGAAGACGTTCAGCTCGGTGGCCGGACCGATCCGGACCACGGCCAGGCGGACGTCGTCCTCGCCGTCGACCTCCGGGCCGTCACGGACCACCTCGGCCTCGAACACGTCCCGGTAGAAGGCGCACAGCCGGTCGATGTCGGCCGTCATCGTGGCCACATGGTGGAGTCCGGCGGTCAGCATGGCGTGCTCCCTCGCCCGGGCGGATCCCGGGCCGGCGGGCCGCCGGCCGGTCGGCTCCGGGCGGGCATCCCGTCGCCGGCCCCAGCGTAGAGGGCGCCCCACCGGGCGGACGGGTCTGGAAGGATGCAGCCATGGCCGACCTCGATCCCGCCCGGTTCCCGTTCCACGACACCGCGGACTTCGACGATGCCGACCGGGGCTTCCTCGGGGCCCTCACGCCGGCCGTGGTGACCGCAGCCGACGGCCGGGTGATCTGGGACAACGACGCCTACGGGTTCCTGGACGGCCCCTGCCCCGACACGGCCCACCCCAGCCTGTGGCGCCAGGGCCAGCTGGTGGCCCGCCAGGGCCTGTACGAGGTGCGCCCGGGGATCTACCAGGTCCGGGGACTCGACCTCTCCAACATGACCCTGGTGGAGGGCGAGACCGGCGTCATCGTCATCGACCCGCTCATCTCGGCCGAGACGGCGGCCGCCGCCCTCGGCCTCTACCGGGCCCACCGGGGGGACCGGCCGGTCACGGCGGTCATCTACACCCACGCTCACGTCGACCACTTCGGCGGCGTCCGGGGGGTCCTGGACGGGGCCGATCCCGGGATCCCCATCGTGGCCCCGCACGGCTTCATGGAGTCGGCCGTGTCCGAGAACGTCTACGCCGGGGTGGCCATGAGCCGCCGGGCCGTCTACATGTACGGCACGTCCCTGCCCAAGGGGCCGGCCGGCCAGATCGGCTGCGGCCTGGGCATGGCCACCTCCACGGGGACCATCGGCCTGGTCCCGCCCACCGTGGAGATCGCCGCCACCGGGGAGGAGCTGGTCCTCGACGGCGTGCGCACGGTCTTCCAGAGCACGCCGGGGACCGAGTGCCCGGCCGAGATGAACTTCTACTTCCCCGACCTGCGCGCCCTGTGCATGGCCGAGAACGCCACCCGCAACCTCCACAACCTGGTCACCCTGCGGGGGGCGGTGGTGCGCGACGCCCGGGTGTGGGCCGCCTACCTGGACGAGGCCATCCACCTGTTCGCCGGCGACGCCGAGGTGGCCTTCGCCTCCCACCACTGGCCCACCTGGGGCTCCGAGCAGGTGGCGGCCTACCTGGGCCTCCAGCGGGACCTGTACGCCTACCTCCACGACCAGACGGTGCGGATGATGAACCAGGGCCTGACCGGGGCGGAGATCGCCGAGGCCATCGAGCTCCCGCCGGCCCTGGAAGCCGCCTGGCACTGCCACGGCTACTACGGGTCGGTCAGCCACAACGTCAAGGCCGTCTACCAGCGCTACCTGGGCTGGTTCGACGGCAACCCGGCCCACCTGTGGCAGCACCCGCCCGAGGCGTCGGCGGCTCGGTACGTCGCCTGCATGGGCGGGGCCGACGCCGTCGTGGCCGCAGCGGCGTCCTACGCCGAGGACGGCGACCTCCGCTTCGCCGCCGAGCTGCTCGACAAGGTCGTCTTCGCCGATCCCGACGACGAGCGGGCCCGACTCGCCCTGGCCGACGTCTACGACCGCCTGGGCTGGGGGGCGGAGAACGCCACCTGGCGCAACTTCTTCCTCACCGGGGCGGCGGAGCTGCGCCACGGCCTCGGCCAGCCCGCCCCGGCCGTCGGCTCCCTGGAGCTGCTGGCCGGCCTCACCGTCGAACAGCTCCTCGATGCCGTGGCCGTGCGCATCGACGGGCCACGGGCGTGGGACGAGCGGTGCACCGTCGACTGGGTGGTCACCGACTTGGGCGAGACCCACCGGGCCGCCCTGGGCAACGGCGTGCTGGTGCACCGGATCGTCCCCGAGGGCACCCCGGGCGCCGACCTCACCCTCCGCCTCACCAAGGGGCAGATGCTCGGGGCCATGGTGGGCCTCGGCCTCGACGCCATCGAGCAGGAGGGCGACCCCGCCGTCCTCGGCCGGCTCCTGGCCCTGGTGGAGGCCCCGGACCGGAACTTCCCGATCGTCACCCCCTGAGTCCGGCGCCGGCCCGACCCGGCCGGGCCCCGGGGTTCAGCCGAGGAGGTGGACGACGTCGATGACGACCAGGACGGCCACCATGGTGCCCACCACGGCGTAGATGGCGGTGAACAGCCACTTCTGGCGGTGGTCGGCCAGCCAGAACCGACGGATACCGAGAGCGTCGAAGTACAGCGCCAGCAGGCCCACCGGGATGCCGATCCACGGGCCCACGCCCTTGGCCAAGCCGAGGGCCGGCAGGACGATGGGGAAGACGATGTAGCTGAGCAGGCACCGCGTGGCCGACAGCAGCACCGACACCCCGAAGAGGCGCTGGGTGTCCCGCTCGGTGGGCGCCGTGCGCTCGTCGGGCACCCGCAGCAGGCGCCGCATGGCACGGTCGGCCGACGAGGTGTCGGTCCCGACGGCGGGGGAGGTGGTGGCCACGGGTCCATCGTAGACCCGGGCCGTCCCCGGCCCCACGCCGGGCCGTCGGCCGTGGGCCGTCTGGACGCACCCCACCCGCTAACGTGCGGGCGATGGGAGCGCAGCCATGACCTCGAACGCCGCCCGCCGCACCCGGGCAGCCCAGCGCCGAGCCGGGGGCGACGCTCCGGACGCGGCCGACGACCTGTGGTCGTGGCGCACCCCGGACGGGGTCCTCAAGCCGGGGTGGGCGCTGCTCCCGCTGCGCCTCTTCCTGGGCGTCACCTTCCTGTTCGCCGGCCTCCAGAAGCTGGCCAACCCCGACTTCTTCCGCTCGGCCAGCCCCATCTCCATCCACAGCCAGCTGGTCGGGGCGGCCCACACCAGCCCCATCGGGGGCCTCCTCGGGCACCTGGCCTCCATCGCCCCGGTGCTCGGCCTGATCATCGCCCTGGGCGAGGTGGCCGTGGGCGTCGGCGCCCTGGTGGGCTTCCTCACCCGGGTGGCCGCCGTCGGCGGGATGGTCCTGGCCTTCAGCCTGTTCCTGGCCGTCTCGTTCAACTCCGACCCGTACTACAGCGGGTCGGACATCGTCTTCACCTTCGCCTGGACGCCCCTGGTGCTGGCCGGGGCGGCCGGCGCGCCGGCCCTCGACACCTGGCTGGCCGCACGACGGGCTGCCGCTGCGCCGGCCGCGGCCGGCGGTGTCTCCCGCCGGACCGTCCTGTCCACCGGTGCGGTGGCCGGCCTGGTAGCCGGCGGATCGGTCGTGGTGGCGGCGCTGGCCGCCGGCCTGGGGCGGCTCTTCGGCTCGTCGACCTCGGCCACACCGGGCACCTCCACCACCTCCACCACGGCAGCCCCGGCCACGACCACCACCACGGCAGCCCCGGGATCGACCACCACCACCACGGCGCCTGCGCCGGCCGGGACGGCCATCGGCCCGGCCTCCAGCGTGCCGGTGGGCGGCTCGGCCACCTTCACCATCCCCAAGACCGGCGACCCCGGCCTGGTCATCCAGAACCCGGCCGGGACGTTCACCGCCTTCGACGCCATCTGCCCGCACGCCGGCTGCACGGTGGCCTACCAGCCCTCGGCCAAGGTGATCGTGTGCCCGTGCCACGGCTCGGAGTTCAACCCCAAGACCGGCGCCGTCACCGTCGGCCCGGCCACCACCGGCCTGACTCCGGTCAAGGTCGTGCGGGGGGCCAGCGGCGACCTCTACGCCGTCTGATGGGCACCGCCCTGGTGGAGCCCCCGGGATCGGCCGCCCCGGGCGCCGACGCGCCCCGGGACCGGACGGACTGGGTCTCGGCCATCCCGTTCTTCGGCTGCCACCTGGCCCCGCTGGCCGCCTTCTTCGTCACCGTGACCTGGCAGGACTGGGTCCTCTGCGCCATCACCTACGGCGTGCGGATGTTCTGCATCACCGCCGGCTACCACCGCTACTTCGCCCACCGGGCCTTCAAGACCAACCGCGTCGTCCAATTCCTCCTGGCCTTCGGCGGCACCACGGCGGTCCAGAAGGGCCCTCTGTGGTGGGCCTCCCACCACCGGATCCACCACCGCTACACCGACCTCGACGGGGACGTGCACTCGCCCCGGGACGGCTTCTGGTGGAGCCACGTCGGGTGGATCCTCTCGACGCGGTTCAAGGACACCGACCTGTCGGCCATCAAGGACTTCGCCGCCTACCCCGAGCTGCGCCTCCTGGAGCGCCACCAGTGGATCGGCCCCTGGTCGCTGGGTGCGGTCTGCTTCCTGATCGGCGGGTGGGGCGGCCTGGTGATCGGCTTCTTCCTCTCCACCGTCCTGCTGTGGCACGCCACCTTCCTGGTGAACTCGCTGGCCCACGTCATGGGACGGCGCCGCTACGCCACGGCCGACACCAGCCGGAACTCGTTCCTGATCGCCCTGGTCACCGGCGGCGAGGGGTGGCACAACAACCACCACTACCTGCCCGCCTCGGTCCGTCAGGGCTTCCGGTGGTGGGAGATCGACCCGACCTGGTACGTGCTCAAGCTCATGGAGCAGCTCCACCTGGTGCGGGACCTGCGCAACCCGCCGGCCCGCCTCCTCGAGCAGGCCCGCGTGCGTGACGGCGCCTTCGACATCGGCATGTTCCGCAGCTACTGGGAGCGGGCGGCCAAGGTGACCGGGGAGCGCATCGCCGACCTGGCGGCCCGTCCGGTCGACCCCTCGCCCGAGGGCACCGAGGCCGCGACGGAGCGCGAGGCGGCGTCGCCGACGGCGGGACCCGCCGCCGCAGAGCCGCTGCACCACCTGACCGGTCTCATCGCCCGGGCCATGGAGTCGGCCGAGGGGCTCGCCGCGGCCACCCGTCGCCGGCGGCCCACGGCATCGGCCGTCCCGCCTGCCGACGGCGACGCCGACCTGGGATGAGCAGCCGGAGATGAGCCGGCGGCGATGAGCGACCGGGGACCCGGTGGTCTCGGCCGGCCCACCCAGTGGATCCTCGATCTCGACGGGGTGGTCTGGCTGGCCGGCACGCCGATCGGCGACGTCGCCGGTGCCGTGGACGCCATCCGGCGCAGCGGCGCCCGGGTGGCCTTCGTGACCAACAACTCGTCGCCGACCCTGGCCGCCCTCCGTCGACGCCTGGCCGCCGTGGGCATCGACGCCGACCCGGGGGAGCTGGCCACGTCGGCCCGCGCTGCGGCGTCGCTGCTCGAGCCCGGCCAATCGGCCACCGTGCTGGCCGAGGACGGCGTCCTGGAGGCCCTGGAGGAGCGGGGCGTGCGTCCGACGACAGCGGGAGAGGGGCCCGGGGATGCCGCCGTCGTGGGGTGGAGCCGCCAGTTCGACTTCGCCGCCCTGACCCGGATCGCCACGGCGGCCCGGCACACCGGCCGCCTGGTGGCCACCAACGCCGACCCCACCCACCCCACCCCGGACGGGCTGGTCCCGGGCTCCGGGGCCCTCCTGGCTGCCGTGGCCACGGCGTCGGGCGTGGCGCCGGAGGTGGCCGGCAAGCCCAACGTCCCCATGCAGCGCTACCTCGTCGACTCGCTCGGCGTGGCCCCAGGCCCGGGGACGGTGCTGGTGGGGGACCAGCCCGGCACCGACGGCCGCATGGCTGCCGCGCTCGGGGTGGCCTTCGCCCTGGTCGACTCCGGGGTCACCCCGCCGGGCTCCCCGGTCGACGAGTGCCCGGTGGCCGTCCGCCGGCCCGACCTGGTGTCGCTGGTGGCCGAGGTCCTCGGCGCCTGACCGGGCCGGGGGGATTCTCGCGGATGCAAGCAGAGTGCTTGCTCTGAGCAAGCACTACAGGTACGCTTGCCCCATGGCAACCAACGATTCCCTGCAGCGCTACATCGACGCCGGCGTGGCCTTCACCAACCTGACCCGCAAGCGGGCCGAGGAGCTGGTGGCCGAGCTGGTCCAGAGCGGCGAGGTCCAGCGCGGCGAGGCCCGTGCCCGGGTCGAGGAGCTCATCGACCGGAGCCGCAAGAGCTCCGAGGCCGTCATGGCCGTCGTGCGGGCCGAGGTGGGCCGCCAGCTGGACAACCTCGGCATCACCAACCTCGAGGACCTGGCCAAGCAGGTGGCCGATCTGCTCGGGCGGGGCGCCGGCACGGTGACCACGGCGGCCCGCACGGCCACCGCCAAGAAGGCCCCGGCCAAGAAGGCCCCCGCGAAGCAGGCAGCAGCCAAGAAGGCCCCCGCCAAGAAGACGGCGGCGAAGAAGGCTCCGGCCAAGAAGACGGCCGCCAAGAAGGCCCCGGCCAAGAAGGCCGCGGTGAAGAAGGCTCCGGCCAAGAAGACGGCCGCCAAGAAGGCCCCTGCGAAGAAGGCAGCAGCCGGCTGAGCGCTGCCGGGCGCCAGCGCCTGGACCGGGTGCTGGTCGCCCGGGGCCTGGCCGACAGCCGCCCCCACGCCGTCGACCTGGTCGCCCAGGGACGCGTCCTGGTCTCCGGGAGCGTGGCCGACAAGCCGGCGCGCCTGGTGGCGGCTGCGGAACCGGTCGAGCTGATCGGCGACGCCCCCCGCTTCGTCAGCCGGGGCGGGATCAAGCTCGCCGCCGCCCTCGACCGCTTCGCCCTCGATCCCGGGGGATGGCGGGTCCTGGATGCCGGCGCGTCGACGGGTGGGTTCACCGACTGCCTCCTCCAGGCCGGCGCCGCCCGCGTCTACGCGGTCGACGTCGGCCACGGCCAGCTCCACGAGCGGGTGCGGGCCGATGCCCGGGTGGTCGATCTCGAGCGCACCGACATCCGGGACGTCACCCTCGGCCTGCTCGAGGGCGCACCGGTGGACGCCGCCGTGGCCGACCTCTCCTTCATCTCCGCCACCCGGGCCGTGCCGGCACTCACCGGCGAGGCCCTGGTTCCGGGCGCCCCGCTGGTGCTCCTGGTCAAGCCCCAGTTCGAGGCCGGTCGGGTCGAGGTGTCCCGAGGGAAGGGCGTCGTCCGCGATCCCGAGGTCCACCGCCGGGCCCTCGAGGGGGTGGCAACCGCGCTCGAAGGCGCCGGAGCAGTCATCATGGGGGCCATGGCCTCGCCCATCACCGGTCACGCCGGCAACGTCGAGTACCTCCTGCATGCCCGGGCCCCGGGCGCGGCCGGGTCGTCGGCCGGAGCACCGGCCGGAGCGCTCGCCGACCTGATCGACGCCGCGGTGGCCGAGGTCCACGGCGCCGACGGGGACGGCTGACCATGGCACGCGTGGCCTTCGTGGCCAACCCCGACCGGCCCGAGGCCGAAGAGCTCCACACCCGGGCCGCCGACTGGCTGACCGGGCGGGGGCACGAGGTGGCCGGGGCGCCCGACGACGGCGCCGTGGACCTGGTGGTCTGCCTGGGCGGCGACGGCACCCTGCTGCGCACCGTGGCCGCCACCCTCGGCTCGGCGGCCCCGGTCCTGGGAGTGAACCTCGGGCGGCTCGGCTACCTGACCGAGGTCGAGCCGTCGGGCCTGGAGGACGCCCTCGAGCGGTTCCTGGCCGGCCGCTACGAGATCGAAGAGCGCATGACGTTGGCCGTCACCCTGCGGGACCCCGCCGGTCAGGTGGTGGCCGAGCGCAGCGCCCTCAACGAGGCCTCGGTGGAGAAGACCGTCCCCGGTCACACCGTGCGGCTGGCCGCCTCCATCGACGGCCGGCCCTTCGTGACCTACGCCGCCGACGGGCTGCTGGTGGCCAGCCCCACCGGATCGACGGCCTACAACCTCTCGGCCCGGGGGCCCCTGCTCTCGCCCCGCCTGTCGGCCATCGTGCTCACCCCGGTCTCCCCCCACATGCTCTTCGACCGGCCCCTGGTGCTGGCCCGCGACCAGGAGGTGGTCCTCGAGGTCCTCGGCCCCCGGCCGGCCGTCCTGGTCCTCGACGGCCTGACCGTCGGCACCCTGGAGCCCGGATCGACGGTCACCTGCACCGAAGGGGCCCATCCGGCCCGGCTGGTCACCTTCGGGGGCCGGGCCTTCCACAGCATCCTGCGGGCCAAGTTCCAGCTGGCCGACCGGTAGGGGCGACGGTGGCGCGCCTGCTGGCCGAGCTGCGGGTCCGCGACCTCGGGGTCATCGACGACGTCACCCTCGAGCTGGCCGCCGGCACCACCGCCCTCACCGGGGAGACCGGTGCCGGCAAGACCCTCCTGGTCGGCGCCCTCAGCCTGCTCCTGGGGGGCCGGGCCGACCCCGGGGTGGTGCGGGCCGGCGCCGAGGAGGCCGTGGTCGAGGGGCGGTTCTGCACCCCCGACGGTGGCGACGAGATCGTGCTGGCCCGGTCCGTGGCCCGCCAGGGGCGGTCCCGGGCCTGGGTGGACGGGCGCATGGTCCCCGTGAGCGCGCTGGCCGAGGTGGCCGCCGGGCTGCTCGAGCTCCATGGCCAGCACCAGCACCGGACCCTGGTCCAGGCCGAGGCCCAGCGTCAGGCCCTGGACGCCTTCGGCGAGGTCGACACCGGCCCACTCGTCGAGGCCCGTCGCCACCTGTCCGGGCTCCTGGCCGAGGCCGAGCGCTTGGGCGGCGACGCCCGCCAGCGCACCCGGGAGGCCGAGATGCTGACCTACCAGGCCGAGGAGATCGAAGCGGCCCGCATCACCGGACCCGACGAGGACCGGCTCCTGGCCGACGAGGAGGAGCGCCTGGCCGCGGCGGCCGCCCACCGGGAGGCGGCGGCCCACGCCCTGGCGGCCGTCTCCGAGGACGGCGGGGCGGTCGACCGGCTGGCCGATGCCTCAGGCGCCCTGGCCGGGCGGGGTGCGCTGGCCCCCCTCGACGACCGGGTCCGGGCGGCCATGGCCGATCTGGCCGACCTGGCCGGCGAGCTGCGCTCGGTGGTGGACACCTGGGAGGACGACCCGGCCCGCCTGGCCGAGGTGCGGGCCCGCCGGACCCTGCTCCACGACCTGGAGCGCAAGTACGGTCCGAGCCTCGCCGAGGTGGCCGCCTTCGCCGAGCAGGCCCGGGCGTCGCTCGACGAGCTGGCCCGGGCCGAGGCCCGGGCCGCCACCCTGGACGGCGACGTGGAGGCCGCCCGCCGGGAGGTGGCCGAGGAGGAGGCCGCCGTGGCCCGGGCCCGCCGCCAGGTGGCGCCGCTGCTGGCCGAGGAGATCGAGGCCACCCTCCACCAGCTGGCCATGCCGTCGGCCCGTATCGCCGTCCTCGTGGAGGGGGAGGGGAGCGCCGACGACGTCACGTTCACCCTGGCCGCCAACCCCGGCGAGCCCGCCCAGCCCCTGGCCCGGGCCGCCTCCGGCGGCGAGCTGGCCCGCACCATGCTGGCCGTCCGCCTGGCCCTGACCGAGTCCCCCGGGGTCCTGGTCTTCGACGAGGTGGACGCCGGAGTGGGCGGGGCGGCGGCCGAGGCCGTCGGCGCAGCCCTGGCCGGCCTGGGGCACCACGCCCAGGTGCTGGTGGTCACCCACCTGGCCCAGGTGGCGGCCCAGGCCGACCACCAGGTGGAGGTGCGCAAGGTGACCGAGGGCGGGCGGACCCGCTCGGTGGTGGCGCCGCTGGCCGGCGAGGACCGGGTGGTGGAGCTCAGCCGCATGCTCTCGGGACGGCCCGACAGCGAGTCGGCCCGCACCCATGCCCGCGAGCTGCTGGCCGGTCGGGCCGGGGCCGGCACCGCACCCGGCACCTGATCCCGACGGGGTTCCCGCCACCCCGCGGTGACGTCGGGTACCCTCAGGACGTGCCAGCCCCCGAGGACCCGGAGGCCCCGACGCGGGGGCCGAAGTTCATCTTCTTCACCGGCGGGGTGTCCTCGTCGCTCGGCAAGGGACTCACCGCCTCGTCGCTGGGCCGCCTCCTCAAGGCCCGTGGCCTGAAGGTGACCATGTGCAAGCTCGACCCCTACATCAACGTCGACCCGGGCACCATGAACCCCTTCGAGCACGGCGAGGTCTTCGTGACCGAGGACGGCGGGGAGACCGACCTCGACCTCGGCCACTACGAGCGCTTCATCGACGAGAACCTCCACAAGGGCTCGAACGCCACCACCGGCCGCATCTACTCCTCGGTCATCGCCAAGGAGCGCCGGGGGGACTACCTGGGCAAGACCGTCCAGGTGATCCCCCATGTCACCGACGAGATCAAGAACCACATCCGCAAGCTCGGCCAGCCCGGGGTCGACGTGGTCATCGTGGAGATCGGCGGCACGGTGGGCGACATCGAGATCGTCCCCTTCATCGAGGCCATCCGCCAGTTCCGCGGTGACGTCGGCCGGGAGAACGTCTGCTACGTCCACCTGACCCTGGTGCCCTACCTCGGCCCGTCGGGGGAGCAGAAGACCAAGCCCACCCAGCACTCGGTCACCGAGCTGCGCAGCCGGGGCATCCAGCCCAACGTCATCGTCTGCCGGTCGGACCGGATGATCTCCGACGACCTCAAGCGGAAGATCTCGCTGCTGTGCGACGTGCCCGTCCAGGCCGTGGTCTCGGCGGTGGACGCCGCCAACATCTACCAGATCCCCCTGGTCCTCCACGAGGAGGGGCTGGACAGCTACATCCTCGGCGAGCTGGCCATCGACCCGGCCGACCACCCCATCGACCTGGCCCCCTGGGAGCACCTGGTGGCCCAGGTGGAGGCGGCCGTCCGTCCGGTGCGGATCGGCATCATCGGCAAGTACGTCGACCTTCCCGACGCCTACCTCTCGGTGGTCGAGTCCCTCCGCCACGCCGGCTTCCACCACGGGGCCAAGGTGGAGATCGAGTGGATCCAGGCCGCCACCGTGCCCGACCTGCTCGACCACGACGGGCTGCGGGCCTTCGACGGCCTGGTCATCCCCGGCGGCTTCGGCGAGCGGGGCGTGGAGGGCAAGATCGCCGCCGCCCGCTACGCCCGCGAGCACGAGCTCCCGCTGCTCGGGCTCTGCCTGGGCCTCCAGGTCATGATCATCGAGGTGGCCCGCAACCTGGCCGGCCTCGAGGGGGCCAACTCCCGGGAGTTCGACGCCACCACCCGCCACCCGGTGGTCGACCTGATGGACGACCAGGTCGACGTGGCCGACAAGGGCGGCACCATGCGGCTCGGCGCCTACGACGCCCGGCTCCAGCCCGGCTCCCAGGTGGCCGAGGCCTACGGCGACGTGGTGGTGTCCGAGCGCCACCGCCACCGCTACGAGGTCAACTCCCGCTACCGGGACCGCCTCCAGGAGGCCGGCCTGGTCTGCTCGGGCCTCTCGCCCGACGGCCGCCTGGTGGAGTTCATCGAGCTGCCCGGGCACCCGTTCTGGGTCGGCACCCAGGCCCACCCCGAGTTCAAGAGCCGTCCCGAGCGCCCCCACCCGCTCTTCCGGGGCCTGGTCGGGGCGGCCCTGGCCCGGGCTGAGGGCCGCGACCCCCACCTGATCGACATCGGTGCCGTCGGCTGACCTCCCCGGCCTGACCCCCGAGGCCGAGCTGCCGGTGTTCACGCCGCTGGGCGAGGAGACCATCCACCGGGGCCGGTTCCTGCGGATCCAGCGGGCCTCCTTCGCCGCCCCCGACGGGGAGCGGTTCGAGCGGGACATCGTCCGCCACCCGGGTGCGGTGGCCGTGGTGCCGGTGACCGCAGCGGGCGGGGTGCTCCTGGTCCGCCAGTACCGTCCGGCCGTGGACCGGTGGCTGCTGGAGATCCCGGCCGGGACCTGCGACGTGGAGGGGGAGCCGTACGAGACCACGGCCCGTCGTGAGCTGGCCGAGGAGGTCGGGTGCGCCGCCGAGGCCCTGGTCCCGCTGATCCGGATGGCCAACACCCCCGGCTTCTGCGACGAGTGGACCAGCATCTTCCTGGCCACCGGCCTCTCCCCGGTGGCCCACGACCGCCACGGGGCTGAGGAGGTCCACCTCGAGGTGGTGGAGGTCCCGCTGGAGCGCTTCGACGCACTGGTGGACGATGGGACCATCGTGGACGCCCAGACCGTGCTCGGGGTGGCCCTGGCCCGGCGCCACCTCCCCCCGGCGGGCTAGGACGCCGGTGGCGGCCCGGCCGCTGTCGCCCGGGGCCGAGGAGTACCTCTCCTGGCTGGCCGTGGAGAAGGGGCGGGCCGCCAACACCCTGGCCGCCTACCGCCGGGACCTGGCCGCCTGGGAGGGGTGGATGGCCGCACGGGGGGAGGATCCCCTGGGCGCCGACGCCGGGACCATCGAGGCGTACCTGGGGACCCTGCGGGACGCCGACCGCCACCCGGCCTCGGTGGCCCGGGCCACCGCCGCCCTCCGCGGCCTGTTCGGCTTCCTGGTGGCCGAGGACGTGCTGGCCGCCGATCCCACCGTCGACGTGCGCTCCCCGGGCCTGCCCCGGCGCCTGCCCAAGGCCCTCAGCGAGGACCAGGTGGCCGCCCTGCTCGACTCGGTGGACGGCACCGGTCCGGTCGACCTGCGGGACCGGGCCCTGCTGGAGGTGCTCTACGCCACCGGGGCGCGGATCTCCGAGGTGGTGGGCCTCTCGCTCCTCGATCTCGACGGCGAGGACGAGGGCATGCTCCGGGTGGTCGGCAAGGGCGCCAAGGAGCGGCTGGTGCCGGTGGGCGGGCCGGCCCGGGCGGCCGTGGCCCGGTGGCTGGGCCCGGAGGGGCGGCCCCGGCTGGCCCCCGAGCGGTGGGCCCGGCGTGGCGACGCCGAGGCCGTCTTCCTCAACACCCGGGGCGCACGGCTCAGCCGCCAAGGCGCCTGGGCCGCCGTGGCCGGACGGGCCCGTCGGGTCGGCCTCGAGGACGTGGTCAGCCCCCACGTGCTCCGCCACTCGTGCGCCAGCCACCTGCTGGCCCACGGGGCCGACATCCGGGTGGTCCAGGAGGTCCTCGGCCACGCCTCCATCGCCACCACCCAGCTCTACACCCACCTGGGCCAGGAGCACCTCCGGGCCGCCTACGACCGGGCCCACCCCCGCGCCGGCCAGGGCTGATCCGACCGGGGCGGTAGGATCAGCCGATGCCGTCCGACGCTCCTGCCGATGCGCCGACCCCCGCCGGGTCCGCCGACTACCGCACCCTCCTCGAAGCCGAGGCCGCCCAGCTGCGGGCCGAGCTGGCCGAGCTGGGCCACGGCGATGCCGGCGGCCTGGAGTACGACTCGAACTTCGCCGACACCAGCCAGGTGACGGCCGAGCGGGGCGAGGCCGAGGCGCTGGCCACCCGCCTGGGCGACTCGCTGGAGGCCGTGGCCGAGGCGCTGGAGCGCCTCGATGCGGGCACCTACGGGAGCTGCCTGGAGTGTGGCGACCCGGTCGATCCGGCCCGCCTGGAGGCCATGCCGGCCACCCGGTACTGCATCCGGCACGCCAGCCGGCCCTGACGCACGGTCCGGTGGACGCCTGGGGTCCCGGCCAGGGAGACGCCGGTCAGGGACGCGCCGGCCAGGGGAGTGGTGGTCGTGGAGGCGGCGGTCAGGGCAGAGGCGGTCGGCCGCGCCACCCGTGGGACCGCCGTGCCCTGATCATCGGTGGCATCGGGGCGGCCCTGATCGTCCTGCTGGTGGTCACGCACCGCATCACCCGCTTCGAGATCATCTACTTCTGCGTGCTGATCCCGTCGATCATCCTCCACGAGCTCTCCCACGGGGTGGTGGCCCTGGCCTTCGGCGACCCGACGGCCCGCCAGGCCGGGCGCCTCAGCCTCAACCCGGTCCGCCACGTGGACCCGGTGGGCACCCTGCTGGTCCCCGCCGTGCTCTCGCTGTCCGGGGTCGGCGCCTACGGCTGGGCCAAGCCGGTCCCCGTGGACCCCCGGCGCCTGCGCAGCCCCCGCAACCACATGGTGCTGGTCTCCCTGGTCGGCCCCCTGACCAACTTCGCCCTGGCCGGCCTGGTCGGCCTGTGCTTCGTGGCCGTCGTCCCCGCCGACGTCCGGGCCGTCACGGTGGGCCAGGGCTACTACCCGCCCAGCCTGCTCGGCCAGGTGCTCTTCATCGCCGGCGTGGCCAACATCGTCCTCGGCCTCTTCAACCTGCTGCCCTGCCCGCCGCTGGACGGCGCCTCGGTCCTCGAGCGGCTGCTGCCGGCCCGTGCCCTGCCCCGCTACTACGAGCTGCAGCCCGTGCTCATGTTCCTGCCCTTCGTCGTCCTCCTGCTGTTCCGGGGGGTGTGGGCCCAGGGGCTTGGCCACGTGATCGCCTGGTGGTCGGGCCTGCTGGCATGACCACCGTGGCCACCGTCCCGACGTCCGAGGCCTCCGCCTGCCGGCCCCGCCGGCTGGTGGGCTGGGGCGCGCTGGGCACGGCCGGAGCGGTGGGCACCGTCACCTTCGGCTCGGCCATCGGCGCCACCCCGGGGCCCGGAGCCGGGTCCTGGTGGTTCACCGTCCCGGCGGGCACCTCGGCCCTGGCCCACGTCGGCTTCGCTGTCTCGGTGGCCGCCGTGGTGGGCGCCTGGATCGGCGTGGGCGTCGAGGCCCGGGCCGGCCGGCTCACCCCGGGGTGGTGCTGGGCCCTGCTGGCCGCCTGGGGGCTGCCCCTCCTGGTCGGGGTCCCCCTGTTCAGCCGCGACCTCTACAGCTACGTGGCCCAGGGGCAGCTGGTCCACCGGGGCTTCGACCCCTATGTGGCCACCCCGACCGACCTGGGCCCCGGACCCGAGCTCTCCTCGGTGGCCTCGGTCTGGCGCCACACCGCCTCGCCGTACGGGCCGCTGGTGGTGGCGGTCAGCCGGGCCGTGGCCGCCATCGCCGGCCCGGGCCTGGTGGTCCAGATCCTCTGCTATCGCCTGGTGGCCCTGGCCGGCCT
>CAXBRB010000043.1:0-14895 GCA_963977795.1 uncultured Acidimicrobiaceae bacterium
TCGGTGGCCCGCACCGAGGGGGCCCAGGGCGTGGTGGCCCTGGCCCGGCCCATCGAGGAGACGCCGCTCGAGGACCTCGACGACATCGAGGCCCTGGCTGCCCGTCGGCGGGTCACCGTCGAGGTGGTCTCCCGTCGGCGCCTCGACTCGGTGGCCCGCACCGAGGGGGCCCAGGGCGTGGTGGCCCTGGCCCGGCCCATCGAGGAGACGCCGCTCGAGGACCTGTGCCAGGCCACGGTCCGGGGCCGGCTCCCGTTCCTCCTGGTCGTCGACGGCATCACCGACCCCCACAACCTCGGGGCCGTCCTGCGTAGCGCCGAGTGCGCCGGCGTCACCGGGATCGTCCTCCCCCGGCACCGGGCCGCCCACCTGTCGCCCACGGTGACCAAGGTGGCCGCCGGGGCCATCGAGCACCTCCCCATGGCCCTGGTGGGCGGCATCCCCACCGCGCTGACCACGCTGGCCGGGCTGGGGGTCTGGTCGGTGGGCCTGGTGGGCGAGGCGCCGACCTCCCTCTACGACCTGGCGCTGGGCGACCGGCCGGTGGCCCTGGTGCTGGGCAGCGAGGGGACCGGCCTGGCCGCGCTTACCCGCAAGCGGTGCGACGTCCTGGCCGCCATCCCCCAGCACGGGGCGCTCACTTCGCTGAACGCGGCGACGGCTGGGGCCATCGCCTGCTTCGACGTGTCCCGCCAGCGGGCCGCCGCCGGCGAGGCGCCGCGCTAGCAGCCGTTTCCAGGCGACCGTCGGCCTTCGACGGGTGACGGCCGCTGAGCCGGGTCTGCGTCAGACCTGCTCGACGACCACGCCCCGCCAGAAGGCCACCCGGTCGCGGATCTCGGCGGCCGCCTCGGACGGCTCGGGGTAGTACCAGGCGGCGTCGGGGTTGCGCTGGCCGTCGACCACCACGGTGCGGTAGCGGGCGGTGCCCTTCCACGGGCACACGGTGGTGGTGTCGCTCGGCTCGAACCGCTCAGCCACCACCGACTCGGGCGGGAAGTAGTGGTTCCCCTCCACCACCACGGTGGCATCGCTCTCGGCCAGGACGGCCCCGTTCCAGGTCGCACGTACGGTCATGCCTGCTCCAACGCCGTCTCGGGCCTGGCTGTTCCCGTCCGCTGCGGGCCGCTTCCGATCCGGCGGCGCCGGCTGGTCAGGTCCGGCGGGCCAGGGTCAGCTGGAACTCGTCGCCGTCCGAGGTCCAGGCCCGCTCGACGGCGAAGCCCGCCTCGTCCAGCTCGGCGGCCAGCGCCACCGGGTCGAACTTGGTGCTGATCTCGGTGCGCATCTCCTCGCCGGTAGCGAAGTGCACCTCGATGCCGAGGTCGGCCACGGTGACCGTCCGTTCGTCGCGGGAGCGCAGCCACATCTCGATGCGGTGCTCGTCCTCGTCCCAGCGGGCGACGTGGTCGAAGCGGGACGGGTCGAAGTCGGCGCCGAGCTCCCGGTCGAGGACGGCCAGGACGTTGCGGTTGAACTCGGCGGTCACCCCGGCAGCGTCGTCGTAGGCGGCCACCAGTCGGCCCCGGTCCTTGATCAGGTCGGTCCCCAGCAGCAGGGCGTCCCCGGGGGTCATCGACCGGTGGAGGTCGGCGAAGAAGACCTCCCGGCCGGCGGGGTCCAGGTTCCCGATGGTCCCGCCCAGGAAGGCCACCAGCCGTCGACGCCCGCCGCCGAGGTGGCCGAGGTGGTGGAGGAAGTCGCCCACCACGGCGTGGACGGCCAGGCCCGGGTACTCGGCGGACAGGGCGGTGGCCGCCTCCCACAGCACGGTGTCGCTGACGTCCAGGGGGACGTAGGTGCCGAGCAGGCCGGTGCGGGCCATGGCGTCCAGCAGCAGCCGGGACTTGTCGCAGGTGCCCGCCCCCAGCTCGACCAGGGTGTCGGCGCCGGCCGCGGTGACCATGTCCACAGCGTGGGCCTCGAGGATGGAGCGCTCGGCCCGGGTCGGGTAGTACTCGGGCAGACGGGTGATCTCGTCGAAGAGCCGGCTGCCCCGGTCGTCGTAGAAGTAGACCGGCGGGAGCTCCTTGGGCTCGGCGGCCAGGCCGGCCCGGACGTCGGCCTCCATGGCCGCCCGCAGGTCGGCCGGGGTGAGGTGGACCTCGATGGTGGGGGGGATGACGTCGGCCATGGGCGCCCTGACAGGGTAGGGCGTGCGCCGGAGGTCGCCGGTCCGGCCCCGCCGGTCAGGTGCTGTTGGTCAGACGTCCGTCGGTCAGACGTGCACTGGTCAGACGTCGCGGGCGAGGCGCAGCCCGGAGAAGGCCCACCGGGCCCGGGCCGGGAAGAAGTTGCGGTAGGTGGCCCGGGCGTGGCCGGGCGGGGTGGCGCACGAGCCGCCCCGGAGCACGTACTGGTTCACCATGAACTTGCCGTTGTACTCGCCCACCGCTCCGGCCGGCGGGACGAAGCCGGGGTAGGGGGCATAGGACGACGAGGTCCACTGCCAGACATCCCCCAGGGGGTGGGTGGCCGCACCGGCCGGTGCCGGGGCCAGGACCTCGAGGTCGAGGAGGCGGGCGGCGGGGAGGACGCCGGCACCGGCCCCCAGTCGGCTGGCCGACACCGCCTCCCACTCGGCCTCGGTGGGGAGACGGGCCCCGGCCCACCGGGCGAAGGCGTCGGCCTCGAAGAAGCTGATGTGGCAGACCGGGCGGGCCGGATCGACCGGCCGCTCGCCGGCCAGGGTGAACTCGTGCCACCCGGCGGTCCGCTCGGCCCAGTAGAGGGGAGCCGCCCATCCCTCGGCGGCGGCCGTGGCCCACCCCTCGGCCAGCCACAGCTCCGGGCGCTCGTAGCCGCCGTCGTCCATGAAGGCCAGCCACTCGCCGGCGGTGACCGGCCGGTCGCACAGTGCGAAGGGGACGAGCTGGACGGTGTGGCGGGGTGACTCGTTGTCGAAGGCGAAGCCTGCCCCGTCGTGGCCTACGGGCACCGGCCCTCCCGGATGGGCGGTCCAGGTGGCCGGCCCGGCCGGACCGGCGGCGGTGGGGCCCAGGGGGGCATACGCCGGCAGCAGGGGATTGCGCGAGAGCAGGTGCTTGATGTCCATCAGCAGGAGCTCCTGGTGCTGTTGCTCGTGCTGGATGCCCAGCTCGACCAGCGCACCGATCGCCGAATCGGGGCTGGTCCCTCCGTCGCCGATGGCTCCGGTGCCATCCAGGAGCTCGGCCATGGCGGCGTCCACGTGGCGCCGGTAGGTGGCCACCTCGTCGATGCCCGGTCGGGTGATCAGGCCGCGCTCGGCCCGCGTGTGCTGGGGACCGACCCCCTCGTAGTAGGAGTTGAACAGGGTGCGGTAGGCGGCATGGACGGGCACATAGCCCTCGAGGTGGGGTTCGAGCAGGAACGTCTCGAAGAACCACGAGGTGTGGGCCCGGTGCCACTTGGTGGGGCTGGCGTCGGGCATCGACTGGGCCGTCTGGTCCTCGGGGGAGAGGGGATCGGCCAACGCCTCGGTCAGGCGGCGGACGGTGGCGAACCGACCTGCGGCATCAGGCGCGGTGGCGCCGAGGTCCGGTGCGGATCCGGTGGTGCCCACCGGGGCACTGTACCCGCCGGCGTGCGGAGCCCCGGGGCGGACGGGGAGCCGGCGGTGGGAATCGAACCCACGACCTGACGCTTACAAGGCGCCTGCTCTGCCAACTGAGCTACACCGGCGGGCACCCGACCGTGCGGGCGCCGGGCCAGTGTAGGGGTGGACGGCGCGCCCGGCGGGTGCCGGTGCTTGCGCCGCCTCCCCCTGCGCGGCAGGCTGGCCCCGATGGCCGACCCCGCCCCGCCCGACGACGGCACCGCTCCGTCGGGCGCCCACCGCCTGCCCCTCGAGCGGGCTGTGGTGCTGCTCGGCCTGTTCGTGATCGTCGCCGTCCTGCTCCTCGGCCGGATCCACCCGACCGCAGCACCTGGCCCGTCCGGTGGCGGCTCCGCCACCCCGACCACGACCGTCCCGGCCGGCGGCGGATCGGCCCCGCCGACGACCGCCGCACCGTCTCGGTCGACCACCACCACGGCAGCCAAGGCGGTGCCCAACGTCCCGGTCCTGGTGGCCAACGCCTCGGGCACGGCCGGTGCCGCCGCCACCGTCACCAACCAGCTCCAGCTGGCCGGGTGGACCGTGCAGTCGCCCATCAACGCCTCCACCCACGTCTCCAGCACGAGCATCTACTACGTCCAGGGCCAGAAGGCTGCAGCCCTGATCCTGGCCTCCTCGCTCCATCTGCCGGCCTCGGTGGTGGCGCCGTACACCACGGCCGCCCCGGTCAGCACCATCGGCACCGCCGAGCTGCTGGTGGTGGTCGGGCCGGACCTGGTGTCCAGCGGGTCGACCGGCGCGGCGTCCACCTGAGCCGTCCACCTGAGCCGCCGGGCGGACCCGCACCTGAAGCGTCCGCCCCGCCCGGTCCGGTCCGGACCGCCCTGGCGCCGCTCCTGGTCGCCCCCGGCCGCACCGCCCTCCTGACCGACTTCGACGGCACCCTGGCCCCGATCGTGGCCGAGCCGTCCGCTGCGGTGGCGCTGCCGGGCGCCGATGCGGTCCTGGTCCGCCTGGCGGCCCGTTTCGGACAGGTGGCCGTGGTGTCGGGCCGCCCGGTCCCGTTCCTGGTGGAGCGGCTGCCCAGAGCGGCGGCCTCGGCGGTCGAGCTGGTCGGCCTCTACGGCCTCGAGGTCGCCGGACCCGACGGCGTGGTGCGGTCCCATCCCGAGGTGGCCCGGTGGCAGGGGGCGGTGGACGAGGCGGCCGACCTCCTGGCCGCGGCGGCGCCTCCGGGTGTGCTGGTGGAGCGGAAGGGGGCATCGGTCACCGTGCACTGGCGGGCCGACCCGGGGTGCGAGCCGTGGGTCCGGGACGCTGTCGGCGCCGAGGCCGGACGCTCGGGCCTGGCCGCCCACCCGGCCCGGGCCTCGCTGGAGCTCCGCCCGCCGGTGGCCGTCGACAAGGGCACGGTGGTGGAGGAGCGGTGCGCCGGCATGGTGGCCGCCTGCTACCTGGGCGACGATGTGGGCGACGTCCCGGCCTTCGCCGCCCTGCGCCGGTGGGCGGCGGCCACCGGTGCGGCCGCGGTGGGGGTGGCCGCCGAGGACGAGGAGACCGATCCGACGGTGCGGTCCGCCGCCGACGTGGTGGTGCCGGGTCCCGCCGCCGTCCTCGCCATCCTCGACTGGCTCGCCGGTGCTGCACCCTCCGGGGCGGCCTCGGCCGACACCTGAGGCCGCCCCGGTCTCGGGACGGGTCTCGGGACGGGTCTCGGGGCCGGGGCCGGACGGGCTCAGGACGCCGGTGCTGCGGCCTCCTGCTGGGCGGCCAGCCAGGCCTCGGGACGCTGGGCCGTGACGGCGGCCCGCAGGGCCCGGGCCCGGGCCGACCGCTCGTCGTCGTCCATGGCCAGCGCCCGGGCCAGCACGGCGGCCGTCCCGGACACGTCGAAGGGGTTGACCTCGAGGGCGGCGTGGCCCAGGAGGTCGAAGGCCCCGGCCTCCCGGGAGAGGGCCAGGACCCCGTCGCGCCGGTTGCACAGGGGGCCCTCCATGGCCACCAGGTTGAGGCCGTCCCGCACCGGGTTCACCAGGAGGACGTCGGAGCGCTGGAGGGCGGCCAGAGAGCGGGGATAGTGGTCCTCAACCTCGAGGACCACCGGCGTCCACCCCGGTGTGGCCCACCGCTCGTTGATGCGGGCCACCGTGGTCTCGACCTCGGCCTGGTAGGCGAGGTAGTCGGCCAGGCCCTGGCGGGTGGGGTAGGCGAGGGCCACGAAGATGACCCGCTCCCGGAGGTGGGGCTGGTGCTCGAGCAGGTCGTCGAAGGCCCAGAACCCCCGGAGGAGGTTCTTCGAGAGCTCCATCCGGTCGACCCGGACGATGACCTGGCGGTCGTCGCCCCCCACGGCGTCCTCGATGCGGGCCAGGGCGGCGGCCACTGCGGGATCCGCGGTGGACCGTCGGAGCCGGTCAGGGTCGACCGAGAGGGGGGCCACGAAGGTCGGGACGTCGCCCCGGCCGCCGAGCTCGGCCTGCCCGGCCCGGTAGGCGGCGGCCCAGCGGGGGGAGTGGAACCCGCAGGACCGGTGGGCGGCCAGGCCGTCGAGCAGCTCGCTCCCCACCGCGGTGGGGAGCATCCGCAGCACGGCCGGATCGGCGAAGGGGGTGTGGGTGAAGTGGACGGCGGCGAGATCGGGACGGAGGTGGGCCAGGGCGCGGGCCACCAGGGTCAGGTGGTAGTCCTGGACGAGGACCCGGCCGCCCGGGGGCGCCACCTCGGCCACCCGTTCCGCCACCAGCCCGTTCACCTCGCGGTAGGCGTCCCAGGCCTCCATCCAGCGGCGGTCGGCCCGGGGGCGCCGGGCGGCGTCGAAGAGGTGGTGGTGGCAGAACCAGAGCGTGGCGTTGGACACGACGTCGTAGGCCATGGCGTAGGTCGCAGGATCAGGCAGCACCGGCTCGAGGGCCAGCCCGGGAAGGGCGAACCGGCCCTCGACCACGGCCAGGCGGTCGGCCGGCCCGAGCGCGCAGGCCACCCAGGCGGCCTCGGTGCCCTCGACGAGGGGGAGCAGCGATCCGGCCAGACCGCCGCCGGTGGCCGCCGGGACCGGCCGGTCGCCGTCCATGCGGAAGGCCAGGGGTCCCCGGTTCGAGACGAGGACGGTGTCGGCCAGCAGGGCTCCCGGCGGCGTCCGGCCGGCCTCCATCCCGCCAGCCTCCGTCCCGCCAGGTGCGCCGGCGTCGTCGGCCATCGGGATCAGCCGCCGGCGGCGTGCGGCGTGCGGGCCAGCGCGGCGGCCAGGATCTCGGTGGCCTGCGGGCGCAGCTGGTCGAGGGGGCGGTTGCGGTGGACCCGGACCCCGAGGTCGACCTGGGCGATGGACTCGACACCGAAGCGGGCGGCCACGTCGATGAGGAGGGCGATCTCCACGGCGTAGCCGTCGGCCAGCGGGCACTTCTCGAAGACCCAACGGGGGGCCGCCGTCTCGCCGGCCAGGGGCTGCTCGACCACGGCCAGGGCCGGGAAGAGCAGGTCGATGACGGGGCGGGCCATCAGCTCGGTCACCCGGCCGCCTCCACCGGGGTCACCGTGGAGGGGGCGGCGGTAGAAGCCCTTCACCAGGGCGACCCCGTCGTCGGTCAGGAGCGGGCCGAGGAGACCGGTCACGAAGTGCGGGCCGAAGTTGGTGACGTCCCCGTCGATGAAGGCCACCAGGTCGCCGGCGGCGGCCTCCAGGGCCACCCGCATGGCCTGGCCCTTGCCTCCGGACGGTGTGCCGGCCTGGACCACCCGGGCGCCGGCCGCCGCAGCCACCTCGGCCGTGCCGTCGGTGGAGCCGTCGTCGACCACCACGACCTCGTCGACCAGCGGAACCCCGCCGCCGGCCGCCGTGAGGCCGGTGACCACGGTGGACACGATCGGCCCGATGGTGCCGGCCTCGTCGCGGGCCGGGATGCAGACCGAGACCGTCCGGCCGACCTTGGCGTCAGCCAGCGCGGCGGGGTCGAAGGCGGCATGGTCGTGGCGTCGCCCGCTCCCCGCTGGTCCCCGCACGGCTTCCGCTCCGAACATGTCCCCATCATCCCTCATGGCGGACAGGTCCGTCGCGGGCGGCCCGGCATTGACGTCCCGAGGGGTGCTCGGCCACAATGTCCCCATCATCCAGAGCAGCTGAGGGACCGGGCCCGACGACGCTGCGGCAACCAGACCGGATGGAGCGGCCGCCGAGCGGCCCTCCGCCGAACCAGGTGCCAATGCCCGAGCGATGAGGAGTGTGCTGTGGACTTCGTCTCAGGTTTGCGCTGTCGTGAGTGCGGTCGGTCGTATCCGGCCGAGGCCCTGCACGTGTGCGACTTCTGCTTCGGGCCGCTCGAGGTCACCTACGACTACGAGCGGATCGCCCAGACCGTCTCCCGGGAGCGGATCGCTGCCGGGCCCCGGTCGATCTGGCGCTACGCCGACCTCCTGCCCGTGGCCGACGCCGTGCCGGTCGACCTCGGGGCCGGCTTCACCCCGCTGGTGCGGGCCGACCGCCTGGCCGCCGAGCTGGGTCTGGGCGAGCTGTGGATCAAGGACGACACCGCCAACCCGACCGGCTCCTTCAAGGACCGGGTGGTCTCGGTGGCCCTCACCAAGGCCCGCCAGCTCGGGTTCAAGATCGCCGCCTGCGCCTCGACCGGGAACCTGGCCAACTCGGTGGCCGCCCACGCCGCCCGTGCCGGGATGGCCTCCATCGTCCTCATCCCCCACGACCTCGAGAAGGCCAAGGTCACCATGACCGCCGTCTACGGCGGGACCGTGGTGGCCGTCCGGGGGAGCTACGACGACGTCAACCGGCTGTGCGCCGAGCTGACCAGCGAGCAGCCCGAGTGGGCCTTCGTCAACGTGAACGTCCGCACCTACTACGCCGAGGGCTCCAAGACCCTGGCCTTCGAGGTGGCCGAGCAGCTGGGCTGGCAGGCGCCGGACCATGTCGTGGTGCCGATCGGGTCGGGCAGCCAGCTGACCAAGGTGGCCAAGGGCTTCGCCGAGCTGGCGCAGGTGGGGCTGCTCGACGAGGCACCCGAGGTGCGGATCTCGGGGGCCCAGGCCGCGGGGTGCGCCCCGGTGGCCACGGCCTTCGCCGAGGGCACCGATGCCATCCGGCCGGTCAAGCCCGACACCGTGGCCAAGTCGCTGGCCATCGGGAACCCGGCTGACGGGTGGTACGCGCTCGACACCATCCGGCGCTCAGGCGGGGCCTGCGCAGCGGTGACCGACGACGAGGTGCTGGACGGGATCCGCCTGCTGGCCCGGACCGAGGGCATCTTCGCCGAGACGGCGGGCGGCGTCACCATCGCCACCCTGGCCAAGCTGGCCGCCCAGGGCGCGATCCGCTCGGACGAGCGGGTGGTGGCCATGGTCACCGGGCACGGCCTGAAGACGGTGGAGGCCCTGGCCGACACCGTCGGCCCCACCGCCACCATCGCCCCCACCCTGGAATCGTTCGGTGCCGCTCTGGGTGACGAGATCGGCACCACCAGCCCGAGGAGTCCACGATGACCACGGTCCGCATTCCCGCCCAGCTCCGCACCCTCACGGGGGGTGCTGGCGAGCTCGAGATCGACGGCGGCACCGTCGGCGACGTGCTGCACGCGCTCGACGGCGCCCACGCCGGGTTCGCCGAGCGCCTCTTCGACGACGCCGGCGGCCTCCGCCGCTTCGTGAACGTCTTCGTCGACGAGGAGGACGTCCGCTTCCTCCAGGGCCTGGACACCCCCCTGGCCGCCGGCCAGACGATCTCCATCGTCCCGGCCGTCGCCGGCGGCTGACGTCGGACGGGGCGCCACCGTCGGTATCGTGGAAGCGGCGCCGGCGCGGATCCCGGGCCACCGCAGAGAGGAGACCACGTGACCTCGGCACCCACCAGCGGCCAGCCCGCTCCCTCGGGCGGGACGGCCACCCGGCGCCGCTCGGGAGCGTCCTTCGGGACCGACGCCAACTACCGGCGGATGACGGCCACCTATCCGGCCCCGACGGTCCCGCCACCCTCGGGGTGGACCCAGCAGCCCGACGGTTCCTGGTGGTCCTGGGACGGGTCGCAGTGGAACCTCCAGCCCCAGGGTCCCGCTCCGTCGGGTGCCGGCGTGGCGACCTTCTCCGCCGACGGTGCCCTCAACAAGGCGGGGCTGCTGGTGCTGATCACCGTCGCCACCGGAGTCGTCGCCGCCCTGTCCGGTCTGCCGGTAGGTGTGGCGGGGTTCGGCGTGGTGGCCGGGCTGGGCACCGGCCTGTGGTGCTCCTTCCAGCCGCGCCGGGCACCGGTGCTGGCCCCGATCTTCGCCGTGGTCGAGGGCGTGGTGCTCGGGGTCGTCTCCCGGTTCTACGTCACCTCGGGATCGTCGGCGGTGGTGATGGCCGTGGTCGGGACGGCGGCCATGGTGGTCGGGGTCTGGACCGTCTACCGCACCGGTCTGGTCCGCGTCGGGCCCCGCTTCCTGCAGATGACGCTGGTCGGTGGCTTGGCCATGGTGGCCGTGATGGTGGTGGCCATGCTGACGGGATGGGGGACCACCGGGACCGCCGGGCTGCTCATCTTCGGCGTCCTCTACCTGATCCTGGGCATCGCCAA
Source organism: uncultured Acidimicrobiaceae bacterium (assembly GCA_963977795.1). Classification (GTDB taxonomy): domain Bacteria; phylum Actinomycetota; class Acidimicrobiia; order Acidimicrobiales; family RAAP-2; genus Bog-756. The sequence continues at coordinate 10,095 of CAXBRB010000043.1, forward strand.
CCTGTTCGTCGACTTCAGCTTTGTGGAGCGGGCCGAGCAGGCCGGCCTGGAGGCCGACGCCGAGTGGTTCTCGGCGTTCTCCATCCTGTTGTCGACGGTCATGGTCTACCTGGCCCTCCTGCGGATCTTCGGCGGACGCCAGTAGCGCTCGGCGGGCGTCGGCCACGGGAGGCCGGTCAGCCGGCCAGGTGACGCCCGGCGCACAGCCGGCCAGGTGACGTCCGGCGGTCAGCCGGCCAGGCCGTGCACCACGAAGTCGACGATGTCCGCTGCTGCCTCGTGGCGCGGCGGGGGCACCGGCTCGGCGGCCCGCACGGCGATGGCCCCGTAGATCTGCTGGCCGATCAGCGCCACGGCCCGGTCGGGGTCGAGGCGGCGGAACTGGCCGGCGGCCACGCCCTCGTCGAACAGGTCCCGGAGGAGCCGGGCGATGTCCAGGCTGATGAGGGCCAGCTCGGCGCCGACGGCGGCGGCTCCGCTGGACGGGGTCTCCTGGGTCACCATGGCCAGCCGGAAGAAGGCCGGGTTCTCGTCCACCCGGGCCAGCATCTCCTCGATCAGGCAGGTGAGGCGTCGGGTCGGCTCGGCGTCGTCCTCCCAGGTGGCGGCCACGGCGTCGATGAGGTGGGTGTGCATGCCCTTCAGGCAGGCGCGCAGCAGCTCCTCCCGGTTGGCGAAGTAGACGTAGACGGTCGATCGGGCCACCCCGGCCGCCGCGGCGATCTCGTCCATGGGGACGTCGGTGGTGCCGCGCTCGCCGAAGAGGCGACGGGCGACCTCGATCACCTGCTCCCTGCGGAAGTCCCGGATGACCTCTTTCAGGTCGTCCGAGCCCCGGCGGCCGGGCACCTCAGGCGCCGACGACGGGGCCGGCCGGGAAGGTGATCGGGAGGTGCTTGACCCCGCTGATGAAGGCCGACTGGAGCCGGGACACGGAGCCGTCGAGCTGCATGTCGGGCATGCGGTCGAGCAGGTGCTCGAACATGACCCGGATCTCCATGCGGGCCAGGTTGGCGCCGAGGCAGAAGTGCGGTCCCCCCCCGCCGAAGGCCATGTGCGGGTTGGGGTCCCGGGTGATGTCGAACCGCTGGGGGTCCTCGAAGACGGCCTCGTCGCGGTTGGCCGAGATGTGGAAGAAGACCACCTTCTGGTCGGCCTCGATCTTCTGGCCCTGGAGCTCGAAGTCCTCGGTGCACTGGCGCCGGAAGTTCATGACCGGGGTGACGAAGCGGAGCATCTCCTCGACGGCGCCCGGCAGGAGCGAGCGGTCCTGCTTCAGGAGCTCCCACTGGTCGGGGAACTCGAAGAAGGCGGCCATGGCACCCGAGATCAGGTTCCGGGTGGTCTCATTGCCGGCCACGGTGAGGAGGAGGAAGAAGAGCTCGAGCTCGAAGGAGGAGAGCTGCTCGCCGTCCACCTCGACCTGGGTCAGGACGCTCATCAGGTCGTCGTGGGGGTCGATGCGCTTCTTGCCGAACAGCTCCGAGGCGTAGGCGTAGAGCTCCATCGACGCCATCATCGCCGCCTCGGCGGTGTTGCCACCGCTCTGGTACTCCGGGTCCTCGTTGCCGATCATCCGGTTCGACCAGTCGAACATCCGGTGCCGGTCCTCGGTGGGCACCCCGAGCAGCTCGGCGATGACGATCAGGGGGAGCTCGGCCGAGATCTCGGTCACGAAGTCGGCCGATCCGCGCTCGATCACCCCGTCGATGATCCGGTCGGTGGCGACGTGGATCCGCTCGTGGAGCTGGTTCACCATGCGGGGCGTGAAGCCCTTGTTCACCAGCCGGCGGTAGCGGGTGTGGAGCGGCGGGTCCATGTTGAGCATGACCAGCTGCTGCTGGGCCAGGTCGTCCTCGCTGAGCTCCCACAGGTAGGTGGCCTTGCGGGCCGACGAGAAGTGCTCGTAGTCACGGTTGACGGCGGTGGCCCCGGCCATGGAGGTGACGGCCCAGAATCCCGGCCCGTCCTTCTCCTCTTGCCACCACACCGGGGCGTTCCGGCGGAGGTAGGCGAACCACTCGTGGGGGACCCGCTCGGCGAAGACCGACGAGTCCAGCAGGTCGATGGTGGCGGGGTCGACCCCGCTGACGTCGAGCTCGGTCAGGCTCATGTCGGACACCCCCTCCAGATTGTCGGACACGTTGTCCGATCGGGTGGAGCGTATGTCCGACGGTAGGGGCTGTCAATGCGGCCCGGGGCCCGCCAGCGGTCGATGCGGCGCCGTCCGGGGGCCGCCGGGGTCAGCCGACGTCGCCGTCGATGACGATGCGGGTCTCCTCGGTCAGGACCATGTCGAGACTGTCGGTGTCGAGGAACTTGGCGATGTCCTCCATCATGGCGGGGAAGTCGTCCTCGCCCATGTGGGCGTAGTAGCTCTCCATCGACTCGAACCACTGGACGGTGACGCCGTCGTAGCCGGACCGGTCGTCGTCGTCCCGGTAGTCCGAGAGCGGCCGGGCGTTCTGCTCGTAGCGGATCACGTAGTTGGCGGCGCTGGAGTTGGCGATGAGCGGGCCGTGGACGTCCCGCCAGTAGGCGTGGAACTCGGCGGGCGTCAGCCCCTCCTTGCGGCGGAGCATGCAGGTGAGCTTGATCATCATCGTCCCTTCCCTCGACCGGGACCGCCGGCGGGCGGCTCCGTGCACCGAGACGCTAGGGCGCCGCCGGAGCGCCGTCGAACGCCCCGCCCCACCCTGGGTGCCTCGGCTCGGCGGTGTCGGGCCGCAGACGGGTCGGATACCGTCACCATGTGCCCGCGTCCCCCACGGAACCCGCCGGCGGCCTGCCGCCCCACCCCGGCGTGCCCTCGACCCGCTCGCTGGGACGGTCGCGGCGCCGGTGGACGCACTCGCTGATCCATGCCGGCTGGGCCTGGCTCCAGCGCCACGGGGCCACCGGTCCAGGAGACCGCCTGGCTGCCGGTTTCGGCGCATTCGGTCCGGGGAGCTGCCTGTGCTTCCCGACGGGAGCGATCTTCGGGGAGCGCTGGATCCGCATCGGCCGGGACACCCTGGTCGGCCCCAACGTCGCCCTGACCGCCGGCATGGTCCCCGGCCAGCAGATGGTGACCGACCCGGTGGTCCGCATCGGCGACCGCTGCATGATCGGCCGGGGCAGCCACATCATCGGCCACTTCTCCATCGAGATCGGCGACGACGTCCACACCGGTCCCTACGTGTACATCACCGACCAGAACCACGGCTACGAGAACCCCGACGAGGTGGTCCACACCCAGTGGCCCCACGACGTGCCCGTGGTGATCGGCACGGGGAGCTGGCTGGGCACCGGGGTGGTGATCCTCCCGGGGACGACGCTGGGTGAGAACACCGTGGTCGGCGCCGGGGCGGTGGTCCGGGGCACCTTCCCGGACCGCTGCGTGATCGGCGGGGTGCCCGCCCGGATCCTGCGGCGCTACGTGCCGGGGACGGGCTGGGTGGACGGGGACGGCGCGCCGGCCGGCTGACCGGGATCGCTACGGCCCGTGGCCTCGACACCGGTCGGGACGGCCTCCGGCACAGGTGACGGGCCCGGGCCGCCAGCGGGAGCGCCCGGTGCCGCCGGGTGGGCCCCATCCGTCCCCTCCGGATCGGGTGGCACCAGGGGGGGCATCCCCGGGTGGGCGATGGTGCCGAGCCCGTAGCGGCGGACCACCTCGGAGGCTTCGGCCCGCCCCTTGGCGATGAGCTCCTCGGTGGTGGAGAAGTCGTCGAAGTCCCGGGTGGCGTCTTCGGGCCCGACGCAGAGGATGACCTCGACCCCGTCGGGCAGGTGCGCCATGTCCCGGACGAACCGGGCGTGGATGGCGATCATGAGGGCGTTCACCATCCCTTCGACGGGCCGCTTGGCCCGGGGCGGCGAGAAGACCGGGGGACCGCACAGCAGCACCACGATGGTGGTGGCTCCTGCGTCGATGGCCCGTTGGACGGGCACGTTGTCGACGACACCCCCGTCGATGAAGCGCTCGCCGTCGATCTCCACCGGGGGGTAGATGGCCGGCATGGCCGTCGAGGCCAGCACGGCGTCCACGGCCGGCCCCGAGGTGAACCACCGCTCGCCCCCGTCGGCCAGCGACGTGGCCACCACCTCGACCGGGATGCGGGTCTCCTCGAGCCGTTCGTGGACCAGCCCCTCCTCGATGACGGTGCGGAGCCCGAGGTTCGAGTACACCGAGTCCCGCTGCTGGAGGTAGAGCCACGGGCCGTGGAGCCGCCCCTGCGGGTAGACGGTCTGGCGGCGGATCCCCTTCCACACCCGGGTCATGTGCTCGACGCCGGCCACGGTCGGGTCGCTGGCGAAGGCGACGCCGTTGATGGCGCCGACCGACGAGCCGTAGATGCGGTCGGGGACGAACCCGTGCTCGGCCAGGACCTGGAGCATGCCGATCTGCACCGCCCCACGGGTGCTCCCGCCGGCCAGCACCAGGGCGGTCAGGCCGGCGTCCTCCTCCCCGTCTTCTGCGGCGTCCTCCTCGTCCTCGGGCTCGCCGTGCCGGCTGTCCAGCCAGCTGTCCCGGGAGGCCGTCATGCGGCGCCAGGTGAAGCGCGCCGTGAGGATCACGAGGACCACGAAGGCCACGGTGGCGGCGCCGAAGACCACGAAGAAGAGGGTGTTGGCGGCCGCCGGGATCATCGCCGCAGAGGCTACCGGGCGGCCCCGGCGCCGACGTGCCTGTGACACCCCCGGCGCACACTTGCGCCATGGCCACCACGATCGCGCCGGAGGGCGCCACCGCCGAGATCGGAAGAGCGTCGTGTAGGGAAAGAGTGTAGATCTCGGTGGTCGCCGTATCATTAAAAAA
>CAXBRB010000044.1:0-14862 GCA_963977795.1 uncultured Acidimicrobiaceae bacterium
CCTGCTCGGCAAGTGCCATCCGGCGCCGGCCGGGGCCGATGGCACCACGGGCGCGTCCGATGCCGGCGGCAGCACGAGCGCGCTCGATGCCACGAGCGTCGACGCACTGGACGAGGCCTGAGGCCGCAGCCAAGCTTCGCTCATGACCATCACGATCTGGCACAACCCGCGCTGCGGCAAGTCCCGGCAGGCCCTCGAACTGCTGAGGAGCAAGGGAATAGATCCGGCGATCCGCGAGTATCTCAAGCAGCCGCCCAGCAAGGCCGAGGTCGAGAAGCTGATCGAACTGGTCGGCGGCGACGTGAAGGACCTGATCCGAGATGGCGAGCCGGAGTTCAAGACGCTCGGCAAGAAGAAGGCCGACCTCACCCGGGCGGACGTCGCCAAGGCGATCGCCGCGCATCCGATCCTGCTGCAACGTCCCGTCGTGGTCTCGGGCAAGCGCGCCGCACTTGGCCGGCCGCCTGAAGCGGTGCTGTCGCTCTTCAAATAGGCGCGGCGGCGGCTGACCATGGTCGGACGGCTTCGCCTCTGCTCGGGTTACGTCCTTCTCCTTTACGTCGCCACGCATCTGCTCAACCACGCGCTGGGGTTGATCTCGCTGCGCGTCGTCGAGGCCGGCCGCATCTGGTTCGTCTTCCTCTGGCAGGGCCTGCCCGGCCAGGTCGTGCTGTACGGCGCATTGCTGCTGCATTTCTCGCTCGCCCTCTGGGCGCTGTTCCGCCGCCGCGCCTTCAGGCTGTCGCCCTGGGAATGGACGCAACTCGTGCTGGGCGGGCTGATCGTGCCGCTCGGCACCGTGCACGTGATCGGCACGCGGGTGGCTCACGACTATTTCGGCGTGACCAGCGGCTATCCCTGGGTGCTGGGCTCGCTGGTCGCCGGCGGCTGGTGGCAGGCCGACGTGGCCGCCCTGGTCGCCCACTACGCCACCGTGCCGGCCGGGTGCACCCCGTGCGCCCCGGTGACGGCCTGGGAGCCGTGGAACGAGGCCAACAACACCGGGTGGGCCGATGGGACCGCATATGTGACCAAGGTGCTGGCTCCGTTCACCGCAGCCGTGAAGTCGGTGGAGCCGGGCACCAGCTCCACCGTGCTCGGAGGATCGAGCCTCGAGCCGTCGGTCTGGTGGTGGCGACAGATCATCGCCGCCGGAGGGCTGGCCCACATGGACGTGGCCGCCATCCACCCCTACACCGGGAACAACGCCGCATTCGAGGAGTCGGGGATCCCCACCCAGATCGCCCAGCTGCAGGCGCTGCTCGGGTCGACGCCGCTGTGGTTCTCCGAGGTCGGCTGGTGGAGCGACGGGGACTACAACTTCCTGGGCCAGGCCGACTCGGTCAGCCGCGGCCTGCTGTGGCAGCGGGTGCTGGGGGTCCCGGTCTGGAGCTACTTCTTCGATGAGGGCTCGTTCGGCAACAACGACATCAGCTTCTCGCTGATCCAGGCGAAGAACGGTGTCGACTACGTCAAGCCCGCCGCCCTGGCCGCCATGACGACCTCCGGTGCCCTGGCCGGGCGGCCGTCGCTCGGCACGGTGACCACCGGCATCCCCCAGACCTACCGGGCCGACTTCGGTCCCGCAGCCGGGCGGACCGACGCCCTCACCGCGCTGTGGAGCGACGGCCTCCCCGTCGCCGCCGCTGTGACGGCCACCTCGCCGTCGGGGGAGCCGGTCCCCATCACCGTGACCACCGAGTTCGGGACCGCTGCCACGGTCTCCGCCGCCTCCGGCACCCCCTACCGCCTCCCGGTCGGCGACCACGTCGCCTTCATGACGTACCCGGCCGGGGACACGTTGTCGGTCGGGCCCACCGAGCCCTACGGCACCGACGTGGCATCGGCTGCGGCCGGGGCCACGGCCACCGCCTCGAGCGGCGACGGATCCGCAGCCATCGCCGGGCTCCCCGCCGGTGCCGACGGGTGGACGTCGCAAGCCGGGGACACCACGCCGTCGCTGACGGTGACGTTCGCGCAGCCTGCCACCGTGGACCGGATCATCGTCGACACCCAGTCGGTGGGCTCCACCGCCGCCGGGCTGCGCAACTACACCGTCGCCCTCGACGAGCCCGGGGCCGGCTGGACCACGGTGGCCACCGAGGTCGGCCAGTTCCGGACCCACGAGCTCCAGTTCGCCGTCACCCCGGTGCTGGCCGCCGGGGTGCGGATCTCAGTGACCGAGGTGAACTTCGGGGGCTACTACGGCGGCGGGATCCCCCCATGGTGGCCGGCCGACCAGATCGATCCGGCGAGGATCCACGCCGTCGAGGTGTTCGGGGGCACCGGCGGGCCCGACGCTGTCTCGGGATCCGGGCTGGCCGACCTCGTCCCGGCCGGCACTGTCACGCCGGCGACCACCACGACCGCACCTCCCCCGGCGACCACCACGCCCACGACCGCAGCACCGGGCGCCTCCACGACCACGACCGCCCCCTCCACCAGCACCACCACGACCGTGCCCGCCCCGATCCCGCCGCCCGACGGCTACCGCGTGGTCACCGCCGGCGGCCAGGTGGCCGCCTTCGGCCAGGTGCCGTTCTTCGGCCCCGTGGGCACCTACGTGCTCAACCGGCCCATCGTGGGCATGGCCGCCACGGCGACGGGCCGAGGCTACTGGCTGGTGGGGGCCGACGGGGGGATCTTCAACTTCGGCGACGCCCCCTTCCTGGGGTCGACCGGCGGCATGGGGCTGAACCGGCCCATCGTGGGCATGGCTGCCACCCCCGACGGCCGGGGCTACTGGCTGGTGGGGGCCGACGGGGGGATCTTCGCCGTGGGGTCGGCCCCGTTCCTCGGCTCGACCGGCGCGCTGACCCTGAACAGCCCCGTGGTGGGCATGGCCGTCACCCCGTCGGGTCGGGGCTACTGGCTGGTGGCCTCCGACGGAGGGATCTTCGCCTACGGGGATGCCGGCTTCTTCGGCTCGGCCGGATCTGTCCACCTGAACCGGCCCATCGTGGCCATGGCCGCCACCCCCGACGGCCAGGGCTACTGGCTGGTGGCCTCCGACGGCGGGGTGTTCGCCTACGGGGACGCCGCCTTCGTCGGGTCGGCGGGCGGTCTGACCCTCCACGCCCCCATCGTCGGCATCGCCGTGCCGCAGACGGGCCACGGATACTGGCTGGCTGCGGCCGACGGCGGGATCTTCGCCTATGGAGCGGCCCGCTTCTCCGGCTCGGCCGTCACCGGCACCCGGTCCGGTGACGTGGTCGGCATCTCCTGACCGGCACCGCCTGACCGGCATCTCCTGACCGGCGTCGTCTCCGCCACGACACCCCGGCCGGACCGCCGGCGCACGGTCGCCCCGTCAGGCGGAGGGCGGCGGGCCATCGGCCCCGTCGCCACGGCGGCCCACCACCCGGGCCGGCACGCCCACGGCGATGCTGCCGGCCGGCACGTCCCGGGTCACCACGGCGTTGGCCCCGATCACGCTGCCCGAACCGATGGTGACGCCGCGCAGGACGGTGGCCTTGGCGCCGATCCAGACGTCGTCGCCGATGCGGACGGGGGCGGTGACCCGGCCCTGGTCGGCCACCGGGGTGTCCCGGTCGTCGAATGCGTGGTCGTGGTCGCGCACCGAGACCAGCTCAGCCAGCAGGCACCGTGCCCCGATGCGCACCTCCCGGTCGGCGGCCACCGTGCAGTGGTGGCCGAAGACGGTCCCCTCACCGACCACCAGGGTGCCGCGGGACTCCACGGTGATCCCCCGGTCGAGCACGCACCCGGGCCCGAACGCAGCGGTCGCCCCCCGGGCCACCAGGAACACCCCGCCCCGGCGCACGTCACACCGGCGGCCGAAGGACGTTCGTCGATGCCGGAGCCGGGTCAGGAGGAGTCCCAGCCGGCGACGCACCACACCGGCGAGGCGCTCGCCCGTCCCGAACTCACCCGGGGCGTGGGGGGCGCGACCTCCGGAGGCGGCGGGCATGCCACCACCCTACCGACGGCCCCGGCGACGGCGACGGACGCCGGTGGGCAGAGCGGCCTGTGGGATGCTGGTCCGATGGAGGCCCTGGTGGAGGACCTGCGGCACATGACCGCCGCCTGGGACGCCCCGCCGGGACGGGTGGTGCTCGGCGCCCTCCTCCGCCTCCCCCTCTACCCCCGTCTGGCCGTGGTCGTGCGCCACCGGGCGGCGGCCTGGTGCTGGTCCCGCGGCCTCCGGGTACTGGCCCTGTGGCTCCAGGCCTGCAGCATCCGATCGGCCGGGGCCGAGATCCACCCGGCCGCCCGCATCGGCCCGGGACTGGCCATCATCCACTCGGTGGGCATCGTGGTCGGCCACGAGGTGGTGGCCGGACGGGACCTCGTCCTCCACCAGGGGGTCACCCTCGGCCACACCGGGACCGGACCGGGCCAGCCCCGGCTGGGCGACGGGGTGCGCATCGGGGCCGGCGCGGTGGTGCTCGGCCCGGTGACCATCGGCGACGGGGCGTGGGTGGCGGCCAACGCCACCGTGCTGGCCGATGTGCCCGCCGGCGCTGTGGCCACGGGGACCTGGCGGGGCTGACCGGAGCAGCCGGGCACCCTGCCGGGCCGCCGCACCAGGCCACCTGCCGGGGCGCGTGCACCAGCTGCCCGCTGCCCGCCTACCAGCTGATGGTGTGCGGCACCTCGTCGGTGAAGGTCCAGCTCCCCACGTGCCACTGCTCAGCCGGGACCCGGGCCGAGGGCACCACGGACAGCGTCCCGTGGTGGCCGGGCAGGCGGAACCGGGTGGTCACGTCGGCAGCCGCCCCGGCATGGAGCAGGAGCGGCGCCGCCAGCAGCCACGTCGGCCCCTCCCGGCCCTCGATGGCCAGCGGGCCGGCTCCCGTCAGCGAGCGGCCGTCCGCCGTGGCGGGAAGGTTGACGGCGACCAGCCCGCTCCAGTCGCCGTAGGCGAGACCGAGGCCCGGGTAGGGGCCGGCCAGATACTCGGACTGGCCCGGCGGGGTGGTGTTGGCCAGATGGGTGCGCACGGTCACCTCGGTGCCCCGGCCGGCCGGCCGCACGTCGACGTGCACGTCGGTCGAGACATAGGGGTCGAGCTTGTTGGCGCCCCGGTTGATCAGCGTGACGGCCACCGAATCCGGGGACAGGCGGCCGGCCACCCCGGCCGCCACCCAGACGGCCTCGGTGGCCGGATCGGCCGACCAGACCGTCAGGTGCCGCCCGGCCACCGCCCCGGACATGGCCCTTCCCAGGGAGCGCAGATCGGTCGACTGGCCCTGGAGGTCGCGGAGCACGGCTGAGGCCAGCGCGCCCAGGGCGTCCTGGCGGCCGGCGTCGGCCGTGGCGCTGTCGGACAGCCCGTCGTACTGGTCGTGGAGGAGGTAGGCCTCGACGTTGCCGGCGTCCACCGTGCGGTCCCCCACCTGGACCGGGCCGGTGGCCGTGAGGATCTGGCGGAGGCCGACCACGTCCAGAGCCAGGACGCCGTCGACCGCCTGGCCGGTGGAGGCACGCCACATCCGGGCGGCCAGCGGGGCGGTGACGTCGAACTCCGGGGTCACCCCGAGGTTCCGCCAGTCCACCCCCGGCTGGAGCCAGCCCCAGTTGCGGGCCAGGTCGCCGGTTGGGGTGACCAGGCCCACGGGCAGGGTCCGCTGGCCCGACGGTCCGAGCTCGTCGAGGTGGACCGTCCCGTCCTGGGCGGTTGCCGTGCCGACGTCGAGGTAGTCCCCCGAGCCGGCCCGCATCTCGGCGTTGTTGGCCGCCAGGACCAGATAGGTCTGGGGCCCCTGGAGGATGTCGGCCACCACGGCGGCCACGTCGGCCGCCCGGGTGAGCCGGCCCCGGGCGTCGGCGAGCTGGCGCTCGAACGCTGCGTGCTTGGCGGCCAGCGGGCCCACCAGGGCCGCACCGGGGCCCGGGTCGACGGTGCCCAGACGGGCCGAGGTGGCTGCCGCCAGGGAGGACAGCCGCCGCAGCGAGGCCACCCGCTGGGGCCCCGCCCCGTGGGGCTGGTCGAGGACGGCATGGACCTCGGTGAGGAAGGTGGCGCCGACGGAGGCCACCTCCTGGGCCGAGCCCGAGAGGGAGCGGGCCGAGCGCACCTGGCGGCCGACCACGGGGACCACGGCCAGTGGGGCCAGCAGGGGACCCGAGAGGTCACGGCGGGCCGCGGCGAACTGGGTGGCCGCCGCAGTCAGGGCCCGGGAGGTCTCCCCGGTGGTGAGGGGGGTCGGATCCGGGGTGGTGCGCACGGCATCCAGGGCGGCCATCCCCTGGCGGTCGTGGGCGTAGGCGGACCAGACCCGCACGCCGGCCACCACGGCCCAGGCGGCCACCACGACGGCCAGGCCGGCCACCACCCACCGTGCCCTCCGCCGACGTCCTCGCGCTGGCTCGTCCAACTGCATCCCGGTCGTCCGGGCACCGGGGCCCGCGGGGAGCGGGCCGGTCCGGCGCGGTGGTGCTGACCGGGGAAGCGTACCGGGCAGGGCCCCTCAGGCGGGGTCGCCGGGAGCCGAGGATGGAGCACGTCGCCGGCAGGCGAGACGGGCACCAGGCGCCGGGGATCCCCGCCGACCGGCCGGTACGCTTCCCCCGTGTCGTTCACGAGCATCCGGGTGGCCGTCGGGCGCACCGTCCTCGTGGCCGGCGTCCTGATCCTGCTCTTCATCCCCTACCTGCTGTGGGGCACCGGCCTGGCCACCGCCCGGTCCCAGGACCGCCTGGGTGCCTCGCTGGCTGCCCGGAGCCCGTCCGTCCCGCCCCATGGTCCGCTCCGTCCCGGCCTCGCACCGCCGACGCCGGCCCCGCCCAGTGCCTCGCCCGCGGTCGGCGACCCCGTCGGCCGCCTGGTCATCCCGGCCATCGGGCTCTCCATGGTGGTGGTCGAGGGCACCGGGACCGACCAGCTGCGGGAGGGGCCCGGGCACTACCCCGCCTCCCCGCTGCCCGGCCAGGCGGGGAACGCAGCGATCGCCGGCCACCGCACCACCTACCTCCACCCCTTCGGCGACCTCGACCGTCTCGTCCCCGGCGACCGGATCACCGTGGCCACCCCACAGGGCCTGTTCCTCTACTCGGTCACCCGTTCCGAGGTGGTCGACCCGTCGGACGTGGCCGTAGTGGGCCCGACGCCCACGCCCACGCTCACCCTCACCACCTGCAACCCCCGCTACAGCGCCCGCACCCGCCTGGTCGTCCATGCGTCGCTGACGGCAAGCGTGCTCGCCGGAACCGCCCCGGTCCACGCCCCGGTGACGGCCCGGCCGACCACGGCGACCACGGCCGCTGCGCCGGCCGGGGGCTCATGGCCTGCAGCCATCGCCTGGGGGGCCCTGGTGGCCGGCCTCATCACCCTGGTCTGGTGGGCCGCTCTGCGTACCCGGGGTGGCCGACGGGCCGTCGTGCTGGTGGTCGGCCTGGCCCTGTGGGCGGCCGCCGTGCTCGGCTTCTTCGGGGCGCTGGCACCGCTGCTGCCGGCCAGCTTCTAGCCCGCCAGCCGGACGAGGGCACCCGGCGCAGCCCGGCGCCGCAGCCGGCGAGTCCGGTCACCGGTCCATCGCTGGGGGCGCCGGTCAGCCGCCGCACGGATCAGCCGTGCGGGGTCAGGCGGGGATGTGGGGCCGGATCAGGCAGTCCGGCGGCGCCGGACCATCAGGAGGCCGCCGACGGCAACCGCCCCGACGCCCACCGCCGCCAGCTCGACGACGTCGGTGCCGGTGAAGGGCAGCGACGACGAGCCGTTGGCCGTGCCCGGCGTCGAGCCCGACACGGTCAGCCCGATGCTGGTGCCCCGGGTGGTGCCGGGGTCGGTGGTCGGCGTGGTGCCGGGGTCGGTGGTCGGCGTGGTGCCGGGATCGGTGGTCGGCGTAGTCGTCGGCACCGTGGGAGGCGGGCACGAGGTATAGCAGTCGGGCGCCGGGTCGGCAGCGTGGGCCACGGCCGGAACGGCCAGCAGCGACGCTGCCGCCACACCGAGGCTGACCACCACCCGTCTCATCGTTCCCGTGCGCTCCATCGTCGCCTCCGCTCTCCGTCCCTCAGGACGGCCTCGGGGCACACCGGGCGCACCTCGTGCGCACCGGCCCCCCGAGTGCCCTCCCATCTTGCCCCTGGCCGGGGCCGACCGCAACAGCGCCCCCGGTGGCACACCGGGAGGGAGGCGGCTCACAGCAGGTGGATCCCCGCCTCCAGGAGCACGATGGCCAGCCCGGTCAGCACGACCAGCGAGACATAGGCGATCCGACGGCCCAGCGGCCGCTCCCGGCCCCCGGCCGTGGCGATCCCGACCACGGCCAGGGCCACGATGCCCACGGCGTCGGCCACCTGGAAGGCGGTCCGCATCGTCCACACGCCCAGGCCGGCCAGGAGGAAGGCCCCGGTGGCCGGCAGGGCGGCCGACACGATCGACCACGAGTGCCGGAGCTCGTCCCAGACGTCCCGGGCCGACAGCTGGACGCCCTCGTCGGCCCGTCGGGAGACCAGCTGGGACAGGCCGTGGGCCAGCCAGATGGCTGCCGCCCCCACCCCGACCACCGCTGCGCTGACGAGGGCCGTGGGCCTGGCCTCCAGGGTGAGCCCGGCGATGGCGACCAGGGTGACGATGGTGCCGTAGATGTAGTCGGCCAGCCAGGCGGTGGCCCGCCGGTGGCGGGTCGGCGTCGGCACCGGGCCGCTCACCCGTCGGCGGCCGGGCCGGACGTCGGCCCCGGGCGGGCGTCGGGACCCGCCGGTGCGATGCGGACGAGGGCGTGGTAGGTGACCAGGGCGATGGCCACGTGCATGGCCAGGAGGACCAGGATCCCCTGGGCCGGCTCGCCCTTGAGCCAGATCCACAGATCGGGCAGGAAGAGCACCAGGGTGACGACGACCGCCAGGAGGCGGAAGATCCACCTCGGCCGGGAGGCCAGCCGGGTCACCACCGGCCATCCGGCACAGGCGCCGAGGACCCCGATCACCGTGAGCTTGGCGTAGTCGGCGAACTGGTAGTGGACGAAGCCCCGGGTGGACGGGAAGACGGCCTCGCCCAGGGCCACCAGGGCGGCGTCGGCGGCCAGCGAGCCGACCACGGCCACGACGGTGGCCACGGCCAGCCGTCCCCACGCCGGCTGGGGGTCCGCCGGGACGAGATCGACGTGCAGGCGCTCCAGCAGCGGTTCGGCCGGCGTTCCTCGCAGCGGGGCTCCCAGATCCATCACCGCAGGATACGGCCCCCACCGGGACCGCCCCGACCGCCGGGCCGGGCCAGAGCGCCGGGACGCAGCGGGCGCCCGACCGAGGGCCGGCTCAGCCCAGCGGGTGCTCGGCCGCCTCGGTGGCGGCATCCCCGTGGGCCGGGGCGAGGACGACCGGGCCGTAGTACGGGGAGGCGGGCAGGTGGTCGCCCCGGTGGGCGTCGGCGTGCCCGCGGACCCGGGCCTCGGCGGCGCCGGAGACCCCGCCGTCGCTCTCCCACCACACGACCCGTTTGCGGCTCTTCTTGAAGACCATGCTCCGCCTCCTGGTGTGCGGCCCGACGTCCGAGGCGGTCATGGTGGACCGACTCCTGCGGCGGTGGGTTGCCGCTCGGGTGCAGTGGAACCCGGGGTGGCGAAGCGTGCCCGGGTCACCACTGAGGGTGGGCGGGCGTGGCCGCCGTGTCAGGCCGGAGCCGTCAGGAGATGCGGGGCACCCGGGCCAGGATCTCGGCGACCACCTCGTAGCAGGACGTCCCAAGCCACTCGGCCACCGCTGCCGCCGACAGCTCCTCGTTCCCCTGGCGTCCCAGCAGGACCACCTCGTCACCGCGGCGGACCCCGGGGACGTCGGTCACGTCGATGGAGATCTGGTCCATCGAGACCCGACCGACCAGCGGGGCGCACGCCCCCCGCACGAGGACGTGGCGCCAGGTGGCCGGCGCCCGTCGCAGCCCGTCGGCGTAGCCCACGGGGACGGTGGCCACCCGGCTGGGCCGCGCCGTGCGCCAGGTGTGGCCGTAGCCCACGCCCTCACCGGGCCCGAGCTCGTGGACCTGGGCCACCTGGGAGCGCCAGGTGAGGACGGGCCGGAGGTCGTCGACCGGCACCTCGGGACCGGGGGGGAGGCCGTAGACGGCGATCCCCGGACGCACCAGGTCGAAGCCGGCGTCGGGACGGGCCAGCACAGCGGCGCTGTTGGCGGCGTGCACCGTCGGGGGGCGGTCCCCCGTGGCCTCCAGATCGGCCAGGACGGCGGCGAAGGCCGACAGCTGGGCATCGGTGGCGGCCACCCCGGCCGGCGAGGGGTCATCGGCGCAGGCGAAGTGGGTGAAGATGCCCGAGACGACCACCCCGTCCAGACCGGCGGCCCAGCGGGTGAAGGCGGCTGCAGCGTCGGCGGCCACCCCCAGCCGGTGCATGCCGGTGTCGACCTTCACGTGCAGGTCGGCGGACCGGTCGAGGGCCCGGGCGGCCCGGGCATAGGCCTCGGCGGTGTCGCGGTCGAAGACGGCCAGGGTGAGCCCGAGGGCGAGGGCGTCCCGGGCCTGCCAGGCCGGCGTGTGCCCGAGCACCAGGATGGGCGCCCGGATGCCGGCGTCCCGCAGGGCCCGCCCCTCGGGCACGCAGGCTACGCCCAGCCGGGTGGCGCCGTGACGGAGGGCGGTGTGGGCCACCTGGACGGCCCCGTGGCCGTAGGCGTCGGCCTTGAGTACGACCATCAGCTCCGATCCGGGCGCCCGGGCGGCCAGCCGGCGCACGTTGTGCGCCACGGCCCCGAGGTCGACCTCGAGCCAGGTCGGCCGCTCGGTGGAGACGACCCCGATGGACTGCCAGGCCCGGTCCTGGCGCACCAGGACCTCGGCAGGGTCGACCGCCGGGTCCAGCAGGCGGGCCACCACCCGCTCCATGCGGGAGGCGGCGCTGCCCTTGACCAGGACCACCGCGCCCTCGCCCAGGAACGGCCGGACGGCCTCGGCGGCGTCGTCGGCCGTGAAGGTGACCACCACCCGCCCGGGGTCCATCCCGGCGGCCAGCGCGGCCTCGGCGGCGGCCGATGCCGCCCGCCCCTGGGTGACCAGGACGTCGGCGGCGGCCGCCGCCCGCTCTCCCACCGCCCGGTGCCACCGCTCGGACTCGCCGGCCAGCTCGGCCATGTCGCCCAGGACGGCCACGGCCGGGCTCCCGCCCAGGGCGGCCAGGGCGTCGAGGCCGGCCAGGACCGACCGGGGTGCGGCGTTGTAGGTGTCGTCGAGGACCAGGCTCCCCTCGGCCCCCGGGAGCGGCCGGAGGCGGCCGGGGACCGGCCGGGCGGCGGACAGGGCGCCGGCCGCCGTGGCCGTATCGATGCCGAAGTGGGCCCCCACGGCCAGCGCGGCCAGCACCGAGGTGGTCACCTGGGCTCCGAGGAGGGGTACCTCGACGGTGCCACGCCAGGAGGCGGACGCCACGTCGATGCCGGTCCCGTCCCGGGTCACACGGACATCGAGGGCCCGGACGTCGGCGGCTGCGCCCGCTCCCACGGTGGTCACCGGAGCGGCCGATCGGCCGGCCAGGCCGGCCGCCCGGGGATCGTCGCCCGCCAGGACGGCCAGTCCGGCCGGGCCCAGGTGGTCCACCAGGACGCCCTTCTCCCGGGCCACGCCGTCGACGTCACCGAGGGCCACCAGATGGGCGGCGTCGATGGCCGTCACCACCCCGACCTCGGGCGGGGCCATGGCGCACATGGCCGCCATCTCCCCGTGGTGCCCGGTGGCCATCTCGACCACGGCGACCTGGTGCTCGGGGCGCAGGCCGCCGAGGGCCACGGCGAGGCCGAACCGGCCGCTGAAGTTCCCCGGTGTGCGGAAGACCGTGAACCGCGTGGCCAGGACGTCGGCCACCAGCTCCTTGGTGCCGGTCTTGCCCACGGTGCCGGTCACCGCCACCACCCGGGGGGACCAGGCCCGCACCACCCAGGCCCCGTAGCGCTCCAGCGTGGCCACGGTGTCGTCGGACACCAGGACGGCAGCCCCGGCCGGCACGACCGCCGGATCCGACACCAGCACAGCCCGGGCCCCGCCGGAGAGCGCGGCGCCCACATGGTCGTGCCCGTCGCCCCGTTCGGTCCGCACGGCCACGAAGAGGTCGCCCGGCTCGACCAGGCGCGAGTCGAAGCAGAACCGTGGCCACCACTCGCCGTCCCCGGCACCCCGGACCTCGAGGCCCGGGTCGGCGGCCCGAAGGTCGGCCAGGTGGATCACGGCCGGTCCGCCCGCTCCCGGCCGGCCCGCTCCAGGGCGTCATCACCCCGGCCGGCCCGCTCCAGGCCGGCCACCACGATCCGGTCCAGGGCGGCCCACGGGGGCAGGGGGTCGGCGTCGGCCAGCCACTGGGAGTAGAAGACGGTGGCCTCGGTCAGGCCGCACAGGGTGTTGATCTCCAGGAGGTAGACGACGTCGTCGACCTGGTCCCAGAACAGGTCGAGGCGGCCGTAGCCCTCGAGGCCGAAGGCCCGGGCCAGGTCCTCCACCCGTCGGCGCACCGACTCGGCGCGCTCGGGGCCGGCGAAGAGGTCGAGGGCCAGGTTGGTGCCGACCCCCTGCTGGAACTTCTGCTGGAGGGTGAGCTCCTCGGCGGCCACGGCCACGCTGGGCACGGCGGCCACCAGGCCCCGTCCGGGCCGGTCGAGCACGGCGGCGGTGAGCTCGACGAAGCGCTTGGCGGCGAACCAGGGGCGGAGGGTCTCCAGGTTGAGGTCGCCGGCGGGCAGAGCCACCGGGGGGTCCTCGACGAAGGCCCGCTCGAGCAGCCACCGGGCGGGCGGCGGCACCGGCATGGCGATGGCCGGGGCCCGGCCCCCCAGGTCGGTGCGGGCCTCGTCGACGGCGAACTCCGGGTCCTCGCAGACGATGGCCGAGAAGAACCGGGCCATGGTGCCGGGGTCCTTCAGGATCTTGACCCCGGTGGAGCATCCGTCGGTGGCCGGCTTGCAGACCAGGCGGGTGGCGCCCAGGTCGGCGCAGAGCGCAGCGAAGCGGGCGGCATGGTCGGCCGGGTCGTCGACTGCGGCCCACCGGCCCAGCTCGAGGAGGTCGACCACCCGCTGGGTCGGCGCCCCCACCCCGGGCAGGGCCAGCACGGCCGTCCGGGCCGCCGTGGCCGCCTTGTCGGCGGCCACCTGGGACGCCTCCGGTCCCGAGCCGTTGTAGGGGACGCCCAGGCGCTCCAGGGCCAGCTGCAGGCGGCCGTCCTCGCCCGGCCCCCCGTGGAGGGCCAGGAAGACGGCGTCGGCACCGGCGACGGCCGTGGCCAGGGAGACCGGGTGGCCGGCGGCCAGCGTGGCCGGCGGCACGTCGGACGGGAGCCCGAACTCGGACCGCACGGCGGCGGCCACCCGCTCCACGGCGGCCCGGCGCACCGGGTCGTCCACCAGGGCCTGGATCTCCTCGACGTCGTGGTGGAGGACGTAGAAGAGGCCGACCTCCGTGTAGCGGCTGCGCAGGTCCATCAGGGTGAAGCGGACGTCGTAGCCCGAGGCCAGCAGGGAGAGCCCCACGAAGCAGCCGCTCTGGCGGCTGACCTGGCGCTCGCTGGTGGTGCCGCCGAAGACGACATGGATGCGCCGGCCCGTCGGGGCCGGACGCCCGGCCGCCTCCCCGACCACCCCGTCTGCTCCGGTGGCCGCGGCCAGGAGGCCGAAGATGAGGCCGCGGTGGTCGATCCCGGCCATGGCCGCCTGCTGGAAGACGAAGCTCGAGAACCCCATCCCGCCGATCCCGTTGACGTCGGTGACCCACACCGTCCCGTCCGGGGCCAGGAAGCCGTCGATGCGGGCCATGTGGCGCAGGCCGAGGACGCCGAAGGCCTCGGCGGCCCGGCGGCGCACGCCGTGCAGGGTGGCGTCGTCGGTCCGCAGGGGGGTGTGGTGGAGGACGCCCGAGCCGTGGAGGTACTTCTCCTCGGTGCCGTAGACGAGCCGGCCGTGAGGCTTGTCCACCTCGGTGGGCGCCAGCGCGCAGCGCGCCCCGCCCGGGCCGTCCAGGACGACCACCGAGAACTCGGTGCCGACCACGAACTCCTCCACCAGGACGGCCGGCGCCCCGCCGGCCAGGGCGCCTTCGATGGCCCTAGCCAGGGCGCCGGGCTCCCGGGGGACCACCGACACCCCGAACGACGAGCCGCCGTCCACCGGCTTGACGGCCACGGGTCCGCCGTCGGTCCCGCCGTTGTGGGACGCCACGGCCGCAGCGGCGGCCAGGGCCGTCCCACGGTCGCCCTCCCAGGCCGCCCGGTCGATGCGGACGTGGGCCGGCACGGGGAAGCCCGCCTCGGCCAGAGCGGCGTAGCAGGCCTCCTTGTCGAGGGTGCGGGCCAGGGCGTCCGGCGTGGAGAAGACGTAGGGGACGCCCCAGGCCTCGAAGCGCTGCTGGAGGACGCCGTCCTCGCCGAAGGCGCCGTGCACCATGGGCACGACCACGTCGTGGGCCCGGGCCAGGTCGGCGACCTCGTCCCAGGTGAGCGCCTCGTCGCCGTGGCGCAGCTGGGACTCGAAGTCCGCGCAGGTGTTGGCGTAGTAGTAGACGGGCGGCAGCAGATAGGCCTGGAGGTCCCGGTCGACGAAGACCACGGTGACCTCGCTGTCCGGATCGGCCTGCAGGTAGGTCACCCACGGCTTGATCGACCCGGCGCTGACGTCGCGCTCCTCGCTGGGGCCGCCGAAGAACAGGAGGACCTTCATGCCGCCTCCGTCCCGCCGCACAGCCGCTCGACCAGCCGGTCGAGCCCGGCCGACCTGCTGGCCTTGACCAGGACAACGTCGCCGGCCCCCAGGTCGGCCAGCGCGTCCAGCGCCGCCTCCTGGTCGGCCACGGCGGCGACGCCGTACTCCGTCGTCCCCACCGCCACCACCTCGATCCCCAAGATCGGAAGAGCGTCGTGTAGGGAAAGAGTGTAGATCTCGGTGGTCGCCGTATCATTAAAAAAAAAA
>CAXBRB010000045.1:0-14852 GCA_963977795.1 uncultured Acidimicrobiaceae bacterium
AGGACAACGCCTTCTTCTTCGAGGGCGCCAAGGAGGGCAAGCTCCTGATCCAGCGGTGCGTCGGCTGCGGCACGCTCCGCCATCCGCCCCGGCCGGCGTGCGCCCGGTGCCGCTCCTTCGAGTGGGACACCGTCGAGGCATCGGGCCGGGGGACCATCTTCAGCTTCGTGGTCAACCACTACCCCCAGGTACCGGCCTTCGACTACCCGCTGATCGTGGCCCTGGTCGAGCTCGAGGAGGGCACCCGGCTGGTGGCCAACGTCGAGGGCCTCACCCCCGAGACCATCGCCATCGGCCAGGCCGTCGAGGCCCGCATCGAGCAGTTCGACCCGGACCTGTCCCTGCCCGTCTTCCGCCCGGTCGCCTCCTGAGCGACCGGCACCGACCGACCACCCCGCCGACCGCCTGACCGGCGACGACCCCACCAGAGAGGCGCACCCCGATGGACTTCACCCTGACCGATGAGCAGCACGCCGTGGAGGAGGCCGCCACCGGCGTGTTCGCCGGCCTCGTGACCCCTGACCGGGTCGAGGAGGTCGAGGCCACCGACGACCGCATCGACCGCGAGCTCTGGGCCGCCCTGGCCGAGGCCCACCTGCTGGGCCTGGCCGTGCCCGAGGCCCACGGCGGCGGCGGCCTGGGCATGGTCGAGCTCTCGGTCCTCCTGGAGGCCCAGGGCCGGGTGGTGGCCCCGGTGCCCCTGTGGGCCACGCTGGTCCTCGGTGCCCTGCCGGTGGCCGAGTTCGGCTCCGACGCCCTCCAGGCCGCCCTGCTGCCCGGGGTGGCCGCCGGCGACGTCATCCTGACGGCGGCCCTGGCCGATGTGGCCAACGACATCGCCGTGGGCGGCCCCGGCCGGCCGTCGGTCTGCGCCGGCACCACCGACGAGGGGCTGGTGGTCAGCGGCACGGCCTTCGCCGTTCCCTTCGCCCACGTGGCCACCCGGGTGCTCGTGCCGGTGGCCACGGTGGACGGCACCGTGGTGGCCGCCATCGATCCCGCCGCCCCCGGCGTCACCGTCGAGCGGGTCGTGACCACCAACCGGGAGATCCACCCCCACCTCCACCTGGATGGTGTGGCGGTCGCCCCCGGGGACCTGCTGGCCGGCGGGGACGCCTACCGGGGCGCCGAGGTGCTGGCCTGGATGCTGGAGCGGGCCTGGACCGGCCTGTGCGCCCTCCAGGTGGGCGTGACCGAGGCGGCGGTGGCCCAGACCGCCGAGTACCTGAACGGCCGTGAGCAGTTCGGGGTGCCGCTGGCCACCTTCCAGGGGCCCAAGCTCCGCCTGGCCGACGCCTCCATCGACACCGAAGCCGTCCGGGTGACCGCCCAGCAGGCGGCCTGGCGCCTCGACAACGGCCTCGAGTCGGCCCGGGAGGTCAACGTGGCCTCCTGGTTCGCCGCTGAGGCCGGCCAGCGGGTGGTCTTCGCCACCCAGCACCTCCACGGGGGCATGGGCGCCGACATCTCCTACCCGATCCACCGCTACTTCCTGTGGGGCAAGCAGATCGAGCTGCTGCTGGGCTCGCCCAGCGCCCAGCTGGCCCGCCTGGGCCGCCAGGTGGCCGACGCCCTGCGCGACGAGGAGGTGCCGGCATGAGCAAGGCGCTGATCGAGCACCACTTCCGGGAGACCTCGCTGACCTTCGACGAGGTGACGGTGGGGGACGAGCTCCCCTCCCTGGAGGTCCCCCTCACCCGCACCCTGATCGTCTCCACGGCCATCGCCTCCCGGGACTACCAGGACGTCCACCACGACCCGGTGCTGGCCGACGAGCGCGGCTCGAAGGACATCTTCATGAACATCCTCTCGACCAACGGCCTGGTCGGCCGGTTCGTCACCGACTGGACCGGCCCCGGGGGGATGCTCACCGACGTGAACATCCGTCTCGGTGCGCCGAACTACCCCGACGACACCATGCTCCTTACCGGTGCGGTGACGGCCAAGGACGAGAGCGCCGGGGCCGACGGGCGCGGTGCGGTCGAGGTGTCCGTCCGGGGGGCCAACGGCCTGGGCGACCACGTGACCGGCACCGTGCGGGTCCTGCTTCCGACGGCGGCGACCGCCGGGGGTGCCCGATGAGCGGCACCGCCCACGCTTTCGCCGGCACCACGGCCATCGCCGGCATCGGCGCCACCGAGTTCTCCAAGGAGTCGGGACGCAGCGAGCTGCACCTGGCCGTCGAGTCCGTCGACCTGGCCCTGCGGGACGCCGGGATCGATCCGTCCGAGGTGGACGGCCTGGTCACCTACTCCAGCGACACCAACCCCGAGATCGACATCGCCCGCAGCCTGGGCATGGGCGAGCTGTCGTTCTTCAGCCGGATCCACTACGGCGGCGGCGCCGGGTGCGGCACCATCCAGCAGGCCGCTCTGGCCGTCCAAGCCGGTGTGGCCGACGTGGTGGTCTGCTACCGGGCCTTCAACGAGCGCTCGGGCAACCGCTTCGGTGCCGGCGTCCAGGGGCGCCCGCCCGCCCCCAACGCCGAGACAGCCCACTTCGCCTGGTATGCGCCCCAGGGCCTCCTGACCCCGGCCCAGTGGGTGGCCATGCTGGCCCGCCGCTACATGCACGTGACCGGGGCCACCTCCGAGGACCTCGGGCGGGTGGCCGTGGCCGACCGCAAGCACGCGGCCACCAACCCCAAGGCCTGGTTCTACGAGAAGCCGATCACCCTGGAGGAGCACCAGGCCTCCCGGTGGATCGTCGAGCCCCTCCACCTGCTGGACTGCTGCCAGGAGACCGACGGGGGACAGGCCATCGTCGTCACCTCCCTCGAGCGGGCCCGCGACCTGCCGTCGACGCCGGCCGTCATCCAGGCCGCTGCCCAGGGCACCGGTCCCCATCAGGAGATGATGACCACCTACTACGACGACGACATGGCCAGCCTGGGGGAGATGGCCGCCGTGGCCCGCCAGCTGTGGCAGACCTCGGGTCTGACCCCGGCCGACATCCAGACGGCCGTCATCTACGACCACTTCACCCCCTACGTGCTGATCCAGCTCGAGGAGCTGGGCTTCTGCGGCCGGGGCGAGGCCAAGGACTTCGTGCGCGACGGCAACATCGAGCTCGGCGGCGGCCTGCCCATCAACACCCATGGCGGCCAGCTGGGCGAGGCCTACCTGCACGGCATGAACGGGATCGCCGAGGGCGTCCGTCAGGTGCGGGGCACCTCGGTCAACCAGGTCGACGACGTCGAGCACGTGCTGGTGACCTCGGGCACCGGCGTGCCCACCAGCGGCCTCATCCTGGGCGTTGACCGGTAGCGACCGGTCACCACGGTCCGGGTTGACGGACCGGCTCTCGTCGGGGGAGTTCGAGGTCGCCACCGCCGAGCTCCTGGAAGCGGACGACGAGCTCGCCGACCAGGTCCGACCCGGCCTGCTCCGACCGCGCGCGCGCCACAGTCGCGCCCTCCACCGTGCTGTCCTCCGGCCGGGCTGCGGTCAGCGCTCCTCGATGGCCCGGTCCAGCTCGGCCACATCCTCGGGCCCGAGCAGCCGGTAGGCACCGTCCTTCACGGGCCGCCACCACACCGGGTCGTCGCAGTGCCAGGACTCGTTGCGGAGGACCCGCTTGATCACCTTGGTGGTGGCCGTGCTGGGCAGCTCATCGGTCACCCGCACGTAGCGGGGGGCCCACTTGGTCCCGAGGTCCTCCTCGCCGGCCAGGAAGGCGGCGAAGCCCTCCTGGTCGAACGACGTCCCCGGCCGGAGCAGGAGGGTGGCC
The DNA here is from genome assembly GCA_963977795.1 of uncultured Acidimicrobiaceae bacterium. GTDB lineage: Bacteria > Actinomycetota > Acidimicrobiia > Acidimicrobiales > RAAP-2 > Bog-756. Next base: position 3,730 of record CAXBRB010000045.1, read on the forward strand.
ATGACCTGGTCACCCACCACGGTGTCGGGCACGGCGTAGACCGAGGCCAGCACCACGTCGGGGTGGCGCTGGAGGATGCCCTCCACCGGGGCCGCCGCGAAGTTCTCGCCGTCCACCCGGAGCCAGTCGTAGTCCCGGCCGGCGAAGTAGAAGAAGTCGTCATCGTCCCGGTAGGCCAGGTCGCCGGTCCAGTACCAGCCGTTGCGGACCCGGGACTGCTCGGCCTCGGCGTTGCGCCAGTAGCCCTCGAAGCCGGCCGCCCCGGTCTGGCTGACCATCTCGCCGATGGCCTCCTCGGCGTTGAGGATCCGACCCCGCTCGTCGAAGACGGCCCGGGGGCACTCCTCGCCGGTCTCGGGGTCGAGGATGAGGGTCCCCGGCAGGGCCCGCCCCAGTGCCCCCCGGGGGGTGTCGGGGGTGCGGGTGACCGAGGCGCCGCCCTCGGTGGAGCCGTAGGCGTCCTGGACGGTGCACCCGAACCGCTCGGCGAACCGGGCCACGTCGGCCTCGGCCGCTTCGTTGCCGAAGCACCGCCGCAGCGTGTTCTCGGCGTCGTCGGGGTCCTCGGGGGTGGCCAGGATGTAGGAGAGCGGCTTGCCCACGTAGTTGAAGTAGGTGACGCCGTAGCGGCGGACGTCGACCAGGAACTGGCTGGCGCTGAACCGCTCGCGGAGGGCGGCGGTGGCCCCGGCGGCCAGGGCCGGCGCCCACCCGGCCATGAGGGCGTTGGAGTGGAACAGGGGCATGGCCAGATAGCAGACGTCGTCGGCCCCGATGGAGAACATCTGAGCCACGATGGCCCCGATCCGGGCGATGCGGCCCTGGGTGCACAGGCAGGCCTTGGGCGCACCGGACGTGCCCGAGGTGAAGAGGAGGAAGCCGAGCGTCTCCTCGGTGACGGCGGTCGCCTCGGGATCGGGCAGGCCGACCCCGGCCAGGGGGCCGAGGAGGGCGGCATACGGCGTCGCCCCGGCCGGATCGAGGTCACCGGACGGGTCGTCGACCAGGAGGATCCGCTCGGGCGGTAGGGCCGGGCCCAGGTCGTGGCCCTCGACCAGGGCGTGGTAGCCCGGGGTGGTCACCAGGAGCTGGCACTCGGTGTGGGAGAGGTCGCGGGCCAGCTCGTCGCCCCGGTGGGTGGGGTTGGCCCCCACCACCACGGCACCGGCCAGGGCGGCCGCCCCCATCCAGAAGACGAACTCGGGCACGTTGTCCATCAGGAGGGCCACATGGAACGGTCCGGGCTGGCGCAGGGCGGCCAGGGCGGCCGCCCGCTGGGCCTGGGCCGCCACCACCTCGGCGTGGGTCCAGGTGCGGGCCTCGAAGACGAGCCCCGTCCCGTGGTCGTCGGCCCGGTCCCGGATCAGTCGGTCGATGGTCTGCATCGGTCTCCCTCGTGGCGCCCCCGGACGGCCCGTCGGGCCGCCGGGAGGGCGGCCGCTGGCCGGGGGAGCGCGGGCAGTTACGTCCGGATGGACGCTGTGACGCTCAAAAGTGGAACGCGTTGCAAATTACCAGGCCCGCTGTTACCGTCCCGCTGTCCTGGCCGGCCATGGGTTCCGGGGGACGGATCGGAGTGGAGCGATGGAGTTCGGCGTCTTCCTGAACGGCTACCTCCCGGGGCCGGCGTCCCGGGACAGCGAGGCCGAGCACCTGATGCTCGAGCGGGAGATCGGCTACGCCATCGCCGCCGACCGGTCCAACTGGAAGTACGCCTGGTTCGGCGAGCACCACGCCCTGACCGAGTACTCCCACCTGTCGGCGCCCGAGGTGCTCATGGGCTTCGTGGCCGCCCGCACCGAGCGGATCCACCTGGGGACGGGCATCAACAGCCTGAGCCCCCGCAAGGAGCACCCCGTCCGCTACGCCGAGCGGGCCGCCATGCTCGACCACGTCACCGGGAACCGCTTCGAGTGGGGGACGGGCCGGGGGGCGGGCAGCCACGAGATGCGGTCGTTCAACATCATGGACAAGGATTCCACCAAGGCCGAGTGGGCCGAGGTGGTCCGGGAGATCCCCCGGATGTGGGAGCAGCGGGACTACTCCTACCTGGGCGAGAGCTTCACGGTGCCCACGCCCCACAACGTCCTGCCCAAGCCCTACGGGCCCGGCCATCCGCCGATCTGGGTGGCCTGCGGCAACCCCGGCACCTTCACCACAGCCGGCCAGATGGGCATCGGGGCCATCGCCTTCAACTTCGAGCCGGTCTTCTCGCTGAAGGGCCGGATCGACGCCTACAAGGAGGGCGTGGCCGCCTGCACCGAGCCCATCGGGCAGTTCGTGAACGACAACGTGATGATCACCAACTCGGTCGTCTGCCTCTCGGACCGGGCCCGGGCCCGGGAGATCGCCCTGCGGGCCTGCCGCGGCTACCTGTACTCGCTGGTCTGCCTCTACCACGACACCATGCCCAAGCCCGACTACGCCCCGACGTGGCCGGAGTCGATCTCCGGGGTGGCCGACGAGGCGATGCTGGACGGGCTGATCGAGGGCGGGTGGCTGCTCTGCGGCACGCCGGACGAGGTAGCCGAGCAGCTGGCCCGCTACGTCGATGTCGGCTGCGACCAGCTGGTCTTCGGACTCCCCAGCGACTCGGTGGCCCACGAGGAGGTCTTGGAGATGCTGGAGGTCTTCGGCACCAAGGTGATCCCGGAGTTCGACCGGGATCCGGTGCACTCGACCTCCCGGGCCCGGGCGACGGCCGTCCCCCGGTATCCCGCCTACGGGGAGCCCGTCCCCGACATCGCCGTGGGCGCGCTGCCCACCAACGCCCTCATCGGGCTCGACGGTGCACGGGCCTTCTGAGCACGCACGCCTCCGGCCCCGTCGGGAGCCGAGCGTGCGAGCCGGTGGTCAGACGGCCTGGCGGTCCGTGTGACCACCCAGGCGGAGGCCGGTGGTCAGGCGCCCGTCCGGAGGCCTGAGGTCAGACGGACTGACCGACCGAGGTGGTGCGACGGCCGGCCAGGACAGCCCGGGGACCCGGGGCGCCTGCCGCCTCCACGATGACCTCACCGGCCGAGGCGGCGGCCACAGTCGGGGCGGCCGGTGCCGCCGCATCGACGGGATGGATGGCGGCGTGGGCAGCCAGGTCGGTGACCACGGCCGTGCAGGTCGGGCACGTCGTCCAGCCGTAGCGGCCAGGGGTGCGGGCGTGCCCCCGCTCGAAGGGCGACGCATGGTGGCCGAAGCGGGCGCTGTGGGCCACGGCGTAGATCACGGGCCCGGTGGCCACGACGACGGCGGCGGTGACGAACAGCAGGACGGCGGGGTTCCACATGGGTCGGTGTCCTCCTCGGTTGCGTGGGTGGATCCTGATCGGGCCGGACGGTGGCACCTCGGGCCGCAGGGGTCCAGGGGTGTCTGTCCTCACCGGGGGTATCGGCAGGTGCAGGCGGCGCCTTGAGTGCGTGCGCCCCGCACGGTTCCCCCCGCCCGGTTCCCCCCGGCGTCGCCCGACGGCCCCTCAGTCGGCGTCCGGACGGACCGGCCGGCGCTCGAGGAGCTCGAAGTCGACCGGGATGGATCCGGCCAGGGTCAGGACCCCTTCGTCCACCGGGTGGACGGCGGTCAGGTGGGCCGAGAGGTCGAGGGGCCGCTGCCCGCAGGCGGGGCAGGCGGTCCGGTGCTCCCACAGTCGCCCCAGCGCCTCCCGCCCGTCACGGGCCAGGGGCTCGTCGCGGACGTCGGCGCCGGCCAGGACGGCCAGCGGGCGGAGCAGGGCCAGCGCCGCAGCGGTGGCCAGCAGGAGGAGGGCAGGGGTCCACATCGGTCGGCTCCTCGGGTCGGCGGGCATCCGCACGACGCAGGCCGGTGGTCCGGGGCTGCCGTGCCGGGTGCCGTCGCCGGCCCGTCCGGTCACGGGACAGCCGCCTCGCTCCGGCGTCCGTCTGTGCACCGGAGGCATCGGCACCCCGGCCCGGCCACTTGAGCCGCCGGGCTCAGCCCGGGGCGGTGGTGGAGGTGGCGCCGAGCGCCGAGTCCGTCCCCGGCGGTCCCACCACCAGGTTCCACGAGCACGCCGAGGTGATGGCGAAGCGGGTGGCGCCCGACGTGGTGAAGGGCTTGTAGCCCCCACCGCCCAGGCCGGTCTGGTCGGCCAGGGTCTCGGTGGCGCCGTTGTGGAGGGTGACGGTGAGGCGGAACGGCCCGGCCTTGGAGGTCGAGCAGTCGAAGTGCCAGGCCACGGTCCATGCGGCCGGGAGGGTGACCGGCCCCACCCGCTCGTTCCCGTGCCCGGCGAGGTGGACGTAGGTGCCGTCGGCCGGACGGGAAGGCATCGTCGACGCACCGGATGCACCAGACGGGCCCGAGGACCCGCCGCACCCGGCCATGACGGAGGCGAGTGCGGCCACCACGAGGCCGGCGGCCAGCCGGGCCGGTCGGTGGCGCCCCGGGTCGGTCACGCCTGGCGTCCGGCCCACGCCGCCACCACGGCGTCGGTGGTGGTGAGAGTGGCGATGAGCGGGAACGTGGTGTCGAGGACGGCATCGGCGTAGGCGGCGGGGAGGCCGGCCACGGCGTCCCGGGGCACGACCACCTGGTAGCCGAGGTTGCACGCCTCGATGGCCAGGCCGAGGACTCCGAGGTTGACTGACACCCCGGTGGCCACCACCGTGGTCACTCCGAGGTTGCGCAGCCAGGCGTCGAGCGACGTGCCGCTGAACGGGGAGACGCCGTGGAGGCGGGGGCACACCAGGTCGCCGGGCTCGGGGCCGAGGCCGGGGACCAGCTCGGTGGACGGGGTCCCGGCCAGGAGGTGCTCGGGCCGGCGGACCATGGCGGCGATGAGCCGGCAGTTGGCCGTCGATCCGGCCCGGTCGGCTCGGAACTCGGCGGTGCAGTGGACGACGCGGGCACCGGCGGCTCGGGCGGCGCCCAGCAGTCGGGCGGTGTGCTCGGCCACGCCGACGCGGTCGGCCTCGGCGGCCAGCTCGGGGAACGAGGTGAGGTCGCCGACCACCCCCCGCTGGATCTCCATGGTCAGCACCGCCGTGTGCGCCGGGTCGAGGAGCTCGGCCAGGCGGCCGGTGTCGGCCACGGTCGGGGCCCCTACGACCCGCTCGCCGTGCGGTCGCCGCCGGCGTCGGAGTCCTGGGGCGTGTGGGTCACGATCTCGGCGGCCCAGCGGTAGTCGGGCTTGCCGCTCGGGGACCGCTCGATGGCGTCGACGACGTGGAGCTCCCGGGGGACCTTGTAGCCGGCGATGTGGTCGCGGCAGTGCTCCTGGACCGACTCGAGGGACGGGGCCTCGTGGCCCTCCCGGGGCTGGATGATGGCGGCCACCCGCTGACCCCACCGCTCGTCGGGCGCCCCCACCACGATGGCGTCGAACACCGAGGGGTGCGAGCGCACGGCGGACTCCACCTCCTCCGGGAAGATCTTCTCGCCGCCCGAGTTGATCGACACCGATCCCCGGCCCAGCAGGGTGATGGTGCCGTCCTCCTCCACGGTGGCGAAGTCTCCGGGCATCACGTAGCGCACGCCATCCACGGTGATGAAGACCTCGGCGGTCTTGACCGGGTCGTTGTAGTAGCCGACGGGGATGTCACCCGACCGGGCGATCTTGCCGATCACGCCTGACCCCGGGGCCACCGGGCGCAGCTCCTCGTCGAAGACCACGGTGTCGCCCAGCACGGACACCGTCGGCCCGCTCTTCATGGCCGTGCCGCCCTTGGTCATGGTGGCCATGCCGTTGTTGCCCGACTCCGAGGAGCCGATGGCGTCGATGATGATGATGTCGGGCAGGTGGCGGAAGAACTCGTCCTTGACCGGGGCCGAGAAGAGGGCCGCCGACGAGGTGACGGCGAAGAGCGACGAGAGGTCGTAGGAGGTGTCGGGGTCGTCGAGGGCCTCGATGAGGGGCTTGCCCATGGCGTCCCCGGTGATCATCAGGGAGTTGGCCTTCTCGGACTCGACCAGCTGCCAGACCGCGTGGGGCTCGAACTTGGGGATGAGGATGGTCCGGTTCCCCTGGAAGCTCTGGCCGAGCACGGACCACTGGGTGGCGCCGTGCATCAGCGGGGCGATGGGGAAGAGGGTCACCTGGCCGCCCCGTCCCTTCTCCACCATCTCCTCGGGGGCCTGGACCCGGGTGTTGGTCGAAGGGTCGACCCCGCCGCCGAGGGCGTAGAAGACGTCCTCGTGGCGCCAGACCACGCCCTTGGGCATGCCCGTGGTGCCGCCGGTGTAGAGGATGTAGTGGTCGTCGCCGCTGCGGGGCGCGAAGTCCCGCTCGGGCGACCCCTGGGCCATGGCCTCCTCGTAGGGGACAGTGCCCTCGCCGAGCGGCGTGCCCGAGCCGTCGTCCACCCCGAGGACCAGCCGCAGGTCGGGCAGCTCGGGCAGGAGGTCGGCCACCTGGGGGGCGAAGGCGGCCTGGTGCACCAGGGCCACCAGGTCGGCGTTGGTGAAGAGGTAGCGGAGCTCGTCCTTCACGTACCGGTAGTTGATGTTGATCCACACGGCCCGCAGCTTGAAGACGGCCCACGCCGTCTCCACCCACTCGGCGCTGTTCAGCGAGTAGATGCCGACGTGGTCGCCGGGCCCGATGCCCTGGGCGGCCAGGTAGTGGGCCAGCCGGTTGGCCCGGGCCTCCATCTCGGCGTAGGTGCGGCGCACGCCGTCGGCCACCAGGTACTCCCGGTCGCCGAAGGCGTCCACAGCGGCTTCGAACATGTCGGCCAGGTTGAAGGTCGTCATCGGCCCGATAGTAGAACAGGTTGCAGCGGGCGACCGGTGGCCGGTCGTGGCGTGGGCCGGACGCCGGACCGGCCGGAGAACCGAAGCGGCCGGAGCGCCGGTCAGGCGTGGAGGTCGTCGGCGCCGCTCCCGGCGCCCGGACCTGTGGCGGACGGCGCCGTGCGCAGCTCGTCCGGGTGCTGCAGGGTGCCCAGCGCCTCACGGACGGTGCGGGCGATGCCCTCGCCGTCGAGGCCGAGCCGGGCCAGGATGCGGTCGGGCCGGCCCTGGGGGATGAAGGTCCGGGGGATCCCGAGCGTCACCACCGGCGGGCAGGCGCCGACGGGGAGCGAGGAGCGGAGGGCATCGGCCAGGAGCATCCCCGCACCGCCCTGGCGGACACCGTCCTCAGCGGTCACCACCAGCGCATGGCGTCCGGCATCGGTCAGCAGAGCGGGATCCGGGGTGGAGACGACCCGGGGATCCCACACCGTGGCCTCGATTCCCTCGGCGGCCAGGATCCCGGCCGCCTCCTCGGCGGCCCCCAGCAGCTTGCCCACGCCGACCAGGCAGACCGTGCCGTCACCCTGGCGGGTCCGGCGGGCCTCCAGGCCGGTCCCGGTGGAACCGGGAGTCGTGGCCGGCGCCGGCGTCTTGGGGAAGCGGATGACCGACGGCCCTTCCAGCGTCATCGCCGTGGCCAGCATGGCCTCGACCTCGGGAGCCGACGACGGGGCGAAGACGGTCATGCCGGGGATGGCCAGGCACAGCGCCAGGTCCAGGACGCCGTGGTGGCTCGGCCCGTCGTCCCCGGTGACCCCGGCCCGGTCCAGCACGAAGACCACCGGCTGGCGGTGGAGGCCCACGTCGAGGTTGGCCTGGTCGAAGGCCCGGGTGAAGAAGGTGGAGTAGACGGCGACCACGGGCCGCAGGCCGGCCATGGCCATGCCGGCCGCCGAGGTGACGGCGTGCTGCTCGGCGATCCCGACGTCGACGAAGCGGTCGGGGAACCGGGCCTGGAAGGGGAGGAGGCCGGTCGGGCCGGGCATGGCGGCGGTGATGGCCACGATCCGGGGGTCGGCCTCGGCGTGGATCAGCAGGGCCCGGGTGAAAGCGTGGGTGTAGGTGGTGACCGGCACCTCGGGGGGCAGGTCGGCGCCGCCGATGGAGAGCGAGGCGTTCTGCAGGGCGGGGGCGCCGACCTCAGCCGGCGGCCCGTCGGGCCCGTCGAGGTCGGCGGCGGGAACCTTCACCTTGACGTCGTGGAGGCGCTGGACGTCGTCCTGCTCCGCCGGCGCGTAGCCGCGGCCCTTCTGGGTCAGCACGTGGACGACGATGGGCCCCTTCCACTCCGCCGCCCGGGCCAGGGTCTGCTCCACCTCGGCGATGTCGTGGCCGTTGACCGGCCCGATGTAGCGGATCCCGAGGGCCTCGAAGAAGGTGTGCGGGGTCACGACCTCCCGCAGGGCGCTGGTCAGCCCATGGACGCCGGAGTAGGCCAGCTCGCCCACCGCGGGCAGGTCCCGGAGGACCTGGCGGATGCGCTGGCGGGCCTGGAGGTAGGTGGGGCTGAGCCGCAGGTGGGTCAGGCTGACCGACAGCGGGGACACCGTGGGGGCGTACGAGCGGCCGTTGTCGTTGAGGACGATGAGGACCCGCCGACCGGAGTGGCCCAGGTTGTTCAGGGCCTCGTAGGCCATGCCCCCGGTGAGGGCGCCGTCGCCGATGACGGCCACCACCCGGCGGTCGACGCCCTGGAGCTTGAAGGCCGAGGCCATCCCGTGGGCGTAGCTGAGGATGGTGGAGGCGTGGCTGTTCTCCACCCAGTCGTGCTCGGACTCCGTCCGGCTGGGGTACCCCGACAGGCCGTCCTCCTGACGGAGGTGGGTGAAGGCCTCCCGGCGGCCGGTGACCAGCTTGTGCACGTAGGCCTGGTGGCCGGTGTCCCACAGGAGGAGGTCCCGGGGCGAGTCGAAGGTCCGGTGGAGGGCGAGGGTGAGCTCGACCACGCCCAGGTTGGAGCCGAGGTGGCCGCCGGTGGCCGTCACCGACTGGACGATGAAGTCCCGGATCTCCTGGGAGAGCTGCTCCAGCTGCCCGGCGTCGAGCGTACGGAGGTCGGCAGGGCTGTCGATGCGGTCGAGGATCATGGCGGGCTCGGTGGCGAGGCTACCAGCGGCCGTCGTGCGACCGGGCGCTGGGGACGGCTCGCCGGGCCGGGTCAGCGGACGGTGGCCAGGAACTCGGCCCGGCCCACGATGACCCGGGTCACCCGGCCGGCTGCCACCAGGCTGCCGCCCTCGGACACCGAGACGGTGAAGGTCATCCGGCGGCCCTGGACGCGGTCCAGGGTGGCCTCGGCCGAGACCGTCCCGCCCACGCCCACGGGGACCAGGTGGTCGAACTGGACCCGCTTGGCCACCGAGGTCTCGCCCTCGGCCAGGTGATCGTCGACGGCCAGGCAGCTGGCCTCCTCGCAGAGGGCGATCAGGCGGGGGGTGCCCAGCACCGGGACCGAGCCCGACCTGAGGGCCTCGGCCGTGTCGTCCGCCGTCACCACGAGGTCGATGCGGGCGGACAGTCCGGTGCGGGGGGCCACGCCGGTACGATACGCGGGGGTCCGGCACCCGGCCAGCCCGCCGGCCGGGGGAACCGGCCGGGTGGGGCACCGGCGCCGCCCGCCCCGCCGTTCCGCAGTCCGACGACGAGCCCAGGAGGCCCCGGTGATCGATCCCCCCGTGCTGGAACGGGTGCTGTCGGAGGCGCTGCGCAGCGGCGGCGACTTTGCCGAGGTGTTCGCCGAGGACCGCTCCAGCTCGTCGGCCGTCCTCGACGACGGCCGGGTCGAGGAGCTGTCCTCGGGCCGCGAGCGGGGAGCGGGCATCCGGGTGGTGGTGGGGGAGACCACCGGGTTCGCCCACACCGCCGACCTGAGCGAGGCCGGCCTGCTCCGGGCGGCCGAGGCTGCCTCTGCCGTGGCCCGCAGCGCCCCGGGCGGCACCCCTGCTGCCGTGACCGGCCCGCTGACCGGGACGACCCGGTCCGGCGACGGCGACGAGCCGCGGTGGCGGGCCGGGTCCAAGGCCGAGAGCCTCGAGCTCCTGCAGCGGGCCGATGACGCCGGCCGGTCGGCCGGCGGGGCCATCTCCCAGGTCCAGGCGGCCTGCGGCACCTCGGTCCGCCGGGTCCTGATCGCCAACTCCGACGGCCTCCTGGCCGGGGACGAGCAGGCCCGCACCCGCTTCTCGGTGTCGTGCGTGGCCGTGGGCGACTCGGGCCTCCAGACCGGCTTCGAGTCGGCCGCCCGCACCCTGGGCTTCGAGCTGTTCGACGAGATCTCGGTCGAGGAGCTGGCCCGCATGGCCGCCGAGCGGGCGCTGGCCAAGCTCGAGGCCCGCCCCGCCCCCTCGGGCGAGCTGCCGGTGGTCCTGGCCGGCGGCAGCGGCGGCATCCTCTTCCACGAGGCCTGCGGGCACGGTCTGGAGGCCGACCACATCGTCAAGGACGCCTCGGTCTACACCGGCAAGATCGGCCAGCGGGTGGCCAGCCCCCTGGTGACCCTGGTCGATGACGGCACGGTGGGCTCGGAGTGGGGGACGTTCGCCGTCGACGACGAGGGCCGCCCGGCCCAGCGCAACGTGCTCATCGAGGACGGCATCCTCACCGACTACCTGTGGGACTACCTCCGGGCCCGCAAGGAGGGACGGGTCTCGTCGGGCAACGGCCGGCGCCAGACCTACCAGCACCTCCCCATGGTCCGGATGACCAACACCTTCCTCCTGCCCGGCACCGACGACGCCGAGGAGATCGTGGCCCAGACGCCCCACGGGGTCTACGTGGCCAAGCTGGGGGGCGGCCAGGTCAACACCACGACCGGGGACTTCGTCTTCGGGACCACCGAGGCCTACCTGATCGAGGGCGGCCGCATCACCGAGCCGCTTCGGGACGCCAACCTCATCGGCAACGGCCCCGAGATCCTCACCCGGATCGACGCCGTGGCCACCGACTTCGCCATGACCCCGGGCACCTGCGGCAAGGACGGCCAGAGCGTGCCCGTCGGCTGCGGCCAAGCCACCATGCGCCTCACAGGGGTCACCATCGGGGGGACGGCCGGATGAGCGGCGGGACCGAGGAGCTCCTGGCGCTGGCCGAGCGGGTGGCCGGGTGGGCCGGCCCGGGTGAGGACGTCGAGGTCTACGTGGCCCGGGGCACCGAGACCGAGGTGCGGGCCTACGACGGCGAGGTCGAGTCGCTGACCTCGGCCACCTCGGCCGGCATCGGCATCCGGGTGGTGGCCGACCACCGGCTGGGGTTCGCCTGGGCCGGCTCCCTGGACGAGGCGGTGCTGGGGGAGACCCTGGCCGAGGCCCGGGACAACGCCCGCTTCGCCACCGCCGACGAGCACGTCCGCCTGGCCGTCCCCGACGGCGTGGCCGCCGTCC
>CAXBRB010000046.1:0-14546 GCA_963977795.1 uncultured Acidimicrobiaceae bacterium
TTTTTTCAAGCAGAAGACGGCATACGAGATGTAGCCGTGACTGGAGTTCAGACGTGTGCTCTTCCGATCTAAGGTGGCCGCTGCGCTGAGGCCGTCGGCCGAGCCGGCGTGGATGCCGCCGATCAGCGGGTCGGCCAGGCGCTCGGTCACCTGGCGGCCCAGGCGCCGGGTGACGATCTCGCCGACCGAGCGGTCGGGCGGGCCGTCGGTGGCCGCCCGGTGGGGCCGCACCAGGTCGAGGCCGGCCCGGAGGGCGCCGGCCGGGGAGAGGATGCCCGACCGGGCCAGGGGCAGCCACCGGGTGGGGATGCCCAGGGAGAGGCCCTCGGGCATGGCCCGCAGGGCGCCCCGGGCCCACAGGCCGGCACCGGTGGCTCCGACCGGGACCAGCTGGTCGTCCAGGCCCAGCTCGTGGCAGAGGGCGGTGGCCTCGGGCCGCCGGGCCAGGAAGGCGTCGGCGGCCAGGTCGACGGTGCGGCCGGCGAACTCGGCCGACCGCAGCTTGCCTCCCACCCGGCTGCCGGCCTCCAGCACGTGGACCACCGGGGCGGGACCGGGGCCCGAGACCAGCTCCCAGGCGGCGGCCAGGCCGGCGATGCCCCCGCCGACCACCGCCACCACCGGACGCTCGCCGGCGGGGAGGTCGGCGCCGTCGAGGCCGTCGGTCATCGGCGGTCCGAGGGCCTGCGGCGGCTCATCCGGCGTCCGCAGCGGCGACCACCACGTCGGCCAGCAGGGCCAGGAAGGCGGGGTCGTCGTTGAGCGACGGGGTCCGGGCGAAGGCGATGCCCAGGTCGTCGGCCCGGTCCTGGGCCTCGATGTCGAGGTCGTAGAGGACCTCGAGGTGGTCGGAGACGAACCCCACCGGGCAGACCACGACGGCGGTGGCCCCCTCGGCGGCCACCCGGTCCATCTCCTCGAGCAGGTCGGGCCCGATCCACGGGTCCGCCGTGCGCCCGGCGCTCTGCCAGGCCGTGCCCCATTCGGTGCCCGGGTCGTCGTCCAGGCGCAGCAGGCCGGCCACGTCCCGGCCCGACTCGGCCACCTGGTCGGGATAGGGGTCTCCCATGGCCACGACCCGCTGGGGAAGGCTGTGGGCGGTGAAGAACACGGCGGTCGTCCCGTCGTCGCCGCCCCCGACGCCGTCCAGGACGGCTCGAGTGCGCTCGGCCAGCAGGTCGGCGAAGCCGGGCGTGCGGTGCCACGAGGGCACCACGGTCAGCGTCAGCGGGGGGTCGGCCGCAGCGGCCGCCGCCTCGGCCCGGGAGAAGTACTCCCCTGAGCCCATGGTCGACTGGTGCGGGGTGAGGACGATGCCCACCAGGCGGTCCACGCCCTCGGCGGCCAGCTCGGCCACGGCCTCCTCGATGGTGGGGGAGACGTACTTGGTGCCGAGCCGGACGACGTAGCGGCCGGGGGCGGCGGCCTCGAGGGCGCGGGCGATGCCGGCCACCTGGGCGTCGGTCCGCCGGGTCAGGGGGGAGGTGCCGCCGATGGCCTCGTAGCGCTCGGTCAGCTCGTCCAGCAGCTCGGGGGTGGGCGGCCGGCCCCGGCGGATCCGGGTGTAGAAGGGCTCGATCTCCTCCGGGGTGTCCGGTGTCCCGTGGGCCATGACCACCACGCCGATCCGTCCGGTGCCGCTCATCGTCCGCCTCCGACGCCGGCCCGGCCCTCGGCGTGCACGAGCTCGACGACCCGGGCCAGCACGTCGGGGTCGGTCTCGGGCAGCACGCCGTGACCCAGGTTGAAGATGTGCCCGGGCGCCTCGCCGGCCCGGGCCAGGACGTCTCGGGTCTCGGCGGCCACCACGTCCCAGCCGGCCAGGCACAGGGCCGGGTCGAGGTTGCCCTGGACGGCCCGGCCGGGTCCCACCCGGCGCCGGGCCTCGTCGAGGGGCACCCGCCAGTCGATGCCGACCACCGAGGTCCCCGCCGTGGCCATCAGGGGGAGCAGCTCGCCCGTGCCCACCCCGAAGAGGATGGTCGGCGTGCCCGGGTGGGACGCCCCGATCTCGTCGACGAGCCGCCGGGTCCAGGGCAGCACGCAGGCCGCGTAGTGGTGGGGGGCCAGGATCCCGGCCCAGCTGTCGAAGACCTGGATGGCCGAGGCCCCGGCGTCGAGCTGGGAGCGGAGCGATGTCACGGCCATGGCGGTCAGGGCGTCCATGAGGTCGGACCAGAGGGCCGGGTCGCCGTGCATCAGGGCCTTCACCTTGGTGAAGTTCTTCGACGGCCCGCCTTCGATGAGGTAGCTGGCCACCGTGAAGGGCCCGCCGGCGAAGCCGATCAGGGGCACGTCGAGGCCGGCGGCCAGCAGCGTCACCGCCTCGATGACGTACGGCGTGTCGGCCTCGGGCTCCAGGGGGCGCAGCCGGGCCAGGTCGTCCCGGGTGCGGAACGGCTCGGTCACCACCGGGCCGGTGCCCGGGGCCACGTCCACCCCGAACCCCACGGCGGCTGCCGGCACCACGATGTCGCTGAAGAAGATGGCGGCGTCGGTGCCGTAGCGGTCGACGGGCTGACAGGTGAGCTCGGCGACCAGGTCGGGCTGGGCGATGGCGTCCAGGATGCTGCCCGGGCCCCGGGCCGCCCGGTACTCCGGCAGCGAGCGGCCGGCCTGGCGCATGAACCACACGGGCACGTGGGGGACGTCCTGGCCGCGGCACGCCCGGATGAAGGGGGCGTCGTCGAACCGGCCGGCCACCGCCGTGGCGCGCTCGGACGGGAGGGATGGTGCCTCGGCCATGCCGGGAGTCTAGGAGCAGGCCACCGGGCCCGGACTTCCGGCCGGACCCGGCCCGCTGCCGCCCGGCGGGGCTCGGCCCGCTGCCGTCAGGCGGGGCCCGGCCCGCTGACGCCAAGCAGGGGAGGCGGCCTCCGGCGAGCAGCCCTACACTTGAGGGTTTCCCGTCGCCCGGCGGCACGGTGTGCCGGCCGGGTCGACGGCCTGGCGGCCCGGTCCGTCGGGGGGATGCCCGTGCAGAACGGAGGGTCGGGCGTGGAGTCGGAGCTGGAGGCCGAGCAGGAGTTCGTCGATCACGCCTACGCGCGCCTCGACGCCATGCGGGCCGACGCCAACGCCATGCTCGAAGGGGTCCTCGACCTCGGCCGCGGCGGCACCTTCCAGTCCCGGACCGAGCGGGACGTGGTGGTCCGCACCAGCCTGGCCCGCCTCGAGCAGCTCGACATCGGCGACCAGGCCCTCACCTTCGGGCGCATCGACCGGAAGGTCGAGGGGGACGGAGCCCGGAAGGTCGAGGGGGACGGAGAGGTCGAGACCTTCCACATCGGCCGGCTGGCCATCCACGGCCCGGAGCACGAGCCCCTGGTGGTGGACTGGCGGGCGCCGGTGGCCGAGCCCTTCTACCGGGCCACCGGGCGCGACCCGCTCGGGCTCGTCCTCCGCCGCCACCTCGCCCTGTCCGGCCGGACGGTGGTCAGCGTGGAGGACGAGCGGTTCGGGGCGTCGGGCGCCGCCGTGCGGGACGACGTGGTCGGCACCGCTGCATCGGCCGGCGGCGAGCTCATCGAGGGTGACCTGCCCATCGGCGGACCCGGCGCCCTCCTGGCTGCGCTGGACCGGGCCCGGTCGGGACGGATGACCGACATCGTGTCGACCATCCAGGCTGAGCAGGACGAGATCATCCGGGCCCCGCTGTCGGGTGTCCTGGTCGTCCAGGGCGGCCCCGGCACCGGCAAGACGGCGGTGGCCCTGCACCGGGCCGCCTACCTCCTCTACACCCACCGGTTCCCGCTGGAGCGCCAGGGCGTCCTGGTCGTCGGCCCCAACCCGCTCTTCCTGCGCTACATCGAGCAGGTCCTCCCGTCCCTGGGCGAGACCGGCGTGACGCTGTCGACGGTGTCCGGCCTGGTGCCCGAGATCAAGGTCCGCGAGCGCGGGCCGGCCGACGTCGCCGCCCTGAAGGGCGACATCCGCATGGCCAAGCTGGTGGCCCGGGCCGTGCGCACCCGCCAGCGCCCCCTGGCCCGGGAGGTCGTCGTCCCCTATGGCGCGCTGATGCTGCGCCTCACCGTCGAGGACTCCCGCCGCATCATCGAGGCCGCCCGTCGCCGGCCCGGGACCCACAACGCCCGTCGCAAGATGGTCGAGCAGTCGGTGGCCCAGCTCCTGGCCGACCGGGCCCGCCAGACCCAGCAGCGCCTGGGCTCGGGAGTCGGGTCCTCGGTCACCGCCTTCCCCGGCTTCGAGGACCCCGCCGAGCTGGACGACGACGAGTTCGACTTCGACGACTTCTCCCGCAAGGTGCGCCGCGTCTCCGAGCTGGCCGACGCCCTCGACCGGATGTGGCCGCGCCTCTCGCCCCACGAGCTGCTCCACGACCTCTTCGGGGCCCGCCCGCTCATCGCCGCGGCGGGCCGGGGGCTCCTGACCGAGGCGGAGCAGGCGCTCCTCTTCCGTCCCCGGTCGGCATCGTTCGACGAGGTGCCGTGGACCCACGGGGACGCCGCGCTGGTGGACGAGGCCCGCCACCTCCTCGGCCCCCGGGCCGGCGGGGCCGACGACGTGCGAAAGTACGGGCACATCGTGATCGACGAGGTCCAGGACCTGTCGCCCATGCAGCTGCGCATGCTGACCCGGCGCTCCCTCTCGGGGTCCATGACCGTGGTGGGCGACGTGGCCCAGGCCACCGCCCCCTGGTCATCGTCGAGCTGGGACGAGATCACCCGTCACCTTCCCCGGCGCCGCCCGGCGGCTGCCGTCGAGCTGACCGTCAGCTACCGCACGCCGGCCGAGGTGCTGGCCGTGGCCGGCCAGGTCCTGGCGGCCGCCGCCCCCGGGCTGACCCCACCGTCGCCGGTGCGCCGGACGGGGGTGGCCCCCCGGCTGGTCCGGGTCGCCGAGGAGGCCGACCTGGCCCGGACGGTGGCCGAGGTCGCCGTGGCCGAGGTGGCCGCCGTGCGCTCTGGTCGGGTGGCCGTCCTGGCTCCGGGGGGCCTCCGGCACGCCCTGGCGGCGGCGCTGGAGGCCGCCGGGTCTCCGGTGACCGACCCCCGGGACATGCGCAAGGGCGGTCTCGGCGAGCCACTGGTCCTGCTCGACGCCGACGAGGCCAACGGCCTGGAGTTCGACTCGGCCGTGGTCGTCGAGCCGACGGCCATCGTCGAGGGGACCGCCCGGGGCCTCCGCACCCTGTACGTGGCCCTCACCCGCCCCACCCAGCGCCTCACCGTGGTGGCGTGGGGTGCCGTCCCCGACGAGCTCGGCGGTCTCGAGCCCACCGCGTGACCCCCGGGTGCCGGCCCCCGTCGGCCTGGGTATGTGATTTGCCTCACAACCCCCTGGCTAGAGTAAAACCGTGTCCGTGACCCAGGCTCTCGCCGCCGATCCGGCGGTCCACGAACGCCCCGCTCGCCACCGGCCCGACCGCCCGTCGATGCTCGGTGTCGGGGTGATCATCTGGCTCGGCTCAGAGGTGATGTTCTTCAGCTCCCTCTTCGCCGCCTTCTTCACCATCCGTGCCCACGCCTACGTGTGGCCGCCGCCCGGCGCCCACCTCGACACCGTGCGGGCCGGCATCTTCACGGTGATCCTGGTGGCCTCCAGCTTCACGATGCAGAAGGCCGTGTTCGACCAGGAGCGGGGCGAGCGCAGCAGCGCCAAGCTGTGGGTCTGGATCACCTTCGTGATGGGCGCCGTCTTCGTGGCCAACCAGTTCTTCGAGTGGGTCGCCCTCTCGCAGGACTTCGCCACCAATCCCAAGGACACCTCGTACGGCTCGCTCTTCTACATCACCTCGGGGCTGCACGGCCTCCACGTGTTCCTCGGCCTGGCCGCCATGATCTTCCTGCTCGGCCGACTGAAGGGCCCCAAGGGCGACCCGGGGGAGACGGCGGTCTTCCAGGGCGTCAGCTACTACTGGCACTTCGTCGACGTGGTGTGGGTCGGCCTCTACAGCTGCCTCTTCCTCCTCAAGTGACCGCCGACCGCTCGATCCGATCGCTGGGCGCCCGCGTGGCCGCCCCGGCCGCCCTGGTGGGGGCCGTCGCCCTGACCGGCCTGCTGGTCTTCGGCTCCGGCACCGGCACCGCCCAGGCCGACACCACCACGACCACTGCCCCTCTGGTCATCTCGCCGGCACCCACTGCCGGCACCACGGGGTCGGGAACCACGGGATCCACATCGGCTGGCGGGACGACCACGTCGACCGTCTACGGCGCCGGCACCAACACCGGCCAGCAGCCGGCGGCGGTCACCTCGGCGCCCAGTGCTTCGGCCATCGCCAACTACGCCAAGCCGGCCAACCAGACGGCCATCGTCTACCGGAGCTTGCCGGACTCCTACATCGCCCCCGGCCAGGCCCTGTACGCCGCCAACTGCGCCAGCTGCCACGGCGCCGACGGCAAGGGCAAGACCGGGGTCGCTCCCAACCTGCAGGGCCTCGGGGCGGGCACCGTGGACTTCTGGGTTTCCACCGGCCGCATGCCGCTGGCCAACACCAGCGCTCAGGCCGTCCGCAAGGCCCCCCGCTTCAACCGCACCCAGACCCTCCAGATCGCCGCCTACGTCCAGTCGCTCACCCCGGGCGAGGGGACCAAGGTTCCGCTGGTCAACACCACGGGTGCCGACCTGGAGGCCGGCGGCGAGCTGTTCACCCTGAACTGCGCCGCCTGCCACACCATCTCGGGCGCCGGCGACATGCTGGCCCAGGGCGCATACGCCCCCAGCCTCCACCTGGCCACGCCGACCCAGGTGGTCGAGGCGATCCGCTCGGGTCCGGGCAACATGCCCCACTTCAGCGCCGGCAACATTCCCGACGTGCAGGCCCGTGACATCGCCGCCTACGTGACCGGGGTCCTCCAGCACCCGAACAACTCGGGCGGCTTCGGCCTGGGCGGGATCGGCCCGGTGGGCGAGGGCTTCATCGGCCTGCTCCTCGGCGTGGGCATCCTCATGGCCGTCTGCTTCTGGATCGGAGACCGTCGATGAGCAGTGACCCGACAAGCGCACCGCCGACCACGGCGGAGCCCGACGATCCCCACCTGCAGCCCTCGGCCAAGAACCCCAAGGCCACCGAGGGGTGGGCGGTGGCCTCGATGCTGGTCGGCCTGGCCGGATTCATTGGCTTCGGCGTCACCTACTGGATCAATGCCTCGACCCAGTGGCTGGCCCTGACCCTCGGGGTCGGCATGCTCGGCCTCGGTGCCGGCGTGATCGCCTGGGGCAAGTACCTGATGCCCCAGGGTCCCTTCGTCGAGGAGCGCCACGACTTCAACTCCTCCGAGGAGGACCGGGCCGCCTTCACCGCGGTCATCACCGAGCGGGGCGGCCTCGTCGTCAAGCGCCGCACGGTGCTCGGCCGGGTCTTCGGGGCGGCGTCGGCCGTGATGGGTGTGGTCCTGCTCTTCCCGCTCATCCGATCGCTCGGCCCCAAGCCGGCCAAGTCGGAGAAGCTCACCGGGACCACTGACAACTCGCTCTTCACCACCAACTGGCGCAAGGGCGCCCTGCTCGCCACCGTGGACGGCCGGCAGGTCCACGTGGACGACCTGCTCACCGGCGGCGTCCTCACCGTGTTCCCCCGTGGCCACGAGGGGTCCTCGCCCGACCAGGTCATCCTGCTCCGCCTGGCCGAGCTGGGCCCGAACGACCCGCCCTATGCCATCGCCGCCCCCGGCAAGACCGAGTGGGGCGTGCGGGGCTACGTCGCCTACTCGAAGCTCTGCACCCACCTGGGCTGCCCGGTGGGCCTCTACCAGCAGCAGACCCAGCAACTGGTCTGCCCCTGCCACCAGTCGATCTTCAACGTCAACGCCGGCTGCATCCCGGAGTTCGGCCCCGCCCCCCGCCCGCTGCCCATGCTGCCCCTCGCCGTGGACAGCCAGGGCCGCCTGCGGGCCAACGGGTCGTTCGACCAGGCGGTCGGCCCTGGCTTCTGGGAGCGCCCATGATCGACAAGTCCCTCCGCTGGGTCGACGACCGCTTGGGCATCGCCAAGGGCGGCCGCACCTTCCTGAACAAGATCTTCCCCGACCACTGGTCGTTCATGCTGGGCGAGATCGCCCTGTACTCGTTCGTGCTCCTGCTGGCCACGGGCGTCTTCCTGACCCTGTACTTCGTGCCCTCCGGCCACGAGATCGTCTACCACGGCTCCTACGTCCCCCTCCGGGGCCAGAAGGTGTCCGAGGCCTACGCCTCCACGGTGAGCCTCTCCTTCGACGTGCGGACCGGTCTCCTGATGCGCCAGGCCCACCACTGGGCCGCCGACATCTTCCTCGGCTCCATCGCCGTCCACATGGCCCGGGTGTTCTTCACCGGCGCCTTCCGCAAGCCGCGTGAGTTCAACTGGATCGTCGGCGTGACCATGCTCATCCTGGGCATCGTCAACGGCTTCCTCGGCTACTCGCTCCCCGACGACCTGGTGTCGGGGACCGGCATCCGCATCGCCTTCTCGATCATCGAGTCGATCCCGGTGGTCGGCAGCTACCTCGGGTTCTTCCTCTTCGGCGGCAACTACCCGGGGTCGGGGGTCATCATCCCCCGGTTCTTCACCATCCACGTGCTCATCGTGCCGCTGATCCTGCTCGGCCTCCTCGGGGCCCACCTGGGCCTGCTGGTCAAGCAGAAGCACACCCAGTTCCCCGGCAAGGGCCGCACCGAGAAGAACGTGGTCGGCGCCCCCATGTTCCCGACCTTCATGGCCAAGACGACCGGCTTCCTCTTCATGTCGACTGCCGTCATCTTCCTGCTCGGCGGCTTCGCCCAGATCAACCCCATCTGGCAGTTCGGCCAGTACGAGCCCTACCAGATCTCCTACGCCGTCCAGCCCGACTGGTACATGGGCTGGCTGGACGGGGCGCTGCGCATCATGCCGGCCTGGGAGTGGGTCGGCTGGGGTCACACCCTGCCGCTCGAGGTCTTCCTGCCTGCGGTGATCTTCCCCGGCCTGATCTTCAACATCCTCCTGGTGTGGCCGTTCATCGAGACCGCCTGGACCAAGGACCGCGAGTACCACAACCTGCTCGACCGGCCCCGGGACCGTCCGAAGCGCACGGCCGCCGGCGCGGCCATGCTCACCCTGCTCTTCATGGTGTTCTTCGCCTCGTCGACCGACGTCATGGCCAACTTCTTCCAGCTCCCGCTGGAGTCGGTGCTGTGGTTCTTCCGGTTCGCCGTGCCGCTGTCGCCGATCCTGGCCTACGCCCTCACCTACAAGATCTGCGAGGAGATGCGCCAGGCCGGGGACGACGTGGGCGAGCGCAAGCGGGCCCTCATCGTCTCCCGGTCGGCCGAGGGCGAGTACACCACCGAGCCCACCCCGCCGCGGCCCGGTGACGGCCATGTCGAGCTCGACCCGATCGTCGTCCCCGACTTCATCGACCTGGAAGGACCTGAGCTGGCCACCGCCGGCGGCGTCCGCCGGGTCATCCGCTGACCGATCATCGGACGCCGTCCACCGGGCGGCGGTAGCCTCGGTCCCATGGAGCGCAGCCCGGCCGACCTCGTCGACCTCCAGCGCTATCCGGTGGACGACCCCGACAGCCCGGCCTGGACGGCCGTGGTTGCCGGGGCCCGGGAGCAGCTGGCCCGGACCGGGGCGGTCGAGCTGCCCGGCTTCTGCACCCCCGACGGCGTGGAGGCCCTGGTGGCCGACGCCGAGGCGCTGGCCGGGCGGGCCCACCACTCCGAGGGGCTGGGGACGCCCTATCTGGAGCTGCCCGACGACGCGTGGCCGGCCGACCACCCCCGCCAGGCCTGGGCCCGCTACGCCGTGGGGGCCGTCCCCTACGACGCCATGCCCCGCACCAGCCTGCTGCGCCGGCTCTACGAGTGGGAGCCGCTGCGGGCCCTGGTGGAGGCCGTCCTCGACCGGGGCCCCCTCTACCGCTACGCCGACCCCTTCGGGGCCCTCAACCTGGCCGTCATGGGCGAGGGTGAAGAGCTCCAGTGGCACTTCGACCAGACCGACTTCGTCGTCTCCCTGGCCATCCAGACGGCCGACGACGGCGGCTGCTTCGAGGTCCACCCGCGGATCCGCTCCGAGGACGATGAGCGCTACGACGCCGTGGGCGCCGTGCTGGCCGGCGACGCGTCCGGGGTGGTGACCCTGCCCATGGTCCCGGGGACCCTGCTGGTCTTCGAGGGCCGCCACTCCCTCCACCGGGTGAGCCCGGTGGGGTCGGGGCGCCTGCGCCACGTCGGCCTGCTGGCCTATGACACCCAGCCCGACCGGATGGGCAGCGCCCTGCTGCGCATGGACCGCTACGGTCGCACCGAGCCCTTCGCCGAGCCCCCGGCCACCTGGACGGCGACGCCGGGGGTGCCTGCATGAGCTCGTTCACCACCCAGGTGGGGGAGGCCTTCGTGGGATCGGGCCCCGAGGCCGCCCACCTCAACACCGTGCTCGGGGCCAAGGGCGGGCCGGTGGAGACGGCCTGGGCCACCGCACTGGCCACCCCCCGGGCCGGGCATGCGGCGTTCGTGACGACGCTGCGACCGGGGATCCCGGCCAAGCCCCTCACCCTCTTCGTCAACAAGGCCACCCTGGCCGGCGAGGACCACAGCGCCCTCACCTGGGGGCCGGCCCAGGCCGGCGTGGCCTCGGGGGTGCTCTGGGCGGTGTCCGAGGGGATCGTGGAGGCCGCCCGCACCGACGACCTGCTCCTCATCGCCGCCGTCTGGGTCTCGCCGGAGGCCGCCGACGGGGATCTCGTCTACGCCAACAACCGTCAGGCCACCCGGGACGCCCTGGCCGCCGGTGCGGCACGGTTGCCCACGGTGGACGAGGCCCTGGCCGTCCGGGACGCCCCCCTGAACGCCTACTGGCTGCCTCCAGGCACCGTCTGAGCGGTCCCAGCCGCCCCGGGGCCGACGGCGGGCCGCCGGCGGGCCACGGTGAAGCGGCCCTGGGGGACGTCGCCCCCGGACCCGACGGCCCGGCCGAAGGCCGTCGCCAGCGGCCGGGAGCTCAGGCCGTGGAGCACCACTGAGGCCAGGATGGTCCAGGTCCCCACCTGGCCCAGCGTCTGCACCACCGGGGAGGCCGGGATGGTGTCGGTGGCGACGATGAGGAAGACCACCGAGGCCAGGCCGCGGGGGCCGAACCAGCCCAGGAAGGCCACCGTGACCGCCCGGGTCCCGGTTCCCACCAGCGCCAGGGCCACCGGGACCATGCGGACGATGGTCAGGCTGAGGGCGGCGTAGCCGACGGCGGCCCAGGATATGCCCCCGGCCAGCACCGGACCGACGGCGGCCACCCCGAAGAGCAGCCAGACGGCCAGCGAGGAGAGGGTGCCGGCGTCGTCGGCCAGCTCCCGTGCGTGGGCCAGCGCCCCCCGGGAGCCGAGCGTGAAGGCGAAGCCGGCCACGTAGGCGGCGACGAAGCCGTTGCCCCCGGCGGCCAGGGCGGCGGCGTAGCAGAGGAGTCCGGACGTCAGGACGGCCAGCTGGCGGGCCCGGGACTCCACCGTCCACGTGCGGCACGCCCAGGCCGACAGCCAGCCGGCGGCCAGGCCGACCCCGGCGCCCACCCCCACGCCGACGGCAAGGTCGACCCCGGCGTGGACCCAGTGGCCGTGGGTGCGCTCGGCCAGCGTGAGGGCCAGGAAGAAGTAGACGAAGGGCGTGGCCAGGCCGTCGTTCAGCCCGCTCTCGATGCTGAGGGTCTCGCGCACCCCTTCGGGCACGGCCGGGTTGGTCACCACGGCCAGGCCGAGGGCGGCGTCGGTGGGGGCCAGGAGCGATCCCACCAGGGCGCAGGCCGCCCACCCGATGCCCGGGAAGAGGAGGTGGCAGGCCACGGTGCCCAGGGCGATGGTCAGGGGGAGCCCGATGCCCAGCAGGCGCCCGGTGACCCCGGCCTGGCTGCGGGCGCCGGTGGTGGTGAGGGAGGAGGCGTCGCCGAAGAGGATGAGGGCCAGGGAGACCTCGGCCAGCACCTTGAGGGAGTCGGCTCGGACCGAGAGGTGGAGGAGGTCGGCCCCGCCGGGGCCCAGGACGGCGCCCACGGCCACCAGGACCATGGGGCCGGTGATCGACGCCCGGTCCAGCACCGAGGAGGTCAGCGCATACAGGAGGACGACGACGCCCAGGAGCACCAGTCCGCTCACCGGCCTGCCGCCGATCGCTCCTGCTGGTCGTGCACCATCGCCTCCCCGGTCCGGCGGCCCGTGGCCCCCAACCTAGCCAGGCGGCCCCGACCGGAGCGGCCTCCCACCCCGGGCCCCCGGTGCCTGCGCTACCGTCGCAGGGTCGCCGTGCCGCCCGTCCCACCCGGACGGGCCGGTGACCCCGATCCGCCGTCGGCCCCGGCCGGCCCGCACCGCGAGGAGCGCCCATGTCCCGTCTCGAAGGCCGCCGCACCGTCATCACCGGAGCGGCCAGCGGCATCGGCGAGGCCACCGCCCGCCTCTTCGTGGCCGAGGGCGCCTCGGTGGTCCTGGCCGACCTGGACGCCGCCCGCGGGGAGCGCATCGCCGGCGAGCTGGGCGACCGGGCCCGCTTCGTGGCCGTCGACGTGTCCGAGGAGGGTGCCATCGAGCGGGCCATCGAGGAGTCGCTCTCGACCTTCGGCGGCCTCGACTGCCTCTTCAACAACGCCGGCAACCCCGGTTCGCTGGGCCGAATCGAGAACGTGGACGCCGGCGCCTTCGACCGCACGGTGGCCATCCACCTCCGCGGGGTCTTCCTGGGCATCCGGGCCGCCGCCCGGGTCATGCGCCCCCAGGGCCACGGCAGCATCGTCAACACGGCCAGCGTGGCCGGCCTGACCTCGAACGCCGCCGGCCACGACTACAGCGCGGCCAAGGCGGCGGTGATCGCCCTCACCCGGACCACGGCCAACGAGCTCGGCGAGGATGGCGTGCGGGTGAACGCCATCTGCCCCGGCGGCATCGCCACGTCGATCTTCGGCCGGGCGGCCGGCCTGGACGCCGAGGCCGCCCAGGAGACGATCGGGCTGATGGAGGCCGTGCTGTCCGACGTGGCCCCCATGCGCCGGTCGGGTCAGCCGACCGACATCGCCGAGTGCGCCCTGTGGCTGGCCTCGGAGGGGTCGTCGTTCGTGAACGGCCAGGCCATCGCCGTCGACGGCGGGCTGCTGACCGGCCCCACCTACCGGTCGTCCCGGGCCCGGATGGAGGCCTCCATGGGGCTCATGGGTGGCGCCGAGGGCTGAGCCGGCCGGGTTCCGCCACAGGCCATGCTCGACGGCTGGTCAGCCGCCGTCCGTCAGACGCCGTCACTCAGGCGCTGGTGATCAGACGCCTCTGATCAGACGGTGCCGCCGCGCCGGGACTCGACGATGCCGCCGACCACGGCGGACAGGCCGAGGGCCAGGGCGATGGGGGCCAACCACAGGCCGAAGATGAAGGTCATGGTGGCGAACAGCGCCGCCATGCCGAGCAGGAAGGGCCAGATGCTCGAGGCCGGGAAGGCGTCGATCACGCCGGCACCGTCGGCCATCGAGGCGTCGTCGATGTCCCCGTCGAGCGGCTTCATCCGCTTGGCCCACCACAGGTAGTAGGCGCCGGGCATGAGGCCGAGCAGCGCCGAGCCGATCAGCATCAGGAAGCCGGCGTCCTCGTAGCTGGTGAACCAGTAGACGATCCCCATCACGCCGAAGAAGACGCCGATGATGGCCAGGAAGAGTCCGTCGATGCGCATCAGTGGGCCCCCACGGCTTCCTGCTCGGCCGGCGCCTCGGACGGACCGGGGTGGTGCCGGTCGATCTTGAGGTGCTCCGGATGGTTGTAGTCCCACACCGGCCGCTCCGAGCGGATCGGGGGGAGGTGGGTGAAGTTGTGGTGGACCGGGGGCGACGAGGCGAACCACTCGAGGGCGCCGGCATCCCAGGGGTTGTCCCCGGCCGGGACGGGCTTGCGCCAGGACGTCACCAGGTTGGCCAGGAAGAAGAGGAACGAGACCCCGATGATGAAGGCGCCCACGGTGGAGACGACGTTCAGCGACGTCCACCCGTTGGACGGCAGGTAGTCGGCGATGCGGCGGGGCATGCCGAGCAGGCCGAGGTTGTACTGGGGCACGAAGGTGACCCAGAAGCCGATGGTCAGCAGCCAGAAGTGGATCTTGCCCAGCCGCTCGTCCAGCATCCGCCCGTACATCTTCGGGTACCAGAAGTAGAACCCGGCGAAGCCGGCATAGACGGTGGTGCCGATGAGCACCTGGTGGAAGTGGGCCACCACGAAGTAGGTGTCGTGGGTCATGAAGTCCACCGGGGGCGAGGCCAGCAGCACACCGGTCACCCCGCCCATGAGGAAGGCGAAGAGGAAGCCCATCGAGAACAGCATTGGCGTCTGGAAGCTCAGCTGGCCGCCCCACATGGTGCCGATCCAGTTGAAGAACTTGATGCCGGTCGGCACGGCGATGAGGTACGAGAGCAGCGAGAAGAACGGGAGCAGGACCACGCCGGTGGTGAACATGTGGTGGGCCCACACGCCGGTGGAGAGGGCGGCGATGGTCAGGGTGGCGAAGACCATGCCCCGGTAGCCGAACAGCGGCTTGCGGGAGAAGACCGGGATGATGTCGGTCACCATGCCGAAGTAGGGCAGGGCGAGGATGTACACCTCGGG
>CAXBRB010000047.1:0-14321 GCA_963977795.1 uncultured Acidimicrobiaceae bacterium
GAGCCGCTCCTGCCCGCCGGCGGACGCGGCTTTGCCCGCCTCGTACACCGCTTCGAACACTTGGAATTTGCCGGCAAATCCCGCCAACGGCGGCAGCCCAAGAAGCGAAAACAGGAACAGCGACATCGCGATCGCCATCACTGGCGACTTCCACACCAGCCCGCGGAATGCACCGATTCCCTCGGAACCGGTTTTGTTCCGGACGAAGGCGACGACCGCGAACGCACCGAGATTCATCAGCATGTATGCGAACAGGTAGTACAGCACGCCCGAGACGGCGGAGACGCTCAAGGACGGGTGGCTGCACACGGGCGACATCGGCGAGCTGTCGCCGGACGGGCGCCTGCGCATCACCGACCGCAAGAAGGACCTCATCAAGACCTCGGGCGGCAAGTACATCGCGCCGGGCGCGCTGGAGAGCCGCTTCAAGTCGCTGTGCCCGTTCGCCAACCAGCTGGTGGTGCACGGCGACAACCGCAACTTCGTCAGCGCGCTCATCGCGTTCGACGAGGAGTCGGTGAAGAAGTGGGGCGCGGCCAACGGCGTGACGGGCAGCTACGCGGAGATGGCCAGGAACCCGAAGCTGCAGGCGCACTTCCATGGCTTCATCGACACGCTCAACAAGGAGCTGCCGAGCTACTCGACGATCAAGAAGTTCGCGCTGCTGGAGGCGGACCTCACCGAGATCGCCAGCCGCGTTCCCGGAACGGTGGAGCGGGTGGCCGTTCAGGAGAACCAGCAGGTGAGCCGCGGGCAGCTGCTGATCCAGCTCGATCCCCGCGACGCCCGGGCCCAGTTGCAGCAGGCGGAAGCTGACCTGGCCGCCGTCCGGCGCGAGGCCGAGGCCATGCACACCCAGGCCGGCTCCACCGCCAGCCGTGCCAAGGCGGCGGGCAATGAGGCCCAGGCCGCCGAGGATGTGGCCGCCGCTGAGCTGAGCCGCGCCGCCTCCGACCTCCGGCGGCTGCAGTCGCTGGTGAATGAGGGCGGCGTCTCGGTGCAGGAGGTGGAACGGGCCCGGGCCAGCTACGCCCGCGCCCAGGGTGCCTTTCTGAGCAGCAAGGCCAGCCGCCAGACCGCCGCTGCCAGCCTCAGCCAGGTGGCGGTGGACGAGGAGAAGGCGGCGGCCGAGGGATCGAAGGTGAAGCAGGCGGAGGCCGCCCTGGCCCGGGCGCGCCTCAACCTCTCGTACACCCGCATCACCGCCCCGGCCACCGGCCGAATCGGGGGACGGGAGGCGGAACCTGGACGTCAGGTGCAGCCCGGCCAGCCGCTGATGACCCTGGTGAGCACCGTGCCCTGGGTCGAGGCCAACTTCAAGGAGACCCAGCTCAAGGCCCTTTATCCCGGACAGCCGGCCGAGGTGCGTCTCGACGCCTTCCCCGGCCGGACGCTGAAGGGCCATGTGGTGAGCCTCGCTCCCGCCTCCGGCTCTCGCTTTGCCCTGCTGCCCCCGGACAATGCCACCGGCAACTTCACCAAGGTGGTGCAGCGGGTGAGCGTGCGCATCGCCCTCGATCAGGGGGTCGATCCGGCTCTCCAGCGCCGTCTGGTGCCCGGCCTCTCCGCCACGGTCAGCGTGCGGCGGCGATGACGGCGGCCGCCTCGACGGCCGATGCCCACCACATCACCGCCCCGGCCCCGGGTGGCTCGGGAGCGGCCGCCTGCATGCGCCTGGCCATGGCCGACGCCGGGATCGACGCCTCCGCCGTGGGCCACATCAACGCCCACGGGACCTCCACGCCGCTCAACGACAAGGCGGAGGCCGACGCCATCCGGGCCGTCTTCGGGGCCGGAGCCCCGCCGGTGACCTCGACCAAGGGCGTCACCGGCCACGGCCTCGGGGCCAGCGGCGCCATCGAGGCGGTGGCGGCCACCCTGTCGCTGCTCCACGGCGCCATCCCCCCCACCGTGGGCTTCGAGGAGCGCGACCCGGCCATCGATCTCGACATCGTGTCCGGTGCGGCCCGGGCCCTGGCCCCGGCACCGGTCCTCTCCAACAGCTTCGGCTTCGGCGGCCACAACGGCTGCCTGGTCATCACCTCGGCCTGACCACCCCCGAGACCCGGGGAACGGGCCCGGGCCCGGGGCGCCTAGCGTGGAGAGCCCATGGCCTCCGCCCGCACTGCCCGACCCGCCGCCCCTGACGCCGACGACGGCCAGGGTGCCGCCGCCGGCGGACCGGCCGATCTGGCCGTGGGGGCGTTCACGCCGGCCGCGCCGTGGCTGGTGGAGCCCGGCGCCATGGCCTGGCAGAGCGACCGGGACGGCGATGGCGACGTCGATGCGCTGCGGCGGCGGGCCGCCGACCTGGCTCGCACCTTGGTCCGCCCCGACGGGATGCCGTCGCTGGTCCGGGTGGCCTCCGTGGTGCGCCACCTCGGTGGCGCCCTGGTCGGCTGGGGGCTGGCCGAGCGGGGCACCCCGGGATCTCGGGCCGGGCTGTCCCGGCGCCTGCGGCCCGCCTTCGAGCACCTCGGCCCCACCTACATCAAGATGGGGCAGATCATCAGCGCCGGGGAGGGCATCTTCCCCGACGAGCTGGTCCAGGAGTTCCGCCTGCTGCGGGACCGGGTCCGTCCCGAGCCGTTCCGGGTGGTGCGCCGGACCCTCGAGGCCGAGCTGGGTCGCCCGCTGGCCGAGGTCTTCTCCTCCTTCGACCGCACGGCCATGGCCTCGGCCTCCATCGCCCAGGTCCACGCCGCCACCCTGCGGACCGGCGAGCGGGTGGTGGTCAAGGTCCAGCGCAGCAAGGTGGCGCCCATGGTCACCCTCGACGTCTCGGCCATGGCCTGGCTGGCCCCCTTCCTGGTGGGACGGATCCCGGTGGCCGCCCTGACCAACCCGCCCGCCCTGGTGGAGCTCTTTGCCGAGACCATCGTGGAGGAGCTGGACTTCCGCCTCGAGGCCCAGAACATGCTCGACATCGCCGCCGTGTTCGCCGCCACCGGGCAGCGGTCGGTGGTCGTGCCCCGCCCGCACCCCGATCTGGTCACCCGGCGGGTGCTGGTCATGGAGCAGCTCCACGGGTTCCCGTGGGGCGAGGCCGAGGCCATGCGGGCCGCCGGCATCGACACGGCCGCCGTGCTCCGCTCCAGCCTCATCGCCTTCCTCGAGGGCGCCCTCATCTACGGCGTCTTCCACGGCGACCTGCACGGCGGGAACATGATGGTCCAGGCCGACGGCACCGTGGCCCTCCTCGACTTCGGCATCACCGGGCGCCTCGACGAGCGGCGGCGCCAGGCCTTCCTCACCCTCCAGATGGGGGCCACCACCAACGACGTCACCGTCCAGGTGGAGGCCCTGCGCGACCTCGGCGCCCTGCCGGCCGACACCGACGTGGCCGCCGTCATCGCCGACCTCAACCTGGACCAGCCCCCCGTCGACCCCACCACCCTGACCGCCGAGGAGCTCGTCGCCGAGGTCCGTGAGGTCACCAAGGCCCTCCTGGGCTACGGCGCCCGCCTGCCCAAGGAGCTCATGCTGTTCGTGAAGGACATGCTCTTCCTGAACGGCGCCATGGCCACCATGGCCCCCGACGTCGACATCCTGGGCGAGATCCTGGCCGTGGTGGCCTACTTCACGGAGCACCACGGCGACCGCTTCGCCGCCGAGCTCGGGGTCGAGCTCACCCCCGAGGACATCGACCTCGACGGCTACCGCGCCGCCCTGGGCGTGACCGAGGGGACCGAGTCGCTGACCTACCGGGAGCTCCAGGAGCGCCGGGACCTCATCCGCACCCGCCTCGAGCACCGCCAGGAGGCCCGATCCCGCCGGTCGTTCCTGCGGGCCGCCTACCGGGTGGTCCGGGGCACCGTGGACTGAGGGCTGCCGGCGCCGGACCCGGTGGGGCCTCAGGCGTCGATGGCCGCCCGCAGCGAGGCCACGAAGGCCGCCGCCCCCTCGGGGCCGGCGCCCTCCAGCAGCCGGCGCACCAGGGCCGAGCCCACCACCACCCCGTCGGCCACCTCGCAGACGGCGGCGGCCTGCTCGGGAGTGGAGACACCGATCCCCACGCACACGGGCAGGTCGGTGGCCACGGTGATCCGGGCGGCCACCTCGCGGGCCGAGTCGGCCAGGACGGCCTGCTCGCCGGTGACCCCCATCCGGCCCACGGCGTAGACGAAGCCGGCCGAGCGGGCGCAGATGTCGGCGATGCGGTCGTCCGGGGTGGACGGGGCCACCAGCAGCACGGTGGCCAGGTCGGCGGCCGAGGCCGCCTCCGCCCAGGCGTCGACCTCCTCGAGGGGGAGGTCGGGGATGATCGCCCCCGACACCCCGGCGTCGTGCATGGCCCCGGCGATGCGCTCGTGGCCCGCCCGGTAGATGAGGTTGTAGTAGGTCATGGCCACCAGGGGCACGCCCACGTCGATGCGGCTCAGGTCGGCCAGCACCCCGTCGGGCGTGGTGCCCCGCTCCAGGGCCCGCAGGGAGGCCGCCTGGATGGTCGGCCCGTCGATCATCGGGTCCGAGAACGGGATGCCGATCTCGATGGCGTCGGCACCGGCCCCGGCCAGGGCCTCGACGACCAGCAGCCACTCGTCGTCCATGCCGCCGGTGACGTAGGGGATGAGCAGCTTGCGTCCGGCGTCCCGGGAGGCCCGCAGTGCCCGCTCCAGCGTGCCCGGTCCGGCCGGCGCACTCACCGGGCGCCCGTCGGGCCGCGGAGGATGTCGCGCACCTGGGCGACGTCCTTGTCGCCCCGGCCCGACAGGTTGATCAGCACGGTGGATCCCGGGGCGATCCCCCCGGCCCGGGACTCCCGCACCACCCAGGCCAGGGCGTGCGACGACTCGAGGGCGGGCAGGATCCCCTCGGTCCGGGCCAGCAGCTGGAAGGCCTCGAGGACCTCCTGGTCGCCGACGGCCTCGTAGCGGGCCCGGCCGACGTCGGCCAGGTGGGCGTGCTCGGGCCCGATGCCCGGGTAGTCGAGGCCGGCCGAGATCGACTCGGCCTCGAGGATCTGTCCGGCCTCGTCCTGGATGAGGGCGCTGCGCATCCCGTGGAGGATGCCGGGGATGCCGGTGGTCACCGCGGCGCCGCCGGCAGCCTCCACGGCCACCAGGCCGGAGCCGGTGGCGTCGGCGAACCCGGCGAAGATGCCGGCGGCGTTCGAGCCGCCACCGGCGCAGGCCACCACCAGGTCGGGGTCGGCGCCGTCCAGCAGGTCACGGCACTGGAGGCGGGCCTCGTCGCCGATGACCCGCTGGAACTCCCGCACCATCCACGGGTAGGGGTGGGGGCCCATGACCGAGCCGAGGCAGTAGTGGGTGTCGTCGACGGTGGCCACCCACGAGCGCATGGCCTCGTTGACGGCGTCCTTGAGCGTCCGGCTGCCGCTGGTGACGGGGACCACGGTGGCCCCCAGCAGCTCCATGCGGAAGACGTTCAGCTCCTGGCGCTGCGTGTCCACCTCGCCCATGTAGACGGTGCACTCCATGCCGAAGAGGGCAGCGGCGGTGGCCGTGGCCACCCCGTGCTGGCCGGCACCGGTCTCGGCCACCAGCTTCCGCTTGCCCATCCGGCGGGCCAGCAGGCCCTGGCCGATGACGTTGTTGAGCTTGTGCGAGCCGGTGTGGGCCAGGTCCTCGCGCTTGAGGAGCAGCCGGATCCCGAGCTCCTCGGACAGGCGCCCGCACTCGGTCACCGGGGTCGGCCGGCCGCCGTAGGAGCGGAGGATGCCGTCCAGCTCGGAACGGAAGGCCGGGTCGGCCCAGGCCGACCGGAAGGCCTCCTCCAGCTCGATGCAGGCCGGGACCAGCGATTCGGGGACGTAGCGGCCCCCGAAGGTCCCGAACCGTCCCGTGGGGCCGGGGTCGCCCATCACGGGGGCGCCGGCCGGCGCTGGGCCCGTCGCAGCGGTGTCGGTGGTCACAGCTCCTCCTGCCAGTCGAAGGGACGCACGTCGGCCTCGACGCCGGGTGCGGGATGGTCTGCGGGGTGCTCGGCGGCCACACGGGCGCCCGCCTCACGAGCGGCGTGGATGAAAGCGCGCAGCAACGTGGCGTCCTTGGCGCCCGGCGCCGACTCCACCCCGCTCGAGACGTCGACCCCCCAGGGGTGGAGGTGCTCCACGGCGGCGGCCACGTTGCCGGGCCGAAGCCCACCGGAGACGATGAGGCGGCCCGGGTCGGCCACGCCCTCGGCCAGCCGCCAGTCGAAGAGCTCGCCCGACCCGGGGGTCGGCCCGTCCACCAGCAGCGTCTGGGCGCCGTACTCGTCGAACCGCTCGATCCCGGGATGTCCGGCAGGGAAGGCCTTGATGGTCCAGCCCACCCGGGCGGCCACCCACCGGGTGTCCTCGGCCGACTCCAGGCCGTGGAGCTGCACGGCGTCGAGGCCGATCCCGTTGGCGATCTCCACCACCCGGCGGGGTGACTCGTTGCGGAAGACGCCCACCGTGACCGTCTCGTGGGGCAGGCGCTTGACGATGTCGGCGACGGCGGACTGGGTCATCTGCCGCGGCGACGGGGCGAAGACGAAGCCCACCGCCGTGGCGCCCATGCCCACGGCCAGGAGTGCGTCGGCCTCCGAGGTGATGCCGCAGATCTTCACGAACAGGCCGTCGTCGGCCGCCGGGACGCTCACGAGAGCCCCGCCAGCAGCCCGTCGACCGCCGAGGTGCGGTCCTCGGAGCGCACCAGGGTCTCCCCCACCAGCACGGCGGCGTAGCCGGCGGCGGCCAGCCGGGTCACGTCGGCACCGTCCCGGATGCCCGACTCGGCCACGGCCACCACCCCGGGCGGCATCCGGCCCCCCAGGCGCTCGGCCCGCTCCCGGTCGACGGCGAAGGTCCGCAGATCCCGCTGGTTCACCCCCACCAGGTCGGCCCCGGCGGCCAGGGCCCGGTCGAGCTCGGCATCGTCGTGCACCTCGACCAGGGCGTCCAGGCCGAGGCTCCGGGCCAGGCCGGCCAGCTCGACCAGCTCGCCGTCGTCCAGGGCGGCCACGATGAGCAGCACGGCGTCGGCCCCCATCAGGCAGGCGTCGGCCACGTCGGCTGCGCACACGGTGAAGTCCTTGCGGAGGACGGGCAGGCTGCAGGCGCTGCGGGCGGCGGCCAGGTCGTCGGGGCTGCCCCCGAAGAACTCGGCGTCGGTCAGGACCGAGAGGCAGGACGCCCCGCCGGCCTCGTAGGCGGCGGCCACCTCGGCAGGGTCGAGGCCGGGGGCGAGGTCGCCCTTGGAGGGCGATCGCCGCTTGATCTCGGAGATCACCGCCATCCCCCGCTCGGCGCGCCCGGCGGCCAGGGCGGCAGCGAAGGGGCGCCGGCCGCCGGCCTCACCCCGGTCCCGGGCTGCAGCGGTGCGTCGGGCCTCGTCGATCACCGCCCCGGGGTCGCGCCGGTCGGCCGACGCGGCGGCACGGTGGGCGGCGAGGATGGTCTCGAGGTAGGCGGGCATGACGGGGCTGAGCCTACCGGGGGGACCGCCGGATCCTGCGTTGCCACAGGGTCACCGGACCCGGAGGGCAAGAGGGTCACCGGACCCGGGCCGTCTCCCCGCCATGATGGGGCCACCGACGGCCGCCCGAGGCCGCCCCGCCCCCGAGGAGGCCCCATGTCCGCCAGCGAGCCCTCCGCCACGCCCGCCACCTCCCGGGTGGTCCTGGTCACCGGGGCCTCGGCCGGCATCGGCCGGGCCACCGCCGACCGCCTGGCCCGGTCCGGGTGGACCGTCGTGGGTTCCAGCCGGCGCGGCAGCGGCGGGGCCGGGTGGGACGGTGCGGTGATGGACGTGGACGACGACACCTCGGTGGCCGACGGCGTGGACCACGTGGTGCAGCGGCACGGCCGCCTCGACGCCGTGGTGGCCTGCGCCGGCTGGGGCCTGGCCGGGCCCGTGGAGTCCACGCCCGTGGCCGATGCCCGGGCCCAGCTGGAGACCAACTTCTTCGGCGCCGTGCGGACGGTGGCCGCCGCCCTCCCCCACCTGCGCCAGGCGCCGTCGGGGCGCATCGTGCTGATGAGCTCCATCGGCGGGGTCCTCGGCATCCCCTTCCAGGCCTTCTACTCGGCCTCCAAGTTCGCCCTGGAGGGCTACGGGGAGGCCCTGGCCTACGAGGTGGCCCCCTTCGGGGTGGAGGTGACCCTAGTGGAGCCCGGCAACGTCCGAACGGAGTTCACGGCGGCCCGCCGTACCCTGCCCGCAGGAGACGGCGACCCCTACGCGGCAGCGGCGGCCACGGCGATCACCACCATGGAGCGCGACGAGGAGGGCGGGGTCGATCCCGACCGGGTCGCCGCCACCGTGGCCCGGGTGCTGGAGGCCCGCCGCCCGCCCCGGCGCTGCTCGGTGGGAAAGCTCGACGAGCGGATCGGCGTGGTCGGCAAGCGACTCCTGCCCTTCCGGCTCTACCAGGCGGCGGCCAAGGGGAGCCTCGGGGTCTGAGCGGCCCGACACGCCGTCCCGGGGCAGTTCAGACGTCCAGCCGCTCCCAGTACGAGCCGTCGAGCATGGCGGCCAGGGTCGCCCGGTGGATGATCAGGTCGTCGATGTCGGCGGGCCGCTCGGCCTCGCCGAAGAAGACCGAGCGCTCGGTGACCCGGCGCATGATGACCCCGTGGCGCATGGCCGCGTAGGCGATGTGCCAGCGGAGGTCGCCGGGGCGCCGGCCGGCGGCCGCCTCGTAGGCGTCGCACACCTCGGCCGGGCGGAACATCGCCGGCAGGCCCGGTGCGCCGAGGTCGGTGGCCAGGTCCTGGAAGAACCAGTGCAGGTAGACCATCCACCCGAGGTCGACCTCGGCCGGGGCCACCCCGGCCATCTCCCAGTCCAGGACGGCGGCGGCGTCGAAGCCCTGGAACAGCATGTTGCCGATCCGCCCGTCCCCCCACGAGAGGGCGTCGGGCCCCACGTCCTCGGGCAGGTGGGCCCGCAGCCAGGCGAAGCACGCTGCGAGCAGCGGGGACGGCTCCTCCCCCACCACCCAGCGGTGGTAGGCCTCCCAGTGGGCCAGGTGGCGCTCGAGGGCGGTCCCCCCGGGCTGGTCGGCCTCCAGGAACCCGAGATCGTGGGTGGCCGTGGTGATCGAGTGGATGCCGGCCAGCACGCCGACCGCCGACCCCTGCAGACGGGCCCGGTCGGCGTCGGTGGCGTCGAAGACCCAGTTGTCGCCGAAGGTGTAGGGCAGCACGTCGGGCGGGACCCGTCCCTCGACCCGGTCCATCACGAAGAACGGGCCGCCGAGCACACCGGGATCGGCCTCGAACCAGTGGGTGGCCGGCACCGGCACCTCGGTGGCCTCCGCCACCAGGCCCATGACCCGGTGCTGCATGGCCAGGTCGTAGGTGGGGAAGACCGGGTAGGCGGCCTCCGGCGGGGCCACCCGGACGACCAGGCGCCGGGTGCTCCGACCGGACTCCCCGGTGGTGGCCACGTCGACCAGAAGGGTCTCCGACGACATGCCGTTGCCCTGGGGGCTGGTCAGCTCCTCCACCACCGGATCCGCACCGGCGGGCAGCACCCCGGCCAGCCAGGCGCCCAGCTGGCCGGCCATGACCTCGGGATCCCGCGTCGAGGTGGTGATCTTCTCGGGGTCGATGGCCCGGGCCGCCCCGCCCGTGCCGCCCACTGCCTCCGCTGCGCTGTCGTCACCCATCCCGCACGCTCCCCCGGTCCCGGTGGCACCGGCCGCACGGCCGGGCAGCCGAGTATCGCACCCGCAGGAGGGCCGGTCCGGCCGCTCAGCCCAGGGGGAGGGTCCCGGCCGTCGCCGCGACCTCCCGGACGGTGCCGTCGCCGTCGGTCCAGGTGATGGCGACCGGGGCGGGGACCTCGATCCGCCGGTGGAGCACGGCCAGCGCTACCGGCGCCCCCCGGACCGCCGACCACGCCGAGGAGGTCACCGGACCGCCGGCGCTGCCGTCCTCCCCCCGGACCTCGGCCCCCGGCGGCGGGACGGCATCGCCCGCCACCACCAGGCCGCACAGCCGCCGGGCCACCTTCGACCCCCGGGCGTCCAGGCGGGCCACCAGCTCCTGGCCGGTGTAGCACCCCTTGGCGAACGAGACCGTGCGGTCCACCAGGCCGACCTCGGCCGGGATGGTGGCCTCGGTCACCTCGGCTCCGAGCACGGGCACGCCGGCGGCGATGCGGCCGGCCTCCCAGGCGGCGGGCTCGGGCGCCTCCGACCCCTCGGGCACCCACGCCCGGAGGGTCCCGTCGCCCTCCGGTGCCGGGCCGAGCAGGTCGAACCCCGACCAGCCGGGCCAGTCCACTTCGATCGCCACCACCGGGCCCCCGGTCCCCCCTGCCGGGGCCGTCAGACCGGCCGGGCCACCGGGCGTCGTGGTCCGCACCGACAGGCACGCCCAGTCCAGCGGGCGGACGGTGCACCGGGTCCGGAGCTTGAACCGTTCCAGCCGGGCGATCACCGCACTGCCCCAGCCGGCCTCGGTGTCCAGCACGAACGTCTCCGGCCCGGTGCGGGTGCACCGCACCCAGGCGTCGACCTTCCCCTGCGGGCTGAGCAGGAGCGCCTCCGCCGAGGCCCCGACGGCCAGGGCGGCCACGTCCTGGCTGCACTGCCCCTGGAGGTAGGCCTCGGCATCGGGACCGTCCACCTCGACGACGTCCCGGGCCACCGGGCGGGCCCAGCGGGCCGCCGGGCCCGACGGATCGGTCACGTCCCGGCCCGGCTGGCCCGGGCGGTGGCCACCGCCGAGAGCATGGCCGCCGCCTTGTGGGCGCACTCGGCGTTCTCGCTGGCCGGGTCGCTGTCGGCCACGATCCCCGCCCCGGCCTGCACCGAGGCCCGTCCGTCAGGCGCCACGGTCATGGTGCGGATGGCGATGGCCGTGTCGAGGTTGCCCGAGAAGTCGAGGTATCCCACCACGCCGCCGTAGATGCCCCGCTTGGTGGGCTCGAGGTCGTCGATGATCTCCATGGCCCGGACCTTGGGCGCCCCGGACAGGGTGCCGGCCGGGAGGGTGGCCCGGAGGACGTCGATGGGCCCCTTGCCGGGCGCCAGGGTGCCCGACACCTGGGAGGTCAGGTGCATGATGTGGCTGTAGCGCTCGACGACCATCGTCTCGTCCATCGACTCGGTCCCGAAGGAGACCACCCGGCCCACGTCGTTGCGGGCCAGGTCGATGAGCATGACGTGCTCGGCCACCTCCTTGGGGTCCTCCACCAGCTCGGCCTCGAACCGCAGGTCGTCCTCGGGCGTGGCCCCGCGGGGGCGGGAGCCGGCGATGGGCCGGGACACCACCTGGCCGTCACGCAGGCGCACCATCGGCTCGGGCGATGCACCGACCACGGTGACCTCGGGGAAGCGCAGGAAGTAGAGGTACGGGCTGGGGTTCACCAGCCGCAGCACCCGGTAGACGTCGAAGGGGTCGACGCCCAGCGACGGGAGGTCGAAGCGCTGGGAGAGGACGACCTGGAAGATGTCGCCCGCCGTCACGTGCTCCTTGGCCGCCACCACGGCCGCCTGGAACAGGTCGTCGGTCATCGTGCGCTCGACGTCTCCGGGCGGGCCGGACCGTTCCGGGAGGGGCCAGGGGGGGCGGTCGGTGGTCCGCACGCAGTCGGCCGCCAGCTCGTCCAGGCGGGCCTCGGCGGCCGCGTGGGCCCGGGCCAGGTCGTCGGGACCCCAGGCGGGATCGACCACCACGTTGTCGATGAGGATGACCCGCTGGCGCCAGTGGTCGAAGGCGGCCAGCTGGCCGATCACGTCCAGGATGGCGTCGGGCTGCCCGAGGTCGTCGGCAGGCACCCCGGGGAGGTGCTCGACCTCGCGGACGACGTCGTAGCCCAGGTAGCCCACCAGTCCGGCGTGCAGGGGCGGCAGCTCGGCGATCTCCGGCGAGTCCAGGGCGGCCAGCAGCCGCTCCACCGAGGCCAGCACCCCGTGGGACCCGGCGACCTCGGTTCCGCACAGCGCCCCGAGGTCCACCGCGCCCCGGGCGGTGACCTCGGTCCCCCGGGCCACCAGGGTGGCCAGGGGGTTGCGGCCGATGAAGGAGTAGCGGCCCCACCGCTCGCCACCTTCGACCGACTCGAGGAGGAAGCCGCTCCGGTCCCCCGTGCCCACGATCTGGAGGAAGGCGGCCACCGGGGTCAAGGTGTCGGCCACCAGCTCGCGCCAGACCGGCACGATGCGGTGGCGGGCGGCCAGCGCCGTGAAGCGGGCCAGGCCGTCGGCCGGCGCTGCCGTGCTCACCGGGCCGGGGGGACCGGCGTGCCGTCGTCGGTCCCGTTGCCGCCGAAGGCCCGGTAGAAGCACGAGCGGGCACCGGGTCGTCGGTCCCGTTGCCGCCGAAGGCCCGGTAGAAGCACGAGCGGGCACCGGTGTGGCACGCCCCGGTCCCCTCCTGGTCCACGAGGACGAGCAGGCAGTCGGCGTCGCAGTCGTAGCGGACCTCGCGGACGTACTGGCGGTCCCCCGAGGTCTCGCCCTTGCACCAGTACTCCTGGCGGGACCGGCTCCAGAACCACGTCCGGCCGGTCTCCAGGGTGCGCTGGAGCGACTCGGGGTTCATCCAGGCGAACATCAGGACCGTCCCGTCGCCGGCGTCCTGGACGACGGCCCCCACCAGGCCGTCGGCGTTGTAGGTGACCCCGGCCAGCTCGTCGGCGGTGTGGGCGATCGGCGTGGCGGTGAAGGTCTCGGGCGGTGTGGTCACAGGAGGGCTCCAGCGGGCGGGACGGGTGTTGACGGGGGTCGTGGGGGCAGGGGCGCGGATGGAGCGCCGACCTCACAGGTAGAGGCCGGTGCCCCCTTCGAAGCGGGTGGCCGCCACGGCGTGGATGTCGCGCTCGCGCAGGAGCACGTACTCCTCGCCCTGGACCTCCACCTCGAAGCGGTCCTCGGGGTTGAACAGCACGGTGTCGCCGACCTTGACGGACCGGACATGGGGCCCCACGGCCACCGCGGCGGCCCAGGCCAGCCGTCGGGACACCTGGGCCGTGGCCGGGATCAGGATCCCCGCTCGGGACCGGCGCTCGCCCTCGGCCTGGCCGACCTGGACCAGGACCCGATCGGCCAGCACCGTGATGGGGAGCTTGGCCGGCGCGTCCGGGACGGCGTCGCCCGTCGGGGCAGGGGTCGGGGCGGTCGTCGCTCGGGCCACGGCGGCAGGCTACCGCAGCCCCGGCGGGCGACCGCCGTGGGCCGGATCGCCCCGGGGGGAGCTCAGGCGGGCCGCACGGCCACGCCGGCTGCGGCCAGGTGGTCCTTGGCCTCAGCCACGGTGTGCTCGCCCAGGTGGAAGATGGAGGCGGCCAGGACGGCGTCGGCGCCGCCCTCCACGGCCCCGGCCACCAGGTGGTCGAGGGTCCCCACCCCGCCCGAGGCGATCAGCGGCACCGGGCACCGCTCGGAGACCGCCCGGGTCAGCGCCAGGTCGAAGCCGTCCCGGGTGCCGTCGCGGTCCATCGAGGTGACCAGCAGCTCGCCGGCTCCCAGGGACGCGCACTGCTCGGCCCAGGCCAGGACGTCGAGCCCGGTCGGGGTCCGGCCGCCGTGGGTGACCACCTCCCAGGACGCCCCCTGCCCGTCGCCAGGGCGCCGCCGGGCGTCCACGGCCACCACCACGCACTGGCTGCCGAACTCGTCGGCCAGGTCGGCCACCAGCCGGGGCCGCTCGACCGCCGCCGTGTTGACGCCCACCTTGTCGGCCCCGGCCCGGAGCAGGGCCCGGGCATCCTCGACAGCCCGCACCCCGCCCCCCACGGTGAACGGGATGAAGACCTGGTCGGCCGTCCGGGCCACCACGTCGACCATGGTGGCCCGATTGTCCGAGGAGGCGGTGATGTCGAGGAAGACCAGCTCGTCGGCGCCCTGGCGGTCGTAGCGGGCGGCCAGCTCGACCGGGTCGCCGGCGTCGAAGAGGTCGGTGAAGCGGACGCCCTTGACCACCCGTCCGGCATCGACGTCGAGGCAGGGGATCACGCGGACGGTGCGCACGCCGCCACCCCCTCGGCCACGGTCATCCGGCCGTCCACCAGGGCCTTCCCGGTGATGGCCCCGGCCAGCCGCCGGGTCGGGCCGCCATCGGCCGGATCCACCGACAGGGCAGCCAGGGCGGCGACGTCGGCGGCCGAGCCCACGCCGCCCAACTCGATGAACGAAAAGACGATCGTCGATCCGCAGGCGATCGGCGAGGCTGCAGACGGCGTCGGAACAGCAGCCGGCGCTCCATCGCCATTTTAAATTCTGCCGCCTTGTTCCGGGAGCGGCGATCCTGCAGAAACTTGAGGAACCCAGGCGTGGACATCCCTCAAGAGGCATGAGACACACAATTATCGGCGATCCGCTCCCCCCCGGCCAGGCGAGACCATGGCCGGTCTTTGCAGCCACCAGCTTGCTTGCGCCCT
>CAXBRB010000048.1:0-14296 GCA_963977795.1 uncultured Acidimicrobiaceae bacterium
CGAGTCGTACGGCGTGATCCCGCACGAGTAGAGGGTGACCACCTCGCCCGGCTCGAAGGGGACGACGTCGCCCCGGGGCGGCACCAGGCCGAGGAACTCCCGTCCCTCCTTGGTGAGGGCATTGGCCATGGACACCACGACCTTGCCGGCCAGGGCGTCGGCCAGCGGGCGGACGGTGGCCACCGCCCCGTCCCAGGGCGTGGCCACCACGACGAGGTCGCAGGCGGCGCACTCCTCGTTGGCGCTCCCGGAGATGGCCAGGGTGTGCTGGGGCCAGGCCTCGAGCAGCCCGGCGGCCACGCCGGCAGCACGCTCGGCGTCGCGTGAGCCGAGCACCACATCGTCGCCGGCCGCAGCCAGCCGCAGGGCCAGGCCCCGTCCCGCCGGTCCGGTGCCTCCAAGGATCCCGATTCGCATGGCGTCACCCTAGTGGGCGGCCCGGGGGGCGAGGCTGGAGCCGGCAGTGGTGGCGACGCCAGGGGGTGGCAGCGGCAGCGGTGCGGCGGGGCACCTGGCCGGGTCGGCCCGGCACCTGCGCCCCCCGGGTACCCTTGCCGCCCATGGGACTCCTCGACGGCAAGCGGATCCTGGTGACCGGCGTGCTCACCGATGCCTCGCTGGCCTTCGCCGTGGCCCGCGCCGCCCAGGAGGCCGGTGCCGAGATCGTCCTCTCGGGCGCCGGACGGGGCCTCTCCCTCACCCGCCGGACGGCCCGCAAGCTGCCCCAGGAGGCCGAGGTCCTGGAGATCGACGTGACCGACGCCGACCAGGTGACGGCGGCCGGCGCGGCGCTGGCCGCCCGGTGGGACCGGCTGGACGGCCTGCTCCACGCCATCGGCTTCGCCCCGCCGGAGTGCCTGGGAAGCGGCATGTTCCTGGCCGAGTGGGAGCAGGTGCAGACGGCCCTCCAGGTCTCGGCCTACTCCCTCAAGGCGCTGGTGGCCGCCTTCCGTCCGCTGCTGGCCGCCGCCGGCGCCGGTGGCGGGACGGGCGCCTCGGTGGTCGGGCTCGACTTCGACGCCACGGTGGCCTGGCCGGCCTACGACTGGATGGGCGTGGCCAAGGCCGCCCTGGAGTCGCTCTCCCGCTACCTGGCCAGAGAGCTGGGACCCGAGGGCATCCGGGTCAACCTGGTGGCGGCCGGCCCGATCAAGACCATGGCGGCGCGCTCCATCCCGGGCTTCGGCTCCTTCGAGGACACCTGGGCCGAGCGGGCCCCGCTGGGCTGGGACGTCTCGGACGCCGACGTCGTGGCCAAGGCGTGCCTGGCCCTGTTCTCGGACCTGCTGCCCATGACCACCGGGGAGATCCTCCACGTGGACGGCGGCGTCCACGCCATGGGGGCCTGACGGCATGGACCCGGGGGCGGGCCACGTCCGGGCCGCCTGCGGGAGCACCCCGCTGACCGATCGACGCCCATCAAGATCGACGCCCATCAAGATGGTCATCCGGATGACCATCTTGACCACCACCTGGATGAGGAGGAGGCACCATGCCCACGCCCGATGAGCTACGCGCCGCCGTCGCCACCTACGTGGCGACCATCAACGGCCGGGATCCGGCGGCCATCGCTGCGCTCTTCACCGAGGACGCCGTCCAGGCCGATCCGGCCGACCAGCCGCCCAACGTCGGCCGCGAGGCCA
Source organism: uncultured Acidimicrobiaceae bacterium (assembly GCA_963977795.1). Taxonomy (GTDB): domain Bacteria; phylum Actinomycetota; class Acidimicrobiia; order Acidimicrobiales; family RAAP-2; genus Bog-756. The sequence continues at coordinate 1,644 of CAXBRB010000048.1, forward strand.
TCACCGCCTTCTTCGCCGCCGGGATCGCCGCCAGCGACACCTGGACCTTCGAGGCCACCGAGGTCCACACCTGTGGCGCCACGGCAGCCATCACGTTCCGGATCGCCATCGCCATGGGCGAGACGACCATGACGGTCTCGGGCATCGAGGTCTTCGAGATGGCCGAGGACGGACGGTTCTCGTCGGTCCGCGCCTTCTGGGACGGCGCCGACGTCACCATGTCCTGACGACGGGACACGAGGACCGACCATGCCCGAGGCCGCCACCGAGATCCACAACCTGATCCACCGCTATGCCGAGTGCATCGACCTCGGCGACTTCCCCGCCGTGGCCGAGCTCCTGGCCGGCGCCGAGGTCGGCGCAGCCGGCGGCCCGGCCGTCACCGGCCGGGAGGCACTCGAGGCCATGTTCACCGCCACCACCCGGCTCCACCCCGACGGCACCCCGGGCACCAAGCACGTCACCACCAACGTCATCCTGGAGATCGACGACGACGCCGGCACGGCATCGTCCCGGTCGTACTGGACGGTGCTCCAGGCCGTCCCCGGCCTCCCCCTCCAGCCCATCCTGGCCGGCCGCTACCACGACCGGTTCGCCCGCACCGACGGGCAGTGGCGCTTCACGGAGCGGCGCTACCTGATCGACCTGGTCGGCGACCTCAGCCACCACCTCCTGATCGGCCTCCCGTCCACCGAGTGATCCGCGACGGGCGGCCCTCGACGGGGCGCCGGGCCGGACCGGCCGGCCGGCCGGCCGGTCAGAGCTGGAGGGCCTTGGTCTCCAGGAACTCGTCGAGCCCGTAGTCCCCGAACTCCCGCCCGTTGCCCGACTGCTTGTAGCCGCCGAAGGGAGCCATCGGGTTGAAGCTGCCCCCGTTGACCTCGACCTGGCCGGTGCGCAGCCGCCGGGCCACGGCCAGGGCGTGGTCCCGGTCGCCCGACCACACCCCGCCGGCCAGGCCGTACTCGGTGTCGTTGGCGATCTCCACCGCCTCCTCCTCGGAGTCGTACGGCATGAGCACGAGCACAGGACCGAAGATCTCCTCCCGGGCGATGGCCATGTCCCGGGTCACGCCCGAGAACACGGTGGGCCGCACGAAGAACCCGTGGTCGAGGCCGTCGGGCGCCTCGCCGCCACCGGTCACCAGCACCGCCCCCTCGTCGAGACCGGCCTGGATGTAGGTCCGGACCCGGTCGCGCTGGACCGCCGAGACCAGGGGGCCGAGCCGGGTGGCCGGGTCGAAGGGGTCGCCGGGGGTGAACGCCTCGGCTGCCGTCCGGGCCAGCGCCTCGGCCTCGGCCAGCTTCTCCCGGGGGACGAGCATCCGGGTCAGGGCGCTGCACGTCTGCCCCGAGTTCAGGTAGCACTTGCCGACGCCGTCGGGCACGGCGACGGCCAGGTCGGCGTCGTCCAGGATGATGTTGGCCGACTTCCCGCCCAGCTCCAGGGCCACCCGCTTGACGGTGGCCGAGGCCACCTCCGACACCCGCTTGCCGGCCCGGGTGGAGCCGGTGAAGGAGACCATGTCCACCGCAGGATGGGCGGCGATGGCCTCCCCCACCACCGGGCCGAACCCGGTGACGAGGTTGAACACGCCGGCCGGCACGCCGGCCTCGGCCATCACGTCGGCCAGCACGAAGGCGTTGAGCGGGGCCACCTCGGAGGGCTTGAGGACCACCGTGCACCCGGCAGCCAGGGCCGGGGCCACCTTGGCGGCGATCTGGTGCAGCGGGTAGTTCCACGGGGTGATGGCTCCCACCACGCCGACCGGCTCCCGGACCACCAGCGAGTTGCCCACCGTCCGCTCCCACTCGAACTCGCCGGCCACCTGGGCGGCGGTGGCGAACGAGTTGTAGGGGAGCCCCACCTGGATCAGCTGGGAGAGCGTCCGGGGCATCCCGACCTCGTGGGCGATGAGGTCGGCCAGGTCGTCCATGCGGGCGCCCAGCCCCTCGGCCACCTTGGTCAGCAGCGCCGTGCGCTCCTCCAGGGGTGTCGCCGCCCATCCCGGGAAGGCGGCCGCCGCGGCGGCCACCGCCCGCTCCACGTCCTCCACGGTGCCCTCAGGCACCGTCCCCAGCACGGCCTCGGTGGTCGAATCGATCACCTCGATGGTGCCGGACCCCGTCGAGGGGACCCAGGCGCCGTCGATGTAGAGGTGCGGGCGGGTGGTCGGGGCGGTGGTGGCCATGGTGCTCCTCCAGGGGCGGGGCCGCCGGCCGGCCCGTCGGGCGCCACTGTACCGGGAGCCCCTCTGCCCGACGGGCCGGTCGGTACACTCCTGCGATGCCCCCCGTCCTGCGGCTCACCGACCTGCGCACCGAGTTCCGGATGCGCACGGGCACGGTGGTGGCCGTCGACGGCGTCTCGTTCTCCGTCGACGAGGGCGAGTCGGTGGGCATCGTCGGCGAGTCGGGCTGCGGCAAGTCCACCACTGGGCTCTCGGTGATGCGCCTGCTGCCCGACTCCGCGTCGATCACCGGCGGCACCGTCGAGCTCCTGGGCCGGGACCTGGCCGGGCTGGACGAGCGGGCCATGCGTCAGGTGCGGGGCAACGAGGTGGCCATGGTCCCCCAGGACCCCATGACCTCGCTGAACCCGACGATGACCATCGGCCGCCAGATCGCTGAGGGCGTCCGGCTCCACCGGGGAGCGTCCAAGGACGAGGCCCGGCGGCGCACCCTCGAGGTGCTGCGCCAGGTGGAGCTCCCCCAGCCCGAGGTCCGCATCGACCAGTACCCCCACGAGCTCTCCGGCGGGCTCCGCCAGCGGGTCATGATCGCCATGGCCCTGGCCTGCGAGCCACGGGTCCTCATCGCCGACGAGCCGACCACCGCCCTCGACGTCACCATCCAGGCCCAGATCCTCGACCTGCTGGACGACCTGCGCCAGCGCCTGGCCATGGCCGTGGTGCTCATCACCCACGACATGGGGGTCATCGCCGAGCGCACCGACAAGGTGGTGGTCATGTACGCCGGCACGGTGGCCGAGGAGGCCCGCACGGCCGAGCTGTTCACCCGCATCCGCCACCCCTACACCGAGGCCCTCCTGGCCTCGGTCCCCCGCCTGGACCAGGACACGACCGAGCGCCTCCGCACCATCCCGGGACTCCCGCCCGATCTCTCCCGCCCCATCACGGGCTGCCGGTTCGCCCCCCGGTGCCGCCATGCCACCGACCGGTGCCGCACCGAGGCCCCCGACCTGGCCACCGAGACCGACGCCGGCGGTGCGCCCCATCGGGTCGCCTGCTTCCACCCCGTCGACGAGCAGCCCCCGCCACCGGCGGCGGCCCCCGCAGCCGCGCCGTCGGCGTCCCCTGCCTCGGCAGCCAGCGCCACCACCCCGCTCCTCGTGGTCGACCACCTGGTCAAGGAGTTCCCCATCCTGCGCGGCTCCCTGGTGCGGCGCCGGACCGGGAGCGTGAAGGCGGTGTCCGACGTCAGCCTGGTGGTCGAGCAGGGGCAGACCTACGGCCTGGTCGGCGAGTCGGGCTGCGGCAAGACCACGGTGGGCCGGCTCATCGTCGGCCTCGAGCGGGCCGATGCCGGCGCCGTGCGCTTCGCCGGCGAGGACCTGACCACGCTGAGCCGCCGCCAGCTGCGGCGGCGGCGCCGGGACCTCCAGCTCATGTTCCAGGACCCCTACGCCTCCCTGGACCCCCGGATGCGGGTGGGGACCATCGTCCGCGAGCCCCTCAAGGTGCACGGCCTGGGGACGGCATCCGAGCAGGCGGCCCGGGTCGGCGACCTCCTCGACGAGGTCGGCCTGGCCCGTGACGCCGTCGACCGGTACCCCCACGAGTTCTCCGGGGGCCAGCGCCAGCGCATCGGCCTGGCCCGGGCCCTGGCCCTCGACCCCAAGCTGATCGTGGCCGACGAGCCGGTCTCGGCGCTGGACGTGTCGATCCAGGCGCAGATCCTCAACCTCATGAAGGACCTGCAGGCCCGGCTCGGGCTGACCTACGTCCTCATCTCCCACGACCTGGCCGTGGTGCGCTACATGGCCGACGTCATCGGGGTGATGTACCTCGGCCAGCTGGTGGAGACCGGGCCGGCGGCGGCCATCTACGAGCGGCCGGCCCACCCCTACACGGTGGCCCTGCTGGGCGCCGTGCCCACCACCGACGGCGCCGGTGGCGACGGGCACGCCCGCCGGCCCCGTATCGCCGGCGAGCTCCCCTCGGCCGTCCGGCCACCTGCCGGGTGCCGGTTCTCGACCCGGTGCCCCGGCGCCCAGCCGGTGTGCCTGACCGAGGCCCCGCCGGTCCAGGAGTTCGGTGGTGGTCACCGGGCGGCCTGCCACTTCCCGCTCCAGGTGCCGGTGGCCCTGACGGCCTCGGGCGCCCGACCCGGCGCCGACCCGGCCTGACCGACCGCCCCGGGCTCAGCGCCGCTGGAGCCGGACCTCGAGGGAGTCGCGCAGCGCATCGCCCACATAGTTGAAGGCGATGACCACGAGCACGATGCAGACGCCCACCGGGTAGATCTGCCACCAGTAGCCGTTGCCGGCCGAGGCCACCCCGGTGGAGAGCATGGTGCCCCAGTCGGTCTGGGGGGCGGGCACGCCGAGGCCGAGGAAGCCCAGGGCGGCCAGCAGGAGGATGGAGTCGGCCACCTGGAAGGTGGCGAAGACCACGATGGTCCCCACGGCGTTGGGGATGACGTGGCGCCCGATGATCCGGGGACCGCTGCCTCCCATGACCCGGACGGCCTGGACGTACTCCCGCGTCCGCAGGGTGAGGGTCTCGCCGCGCACCAGGCGGGCCGGGATCAGCCAGCTGACGAAGGCGATGACCAGGATGAGCAGCAGCTCGCTCGAGTGGAAGATGGTCACCAGGGCGATCAGCAGGAACAGGACGGGGATCGACAGGAGGATGTCGACGACCCGCATCAGCACAGCGTCGGGCCAGCCGCCGAAGAAGCCGGCGATGGCCCCGTACAGCGTGCCCACCACGGTGGCCACCAGCGCCGAGGCCAGACCCACGATGAGCGAGGCCCGGCCGCCGAACATCAGGCGGCCCAGGATGTCGAACCCGGACGGGTCGGTGCCCAGCGGGTGGCCGTTGCCCGGGGCGGCGTTCTGGACCGAGTTCTGGAGGGCGGCCTGGGCGTCGGTCTGGTTGGTCACATACAGGTGCGGGCCAACGAAGCAGAACAGGACCATGAAGACGATGAAGGCCAGGCTGGCCACGGCCAGCTTGTTCTCGGCGAACACCCGCCCGATCTGGCGCCAGGCGCCGCCCGAGGTGACCGCAGCACCGCCCTCGGGCCCGGCGCCGTCGGCGTCCACCAGCGGGCCGGCGGTGATGGTCTCACCGAGGCCCACGGGAAGGGGGACCTCGGCCTCGCGGTCGTCGAACACCGGGTCGAGGCCCCGCCCGTCGTCGGTCTCGTCGTCCATCTCAGCTCCGTCCCAGCCGGATCCGCGGGTCGGCCACGGCGTAGAAGATGTCGGCCAGCAGCGAGCCGAGCACGGTGGCCACGGTGATGACCAGCGTGGTGCCGAGCACCACCGGGATGTCGACGTTGAAGGCCGACTGCACGGTGAGGAGGCCCATGCCGGGGTAGTTGAAGACGTTCTCCACGATCAGGGCGCCCGACACGATGGCCGGGAGCGACAGGCCGAGCAGGGTGATCAGGGGGATCAGGGCGTTGCGCAGGGCGTGCCCGTAGAGCACCCGCCGGTTGGAGGCCCCCTTGGCCCGGGCCGTCCGGACGTAGTCCTGGGTGAGCTGCTCCATCATCGAGGAGCGCATGTAGCGGCTGAAGGCGGCGATCGACGTCACCGTCAGGGTGACGATGGGCAGCACGAAGGCCACCGGATCGGTGAAGACGGCCCACGCCGACGCGTCGGTGGGCGGGGCGGCCGGGAAGAGCTTGAGATCGAAGCTGAACCAGATGATGAGCAGGGTGCCCACCAGGAAGTCGGGCATGGCGTAGAGGAAGAAGGCCGCCCCGGTGATGGCGTAGTCGCTGGGCTTGTTGCGCCGCACCACCTGGAGGATGCCGAGGGGCACGGCGATCACCAGCGAGAGCACGACCGAGACCGTCACCAGCACCAGCGTCTTGGGCAGGCGCTCGAAGATCACCTGAGCCACGCCCTGGTTGTACTTGTAGGAGTAGCCGAGGTTCCCGTGGACCACGATGCCCTGGATGTACTGCCAGAACTGGACGATCAGCGGCTGGTCCAGCCCATTGCGGTGGTTGAACAGGGCGATCGTCGTGCTGGTGGCCTTGGGGCCGAGCACAGCACGCGCCTCGCCGCCGGGCACCAGGCGGGCCAGGGCGAACGTGAAGAGGACGACGCCGAGGATGACCACCACGGCCTGGCCCGTCCGGCGGAGGATGTACCCGCCCATCGCTCAGCGCCCGCCTGCTCCCGGGCCCCGGTGCCGACCGACCCCCGGGCGGTGCCCGGGGGTCGGTGGCGCATCCGAGACGGTGGAGCGGAGGCTCAGAACCGCCACTCTTCGGGGTTGATGGCCCACAGCGGGTTCTGCGGGATGACCCCGTGCAGGCCCTTGACCACCTCGGTCAGCGACGTCACCGAGTTGGGCTGCCACACGCCGGGCAGCTGCTGGGCCAGGTAGTTCTCATAGGTGGTGAGCGGCGTCTGGGTGGTGATCGATGCGGTGATGTTGGCGTCGTTGGTCGGGTCCGAGTAGCTGCCCGAGTTCGAGCCGGCACCGGTCTGGAAGATCGGCTCGCCCGAGGGGTAGTAGTCGGGCGAGAACAGCCACCCGGCCCCCCAGTTCTCCAGCTCCCACGAGCAGTTGGAGCCGCCGGAGCACGGCACGGCGTTGCCGAGGACCGTGTTGAACGATGCCTGGGACAGGGTGATGTTGATGCCGGCCTGGGCCCACGACGACTTCTCGGCCGTCATGAGCTGGGTCAGGGCATCAGCGCCGCTGGCGTACTCCAGGTTGAAGGCCAGCTTGGCCCCGGCCGGGATGCCTGCCCCGCACTGGTTGGGACCGGTGCCCGGGGACGCACACGTGGAGGTCCCGCCGGGGACGACCGTCCATCCGTGGTCCTTCAGCAGGCTGACCGCCTTGGTCGGGCTGTAGGGGTACGGGTTGTTCTTCTCCAGCGAGGAGACGAAGCTGTTGGCCGGGAGCACCGGCACGGGCCCGTAGGTCCCGACGCCGTACCCCTTCCCGATCTTCTTGTTGTACAGGTCCTGGTCCACCAGCGACTGCATGGCCTGGCGGAAGTAGAGCTGGCTGAAGATCTTCCCGGCGTTGCCATCGTCCCCGGTGGAGTTGAAGTTGTAGGGGAAGTAGTTGATCGACCAGGTGTAGAGCGGATCCATCGTGTAGTTGTCGGCCAGGCGGGGGTTGTTCGGGCCGGCCTTCAGGGCGTTGGTCGTCCCTTGGGTGATGTCCGCTGCCGGCAGGAACCCGACGTCGACCTGGTTGTTGACCAGGGCGTTGAACTCGGCCGAGTCCGACGTGAAGGGGACCTCCTTGAAGGTCGACACGCTGGGCTTGACCGGACCGGAGTAGGTCTTGTTGGCCGTGAAGGTGATGTTGCCCGAGGCGTCGAAGTGGGTCAGCTTCCAGGGGCCGTCGACCACGGCCCAGATCGGGTTGGTGGCGTACGTCGAGAGCGAGTTGTTGGCACCCTTGGGGTTGGCCGGGTCCCAGCCGGCCTGCTTGGACAGGAAGGTGAACACGGCGGTGCAGGCAGCGTCAGCCGTGCCGTAGGCCGCCTTGGCGCACCCGCCGGAGTTGGGCGTCCCGCCGACAGCGGTGATGTCCCAGGCGTCGGGCATCGGGGTGATCTGGCTCAGCTCGTTGTAGGTGAACCAGTTCTCGTTGACCGGGGCGTTCATGGTGAAGACCACCTGGGTGGCGCTCGGCGCGGTGACCGACACCAGGTCGTCGGGAAGAGCGCCCTGGGCGTAGCCGGCCCAGTTGGACTTCTCGGCGTGGAGCATGTTCATCCAGAACAGCACGTTCTGGGACGTCACCGACGTGCCGTTGGACCACTTGTAGGCGTTGAGGTCCACCGTCACCGACTTGCCGTCAGCCGAGTAGGTCGGCTGCTTGCCGATGGAGAGATCGAGGTTCAGGTCCAGGTTGGCGCCCTTGCCGAACCAGTAGAGCGGCCGGTACATGAGCATCTGGAACTGGGTCAGCGTCGCCACCGAGAAGAACTGCAGGGGGGCGAAGGGGAAGATGTAGTTGGGCGGCGTCTGCGGTGCCTCGGCCCAGGTCAGGACCGTCTTGTCGACCGACGCCGAGCTGGAGCCGCTGGAGCCGCACCCGGCGGCCAGCGCCCCCGAGGCCAGCACGGCGGCCACTGCACCGATCCGCACCATCCGCTGCACCCTGCTGTGACGCTTCATCGAGCCTCCCGTGCTCTCGCTGATCTGCACCGGGCCCGACGGCGTTGCGCCGTCGGCAACCGAGCAACCGGCACGCTACTCCCCGGCTCCCCGCCTCTCAACGACCCCGCGAACGCACAACCAGGAGGAAGTGCACCGGCCCCGTGGCGCAGCCGTCGCCTGCCTGCAGATCGCCGGGGAACAGGGGTTCACATTCCCGCTCTGCGGCGCGATGATCGCTACGAGGTGCCGATGCGCACCACGGGAGGGAGGCACGATGGTCGTCTCATCCATCCTGGCCGCCAAGGGGACGACGGTGGCCACCGTGCCCCGCACGGCCCCGCTGGCCATCGTCGCCGTCGAGCTGGTGCGGCACCGGGTGGGGGCCCTGGTGGTCTCCCCGGGCGACGGCACGATCGACGGGATCGTCTCGGAGCGGGACATCGTCCACCACCTGAGCTCCCAGGGCGGCGCCGTCCTCGACCAGCCGGTCTGGTCGGTCATGTCCACCGAGGTGATCACCTGCGCACCCGACGACGCCGTGTCCTCGGTCATGGCGCTGATGACGGACCGGCGCATCCGCCACGTCCCCGTGGTGGATGCCGGGGGCATGGTCGGAATCATCTCCATCGGCGACGTGGTGAAGCACCGCATCGACGAGCTCGAGCGCGACCGGACCGAGCTGCTGGAGTTCATCACCGCCCGCTGAGCGGCCGCAGACCGTCTGCGGAGCGGGCCGGTCGGGAGATCAGGCTGGTCGCACGGGGAGTCGACGTCGGCGTCGACCCGCGGTGACCGGGGCACCGTCCACCTCGACCACCACCGCGCCGTTGGGACAGGCCGCCGCGGCCCGACGGGCCCGGCGCACGTCGCCCGGCGTGGCCAGCTCGCCCGACACCGTGCGCCCGAATCCCCACCGGTCGAGCTCGATGCCCGAGGCGAACAGGACGGCGCAGACGGCATGGCCGCGGCAGCGGACCGGGTCGATGTGCACCGAACCGGTCACCGCCATGCCTCCTCTCGGCCGTCGACGATCCGTCGGGCCGGCACGGCCACGACGGGGGCCGCCGCCGCCCCTGCGCATGGCCGGCCGCCGAGATGGGCCTCGACGTCCCCGGCAAAGACGTCCAGCGCCGAGCGGACGAGGCGCACCACGCCGTCCGGGTGGCGGCAGGCACCGCCGCCCAGGATCTCGTCAGCCAGCGCCTCCGCCGACCGCAGGCCGCGGCGGCGCAGTCGGCCGGCCGCCAGGGCGTCCAGGTGCGAGGCCAGCCGAGGGAGCCCATGGGCGCAGGGGCCGCACTGCCCGGCCGACTCCCCCGCCAGGTACCCGGCGATCCGGGCCGTCTCGGACAGGCCGCACGCCCCCTCGGGCAGGACGGCCACCAGGCCGCATCCGGGGGCGGCACCGAGGCCGGCCAGGTCGGACCGGGAGAACCGGGCGGGCCACGCTGCCGTCCCGACCGCCCAGGTGCCGGCGAAGCCCCCGACCAGGACGGCGGCCGGCGGCCGGTGCACCCCGCCGGCCTCCAGGATCTCTCCCACCGTCGCCCCCGCGCGGACCTCGAGGACGCTGCCCGGCGCAGCGACCGCTCCAGCCAGGGTGACCAGGCGGGTGCCGGGGTCGCCGGCTCCGCCGAGGTCGCGCCAGGCCCGCCCGCCCATGCGTGCGGCCACGGCCAGGTGGGCCAGGGTCTCGGCGTTGGCCACCACGGTGGGTCGGCCCGATGGGCCCCGCACGGCCAGCGGACCGGTGGTGAACAGCGGACGGGAGAGGCCGCCGGCCACCGCCGAGGCCACTGCCGAGGCCTCGCCGGCCACATAGCGGTCGGGCCCGGCGGAGAGCGACCACGTGGGCTCGGCCCCGACGGGCCCGTGCCCGCCCTCCCGCTCGGCGACAGCGCCACGCAGGGCGTCGGCCACACCGGGAGCGCCGTCGTGGAACCGCACCACGGCGTGGTCGGTCCCCAGCACGGCAGCCACCAGCGCGGCACCGTCGAGGACCAGATGGGGCCGCAGCCGACACAGGGTGGCGTCCTTGGCGCTGGCCGGCTCGCTCTCGCTGGCGTTCACGATCAGCAGCGGAGTGCCCGGCGCCTCACAGGCCACCCGGATCTTCTCGCGCAGGGGGAACCCGCCGCCGCCCCGGCCGTCGATGTCGCTCTCCTCGAGGACGGCACGCGTGGCCACCGGATCGCCGGCGACGCTCCCCCAGCGGGCCAGGTGGGACGCCAGGGTGTCGGCGCCCTGCGCCGCGGGCGGGCCGGCGAGCAGCACGGTCCCCGGTGCGCCCGGCTGGCCCACTCGTGCCCCCGCGGGGGCGTGCGACGCGCCCATCGCCGTGCGGGCGACCTCGTCAGGTCCGGCGCCGAGGGGCGGCGCGGCGAGCAGGCCGTCAGCCACCGGGTCGGCAGCGGCCAGCTCGCGGGCCAGCTCGGCCACCGAGACCGTGGCGCGGCGGACGCGTGCGGGGGCGGTGGTCACGACAGGACCGCCGTCCGGCGGGCCCGGCCATCGGCCAGCCACCGGCTGCCCTGGAGGAGGCCGACGGCGGCACAGGTGACCACGTAGACCCACCGGAGTCCGACGGCATCGCTCCCGGCCAGCATGCCGTGGGCAGCGGACAGGCAGAAGATGGAGACCGCGGTGGCATGGAGCGGGAACCAGACGCGTCGACCGATCGAGCCGGCCAGTGCCGCAGTGGCCGTCACCAGCACCACGCCGTAGAGGGCGAGGACCCCGAGGGCCACCGGCGTCGGCCGGTACGACGCCGTCCAGGGGACGGCGACGCCGATCCACCCGACGCCCGCATAGCGGTCGAGGGCCAGTGCGGTCAGATGTCCAGCCAGCAGCGTGACGGTGGCGGCGGCCAGGGCAACGTGGGCCCACAGCACGGCGGCCGGCGACGGGCGGTGCCACCGGCGTCGCCAGGGGTGCCGCAGCCAGACGCCGAGGAGGACCATGGCCGTGAGGGCCAGATAGGACGCCACCCCGAGGCTGCGACCGAGGATCCACGGGAGCATCCGGTCATGCAGCAGCGGCACGATCCGGGTCCCGGCCAGGCGGCCCGCCGTGGCCGTCACCACCAGGACGGCCACCAGGAGCGCGCCGGTGGCCCATCCCGGGAGCGGCCGGGCCTGATCGGCGGCCCGCGCCGTCGGACGGAGCGGGCCAGCGGCGGTCGGCGACGCCGCACGCCCCGAGGGCGACAGATCGGTCCCGGCCCGGTGGTCGGCACCGGGCCCGGGGCCCACGTCCGGCGGGGAGGCGGTCACGGTCACCGGATCACCACCCCCGCCAGACCAGGAGGGGCTCCATGGCCCGGCTGCACCCGACCGTCCCGTTGCCGTCGATCCAGAGCGCTGCCACTCCCTGGCGGTCAGCCGCCGGCCCGATGGCGCCCGGCCCATGGAGGAAGAGGGTCTTGGTCAGCACCTCGGCATCGGCCGGATCGTCGGCCACGGCGGTGACCGAGGCCAGCCCGGCGCCTCCCGGGAGGCCGGTGCGGGGATCGATCAGGTGGTGGGCCGACCCGCCCTGGACGGCCCAGCGGCGGAGGCGCAGGGACGATGTGGCGTAGGCCTGGTCGGTGAGGCCCAGCACGGCGATCGGCCGGTCGACCTCCACCGGGTGCTCGACCCCCACGGTCCACGGCCCCCCGTCGGGACCGCTGCCCCGGCAGAGGCCGTCCCCGCTGGCGTCGAGGACGTAGCCGTCGACCTGTCCGTCCAGCCGCTCGGCGGCCCACCGCACGGCCAGCCCCTTGCCGATCCCGCCGAGGTCGACGGGGTGGCCACCGAGGTGGAGCGCCGGCTCGGGTCCGGAGGCGAACCGGGGGCGCCACCGGCCGAGCGGCAGGCGGGGACCCGCAGCCACCGCCGGCGGCGGGTCGGCAGCCACCTGGGCGAAGGTGCGGTCGTAGCCGAGACGGCGGAGGTCGGCGAACACCCGGGGATCGAAGCGCCCCTCGGTCTCCAGGTAGGCGGCGTAGGCGGCGCCGACGGCCACCCACAGGACCCGGGGGACCTCGTGCCAGCGGTCCGGCTCGGCGTTGACGGCCATGAGCGGGCTGGAGGCGTCGAAGCGGGTGCACGCTGCCTCGGCCGCCGTGAACACGTCGAGGGCCCGTTCCACGACATGAGGCTCCTGAGGCCGGCGCGCGGCCTGGAGGGTGATCTCACAGGCCATCGCCCGCACCGAGCCCAGCGTCTCCAGCGACGGCAGGGTGGTGTACGCCGTCACGGGACGATGGTGGACGGTCCGGTCGTGGTGGCGACCAGATCGGAAGAGCGTCGTGTAGGGAAAGAGTGTAGATCTCGGTGGTC
>CAXBRB010000049.1:0-14293 GCA_963977795.1 uncultured Acidimicrobiaceae bacterium
AGGCGGCGGGCCGGCCGGTCAGCTTGCCGTAGGCCGATGCGGCGAACGACGCCGCCCCCTCATGGCGGATCCCGATGTAGCGGAGCTCACCCCGCGCCTCGGCCCGGCGCAGGGCGTCGGCGAACCCCAGGTTGGAGTGGCCGACCATGCCGAAGACGACCTCCACACCCCAGGCCACCAGGGTCTCCACGATCACGTCGGACACCGTCCGGGGCGGCGGAGTGGGGTCGGGCAGCTCCACCCAGAACCCGTCGGCCCGCTCCTCGACCGGGAAGGCGCACGGGGCGTCGGTGAACCCCGGCGGCGGCTGTCCGGTCACCGGGTCGTAGTCGTAGCCGTGCCACGGGCAGCGCAGCCAGCCGCCCTCGATGGAGCCCTCGCCGAGCGGGCCACCCTGGTGGGGGCAGCGGTTCTCCAGGGCCCCGACCACGCCGCCCGAGCGGGCCACGGCCACGCTGCGGCCGTCGACGACCACGGTGCGGACCCGACCCTCCTCGGGCACCTCGTCGATGCGATGCCAGGAGGTGCTCACCCACCCACCCCCGACCAGGCCACCCCGACCAGCTCGGCCACCTCGCGCTTCCACGACGCCAGATCGTCCGAGGTGAACCCGGCGAGCGACCGGTGCCCGCAGGCCCGAGCCAGCACCACCATCAGCGCCGTCACCGAGCGCAGGTACCGCTCGAGCTGCTCGGCTGCCTGGTCGACCGGGAACCGGGCCCGAAGGTGGGGCTGCTGGGTGGCGATCCCCACCGGGCAGCTGTCGGTGTGGCAGGCCCGCATGCCCACACAGCCGATGGCCTGGAGGGCGGCGTTGGAGACGGCGACGGCGTCTGCCCCGAGGGCGAGCGCCTTGACCATGTCCTGGGCCCGGCGGAACCCCCCGGTGGCCACCAGTGTCACCTGGTCGGCGCCGACCCGGTCGAGGTGGCGCCGGGCACGGGCCAGGGCCGGCATGGTCGGCACGCTGATCACATCCCGGAAGATGAGCGGCGCCGCACCGGTGCCCCCGCCGCGGCCGTCGAGGATCACGTAGTCGACCCCCAGGGCCAGGGCGGCGTCGAGGTCGGCTTCGACGTGCTGGGCCGAGAGCTTCACCCCGACGGGGATGCCCCCGGAGCGCTCCCGCAGGTGGGCCACCAGCGCTGCGGCGTCGTCGAGATCACGCCAGTCCGTGAACCGGGCCGGCGAGACGGCCGGGGTGCCTTCGGGCAGACCCCGGACCTCGGCGATCCGTCCCACCACCTTGCTCCCGGGCAGGTGGCCGCCGGTCCCCGTCTTGGCTCCCTGGCCGAGCTTCAGGTGGATGGCCTGGACCACGTCGAGCACCGACTCGTCCCAGCCGAAGCGGCCCGACGCCAGCTCGTAGAGGTAGCGGGAGCTGGCCGCCTGCTCCTCGGGCAGCATCCCGCCCTCTCCCGAGCAGATGGCCGTCCCCGCCGCCTCCGCACCCCGGGCCAGGGCCGTCTTGGCCTCCTCGGACAGCGCACCGAAGCTCATGTCGGAGACGAAGATCGGCAGCTCGAGCCGGAGCGGGCGGGCCGCCCCGGGACCGATGACCACCGAGGTGTCCACCGGCTCATCATCGAGGAGCGGGAACCGGGCCAGCTGGGCGGTGAGGACCTGGAGGTCGTCCCAGCTGGGGAGGTCGTCCCGGGGGACGCCCATGGCACCCACCGTGCCGTGGGACGAGGCCAGTCCGTCACGGGCCAGACGGTGGATCTCGGAGACGTACGGCTCCTCGGGGGTGTCCTGGTGGGGGTCGTTGTAGAGACGCTCGTAGACGGACGGGACGGCCCGCTCGGCCCGACGGACCCGGTAGGCGGCGAGGTCGCGCCGGTCGATGACGACCTGGCCGTCCTCGACCCGGGCGTCGAAGCGGGTCAGGCACTCCGCGGGGTTGTAGGCCGAGATCCCGGTGTCCAACCGGAAGTCCCACCCGTGGAGGCTGCACACCAGATCGTCACCCTCGATGCGGCCGTCGGCCAGCAGGGCTCCCCGGTGGGGGCACCGGCCCTCGAAGACAGTGACGGCATCGTCCCGGCGGACCACCACCAGATCGATGCCCTCGGCCATGGCGGCGTTGGGCCGGTCCTCGGCCAGGTCGGCCAGCCGGGCGATGGTCAGCGGGCCGGAGGCGAGGGAGACGTCGGTCACGCCGGGTACGGTACCCGACCGGTGCCGCCGCAACCGGTGTGGCAGCACCCCCGAGGAGGCCCCGTGAACCCGTCTGATCTGACCGCCACCCGACGGTCGCTGCACGCCGTAGCCGAGTCCGTCATCGCCGGGCCCCAGCACCGCCTCCACGGGACCATCCGCATGGGCCTGCGGCCGGGCGGGTTCGGCGGCACGGCCCTCGACGTCGCCGTGGACGGCGGCGACCTGGTGTGGCCGGGCGGGCGGACCGCCCTCGACGGGTCGACGTGCCGGGAGCTGGCCGGACGGGCCGGCCTCGAGGCGGGGATCGCCGAGGGCCTCTACCGCGACACGTCCGGCGTGGGCATGGACGAGTCGCTGGTTGTGGATGCCGCTGTTGTCGCCGACCTGGCGGCGTGGCTGGCCACCGGGGACGCCGCGCTCCGGCGGATCGCTCCCGGTGACACGCCGGTGCTCTGGCCCGAGCACTTCGACCTGGCCATCGCCCTGGGCGACGCCACCGTCGGGGTCTCCCCAGGAGACGGGTGGTCGCCGGAGCCCTACGCCTACGTCTCGGTGGCCACGGCACCGCTCGGCGAGGCGTGGAACGCACCGTTCGGCGCCTTCTGCACCCGTGCCGACCTGCCCGACGCCGAGGCCGTCGAGGCCTACCTCCGGAGCGTCATCGCCCAGCTGCCCGGCTGATCGGCGGGTACCACCACGTCGATCCGGACTGCGCACCGGGCTCCCCAGGGAAGGTCAGCCGTCTGACGCCAGGCGGACCATCTCGGAGGTGATCAGGGGAGCACCGAGTCATCCAGACGTCCCGGCAGTGCGACGCCAGATCCCGACCCTTCCCCGGACGCCTCGGGCCGGCCGGCCCGGCCGACGGTGCAGCCCGGCGGACCGGGCTGCACCGTGGGGTCAGGCGGCGGTCAGCAGCAGCCGGCGGTCGAGGGCGGCGGCGATCTCCGCTTGCCCCGGACCCTCCCGCTCCACCGAGTAGCCGTCGTCGTGGAACCAGAAGATCGGGTAGGACCCCTCGCCGGCCGGCTCGGGGGCCTCGTAGCGGAGCACGAGGGGCACCCCGGTCTCCCGGCCGAACTCCCGGGCCCGCTCCCAGGTCACGATGGAGCCGTCGGGGTGGCCGCTGTGGTTGGCGCTGGTGCACAGCGGCGACGTGTAGCGGTGGCCGCCCATCAGGCCGGGCTCGGCCCACGGAGCGGTGGCCGCCTCGATGGCGGCGAACAGCTCCCGGTGGGGCCCGTCGATGAGCAGGCCCTGGTGAGTCCCACCCCGGACCATGACCGTGTCCACCGAGGGGTCGGCCACCTCGAAGCGGACGAAGGCCCCGGTCAGGACGTCGAGGCCGCCGGGGCCGTCGAGCCCGGTCGGCAGGGCGCCGGGCCGGGCCAACCACCGGAAGGCCTCGGCGTCGCCGATGGCGGTGCCGTAGTTCTTCCCCGACTGTCGGGTCTTGGTGCGGTCCAACCAGCCGGCCCCTTCGGTGGTGGCCGGGGCCAGGAGGACGAAGACCGTGGGCATCTCCACCATCACGGCGTCATTGCGGAGGGCATCGCACGCCAGTCCGATGGCCCTCGGGTCGTTGAGTCCGATCTCCTGCATCACTGCTCCTTTCCTGCGCCGGTCAGCGCATCGAACGCCCCGGAGAGGAGGTGGCCTCCCCCGGGGACGGTGGTTGGCTGCCCCAGGCGCCGGAGCGACTGGAACACGGTGGCCGTGGCGGCCGACAGCACCGGGATGCCGAGCTCCTGCTCGACGGCGGCGAGGACGGGCAGCGACGGCATCTGCACGCATGCCGAGAGCACGAGCGCATCGATGTCGGACGGGATCTCCCGGGCGATGGGGGGCAGGCCCGACGGATCGAGCCGGCCCACGGCGGTGTTGTCGGTGACGCCCAGCGAACGCACGTGCACCGGGTCGACGCCCTCGGCCCGGAGGTACGCGCAGACCCGCTCGGTCAGGGCCGGGGCGTAGGGGGCGATGACCCCCACCCGCTCGGCCCCCAGCACGGCCAGGGTGTCGACCAGTGCGCCGGCACTGGAGACCACCGGGGCCGAGCTGCCCTCGGCGGCCAGCTCGCCGGCCAGGCGCTCCTCGGCCCGCCGGTGGGCGCCGGGGCCCTCGGCCATGACGGCCACCAGGCAGGCATAGGCCACCACGTCGACCTGGGCGTCGGCCAGCTCGCCGCAGGCCCGGGACGACTGGGCGTTCATGGCGGCCAGCTCCTCGGGGGTGACGCTGCGCATCCGCACCCGGCTGGAGTGGAAGGCGAACCGCTCGGCGTGGAGCCCGAGCAGCGAGGGGATCTCCCGCTCCATGGTCACGTTGGAGCTGGGGACGATCATGCCGAAGCGGACCGCCTCGGAGGCAGGGGTGGCACCCATCACCGCACCTCCCCGGTGGTCGGCCCGATGGGGTCGCACAGCCCGGGCACATCGTCCAGGGCGGGCTCCACCACCACCTGGGCGGCGTTGTTGACCAGGGCGAAGAGCACGTACTGGGACACCAGGCCGATGAGGTCGACCACCTCGGTGGGGGTGAGCACGGCGGCGTGCGCCTGCCACAGGTCGGGCCGGATGGTCCGGGACTCCACCAGCTCGTCGGTGAGGGCCACCAGTCCGGCGTCCCGGGGGGCGAGGGCGGCGAGGTCGCCGGCCCGCACGGCCACCAGCTCGGCGTCGCTGATCCCGAACTCCCGGCCGACCGGCACGTGGTGCTTCCAGACGTACTCGCAGCCGTAGAGGACGCCCATCCGGAGGATGACGATCTCCTGCTCGCGCACGGTGAGGTGCATCTTCTGCTTGGCCGTCACCCAGTACTCGAGGAACTCGCCGAAGGTGTCGGGGCTGTGCATCAGGACACCCAGCACGTTGCGGGGGAACCCGTCGCCCTTCAGCCCCGCCCCGGGGATCCGCTCCAGGGTGGCCCGCCACTCGGGCCGGAGCGCCTCCACCGGGAGGGAGGGGAGCCGCTGGGCGGTGGTGCCGCCGACAGGCTCGGAGTCGGTCTGGATGGTCATCGGGCCTCCTCTGGTCCGTCTCGTCCGCTCTGGACGGAGGACATCGTGGAGGAGCAGGCCCGCCGGGACCGCCGCCGGGGCGACGTCCGGACTGTCGCCGGGCCGACGTTCGCCCGGAGAGGCCGGGCAGCAGGGGTCCCGGTTCGGCGGGGAGCGGGAACGCCGGGGCGGTCAGGCGCCGGCCGGCGGGCCGGGGATGTCGGCGGCGCCGGTCCGGCACGCCGCCGTGGCCCCGGGGAGTCGGTGGCGGAAGCGGGCCACCAACGGGTAGACGGAAGCGGCCGCCCACCGCACCGGGGGCACCCCGAGGACCCGTCCGGCGGCACGACGCCAGCCCGACCCGGCGGCCAGGGCTGCCGCCACGGCCCGATGACCCGACTCGATCCGCCCATCGGGACCGACCCACTGCACGGCAGCGGCGGCCTCAGCCACCGTCAGACCCCGGGCGGCCAGCCCGTCGGGGCCGAGGGACTGGAAGGCGGCGATGGTCGGGCCGCCCTCCGCCCATCCGGCGGCCACCCAGGCCGCCGCCCGGGTGCAGAACCCGCAGTCGCCGTCGTAGACGAGGAGGCCGGCACCGGGCATGGCCCGACCGTACCGGTCTCCCCGCCGGGCCCGTCCGGTCAGGCCGTGCCCCGCACCACCGTCACCCCGGGGTGGGTGGGGTCCGAGCGCCACCGCTCCAGGTGGGCGGCGAAGTCGAGCAGGCTGCCGGTGTAGGTGAGGTTCCGGGCCGCCCACCGCTCCAGGTGGGCGGCGAAGTCGAGCAGGCTGCCGGTGTAGGTGAGGTTCCGGGCCGCCCGGGCGTCGATGGCCTGCTTCTCGCTGTTGTAGAAGCTGGGCGTGCACGACAGGAAGTAGTCGGCGTTGCCCTCGCCGACCTTCAGGAGGGTGAGCAGCCACGCCTCCTCGGCTTCGTCGGTCGACTCGATGGTCTCGATCCCCTCGTCCAGGCAGATCCCCACGATGGCCGCCACATGGCCGGCCGCCTCGGCCAGCAGGTGGGCGAAGTTGGTGCCGAACCCACCCTGGACCAGGCTGATCAGGAGCAGGTTGGGGAACCCGCTGGCGAACACCCCGTGCAGGGTGTGCGCCCCCTCGGCCCACCGCTCCGACAGTGCCGTGCCGCCGTGGCCCCGGGGGTCGAAGCCGATCCGGCGGGCCAGGTCGGTGGTGACCTCGAAGCCCGAGGCATAGATGAGGATGTCGACCGGGTACTCCACCCCGTCGACCACCGGGCCGGCCGGCGTGATGCGCTCCACCCCTCGGCCGTCGGTGTCCACCAGGTGGACGTTGGGCCGGTTGAAGGCCTGCAGGTACTGGTCGTGGAAGGTGATCCGCTTGCAGTGCTTCGACCACCACGGCTTGAGCTTGGCCGCCGTCTCGGGGTCCTCGACGACCTCGTCGATGCGGTGGCGGAAGCCCTCCATCACGGCGATGTCGAGGCGCTCCAGCTCGGCCTGCTCCTCGGGGGTGGCCCCCCGCCGCTGGGTGTCATCCCACAGCGCCCGGGTCCACCCGTCGTCGACCATGTCCACCGCCGGGTGGGCGCCGGTGACCGCCTCGGTGAAGTTGATGATCCGCTCGTGCTGCCACCCCGGGGCCTGGCTCCGGTACCAGGCCTCGTCGGTCGGCGCCTGGCCCCGGACCCCCACGGCGGCCGGCGTGCGCTGGAAGACGAAGACCTCGCCGGCCGTCTTGGCCAGCTCGGGAACCACCTGGACGGCGGTGGCCCCGGTGCCGATGATGCCCACCCGCTTGCCGGCCAGCTTCTCCATCGGCTCGGTGGGGCTGCCCCCGGTGACCGAGTAGTCCCACCGGCTGGTGTGGAAGGCCGTGCCGCCGAAGGTCTCGATGCCCGGGATGCCCGGGAGCTTGGCCTTGTGGAGGATCCCGCCGGCCACCACCAGGAAGCGGGCGGTCAGGCGGTCGCCCCGGTTGGTGGTGACGTGCCACCGGGAGGCCTCCTCGTCCCACTCGGCGCCGGTCACCTCGGTCTGGAACAGCGCCTGCGGGTAGAGGTCGAAGTGCTCCCCGATCTTGCGGCAGTAGGCGAAGATCTCCGGCGCCCCGGCGTAGCGCTGGGAGGGCATGAAGCCCGTCTCCTCCAGCAGCGGGAGGTAGGTGTAGGACTCGACGTCGCACTGGCAGCCCGGGTAGCGGTTCCAGTACCAGGTCCCGCCGAAGTCGGCCCCCTTCTCGACGATGCGGATGTCGCGGATCCCCTGGCGGCCCAGGTCGATGGCGGTGAACATGCCGCCGAACCCGCCGCCCACCACGACGACGGTGACCTCCTCCTCGACCGGTGCCCGCACGGCGTCGGGGTCGGCCCAGGGGTCGCGGTCGAGGGCCTCGTCGACCTCGTCGAGCCCCCGCCACTGGCGCATGCCGTCGGTGCGGATGCGCTTGGCCGCCTCCGCTTCGTAGCGCTGCCGCAGCTCCTCGAGCGTCAGGTCGCTGCCGTCGTTGTCGTGGTCCATGCCTGTCATCCTTCCCCAGCACCGGCGGCGCCTCGACGGGCCCCGGCACGGGGCGATTCTGACACGCCGTCAGGTGTGGTCCGCCAGCCGGCCCCCGGGGGTCGGCCGGGGCGGGCCGGCCGCCCTAGCCTGCCGGCATGGGAGGCACCACCGTCTGGGTCTTCGGCGACCAGCTGGACCGCACCCGCGGGCCGCTGGCCGACGCCCGGCCCGGCACCGACCGGATCCTCCTGGTGGAGTCGGACGAGCACCTGGCCCGGCGTCCGTGGCACCGCCAGCGGGCCCACCTGGTGGTGGCCGCCCTTCGCCGCCTGGCTGGGGAGCTGGCCGCCGACGGGTTCGCCGTCGACCACCGGCGGGCCGGGGACTACGCGGCCGGCCTGGCCGCCCACCGTGCCGAGCACGCCCCCGACCGGGTGGTGGCCACCGCCCCCTCCAGCCACGCCGGGCGGCGCCTGGTGGCCGGGCTCGGCGTCGAGGTCGCCCCCGACCAGCGGTTCCTCACCGACCCGGCCGACGCCGCCGCCCTCTTCGCCGGCAAGGCCCGGTGGACCATGGAGACCTTCTACCGGTGGCAGCGGCGCCGGCTGGGCTACCTGATGGACGGCGACGAGCCGGCCACCGGACGGTGGAACTACGACGAGGAGAACCGGCGGCCGCTGCCCCGGGGCGGGGTGGACTTCCCGGCCCCGGTGGTCGATCCCCTCGACACTCTCGACGCCGCCGTGGTGGCCGACCTGCCCGGCAACCTCGTCGGGGCCGCACCGGTCGGGCTGTGGCCGACATCGCGGACGGCCGCCCTGGCCCGCCTCCGCCACGCCATCGAGGACGTGCTCCCCCGGTTCGGCCCCTACGAGGACGCCATGACCACCACCAGCTGGCACCTGGCCCACACCCAGCTCAGCCCGGCGCTGAACCTCGGGCTGCTCCACCCCTCCGAGGTGGCCGACGCCATCGAGGAGGCCTGGCGGGCCGGGGCCGTGGACATCGCCAGCGCCGAGGGCCTCCTCCGTCAGGTCATCGGCTGGCGGGAGTTCGTGTGGTGCGTCTACTGGCACGAGGGGCCGGCCTACCTCGACCTCGACGAGCTCGACGCCGCCCGGCCGCTCCCCCCGGCCTTCACCGGTGCGCCGACGGCGATGCGCTGCCTGTCCCACGTGCTGGGCGACGTGGACGCCTACGGGTGGACCCACCACATCCCGCGGCTGATGGTCCTGGGCAACCTGGCCCTGCTGGCCGGGGTGCAGCCCCGGGCGCTCATGGACTGGATGTGGGAGCGCTTCGTGGACGGGGCCGAGTGGGTCATGGCCCCCAACGTGCTCGGCATGGCCCTGTACGCCGACGGCGGGCGGATGGCCACCAAGCCGTACGCCGCCGGCGGGGCCTACATCGACAAGATGAGCGACTTCTGCCGGGGGTGCCGGTTCGACCGCCGGGCCCGCACCGGCCCGGACGCCTGCCCCTTCACCACCCTCTACTGGGACTTCCTGGCCCGCCACGCCGACCGGTTCGCCGCCAACCACCGGATGGCCCGCCAGGTGGCCTCGGCCCGCCGCCTGGGCGACCTCGACGGTGTGCGCCAGCGGGCCGCCGAGGTGCTGGCCGCCCTGGACGCCGGCACGCTCTGACACCGGCCGGCGTGCGCGTGCGCACGGCCACGCTCCGTCACCGCATGTGGACCGGGGCCGGTCCCGCCGGTACGGTCCCCACCAGGGTCGGCCCTCCGAGCCGGCCGCACCCGAGCGCCCGAGGAGGAGCCGTGCCCCGTCGCCGCCCCACCGTCCTGACCGCCGCTGCCTTCGGCGCCACCGTGCTGACCGCCGCGCTGACCTGCGGCGTCACTGCTGCAGGGGGCTCCCTGGCGTCGGGGCCGGGTGCGCCGGGCCGGGCCGCACCTGCCGTGGTGGCCGACCGCACTCCGGCCACCGCCCTGGCGTCCGGCACCACCACGACCAAGGCGGCGCCCCTGATCGACGGCGGCGGCAAGGTGGTGGCGGCGTCACGCACCTTCGCCATCTGGTGGGGCCCCACCGCCGGCTTCCCGGCCGACGAGCGGACGGCCATGGAGCAGATCCTGGCGGGCTTCGGCGGCTCGTCCTACCTGGCCATCGCCAACCAGTACCTCCGGGGGGCCACGGCCACGTCGACGTTCGCCGGCTCCCTGGTCGACACGTCGGCACCTCCGTCCAAGTCCCTCTCGGTGGCCGACCTGGCCGCCGAGGTCACCGCCGCGGTGTCCGCCGGACATGTGACCCCGGGTCCGTCCGACATCTACCTGGTGTTCACCACCAACTTCGTGAACGGCGGCTCGTGCGCCTGGCACAGCTCGTCCACCATCGGTTCCGCCCTGGTCCAGCTGGCCTACCTGCCCAACACCAGCGGGGTGAAGGCGTGCGACGCCGGCACGCCGTTCGGCGGCTGGTCGGAGGGGACCCGGTCGGTGATGGACTCGTCGGCCCACGAGCTCATGGAGGCGGTGACCGATGCCGTCCCGGGGACGGCGTGGAAGGACAAGAACGGGGCGGAGATCGGCGACAAGTGCAACGCCACCGTCGGGCCCGTGGTCCTCGGCACCACCACCTGGTACCTCCAGCCCGAGTGGTCCAACAGCGCCCAGGGGTGCGTGCTCGGCGCCTGATCCCGGCACGGTCGCTGACCCCGGCACAGGTCGCTGAGACCGACGGGAACCGGCAGGGTCAGCTCAGGGGTCCCGCGGGTGGACCCGGATGTTGAGCTGGCCGGCCAGACCGGCCGAGCGGTGCCGCTCGATGGCCGCCCGCTCCGGTGCGCCCATCTGCTCCAGGAACGCCGCGTGGGACGGGTAGGCCACCAGGGCCACGGCGTCCCACAGCGCTCCCACCGCGCCGACCAGGATGCCGGTGACGTCCCCGTGATAGAGGATGCGGGCGCCCCGGTCGCCGACCAGCCGGCCCATCTCGGCGGCGTAGCGCTCGTAGGCCTCCCGGCCGGAGATGTCGACCGACGGGTCGTCGTCGTAGGTGGCCCGGTCCTTGAACCGGAGCAGGTTGAGCATGACGAAGGGGCCGTCGGCGGGGACGTCGAAGAACGCCTCGAGCTGCCCCGGTGCCGGGAAGACGGCCTCAGAAACGTCCACCGGTCCCCCGGACGCCCTCAGTCCCCGGCGGCCTCGATGGCCGCCTGGATGGCCAGGACCCGACGGGCCTCGTCGACGTGGAGGTTCTCGATCATCCGGCCGTCCACGGTGACCACGCCGCGCCCCTCCCGCTCCGCCTCCTCGAAGGCGGCGATGATCCGTCCGGCCAGCTCGACCTCGTCGGCCTCCGGCGAGAACGCCTCATTGCACGGTCCGACCTGGCTGGGGTGGATCAGGGTCTTGCCGTCCATGCCCAGCTGGCGGCCCTGGCGGCACTCGGCCAGGAACCCGGCCTCGTCGGTGATGTCGTTGAACACCCCGTCCACGATGACCTTGTCGGCCGCCCGGGCGGCCAGGAGGCTCAGGTAGAGCCCGCCGAGCAGCGGGTCGCGGCTGGGGACCCGCTGGGCGTGGAGCTCCTTGGCCAGGTCGTTGGTGCCCATGACCAGGACGGCCAGCCGCTCCGAGGCGGTGCAGATCTCCTCGGCGTGCAGCATGGCCACCGGGGTCTCGAGCATGGCCCAGATGCGGGTGCGGTCGGGGGCCCCGTGGCGCTCCAGGACGGCCTCGACGGCGCGCACCTCGGCCGCCGAGTTGATCTTGGGGACCACCACGGCGTCGGGACCGGCCTGGGCGATGGCAGCCAGGTCGTCGTCGTGCCACGGGGTGCCGATGCCGTTGGCCCGGATGGTGATCTCCCGGCTGCCGTAGCCGCCGGCGGCGAACATGGCGCACGCCCGCTCGCGGGCCTCCGCCTTGGCGTCGGGGGCCACGGCGTCCTCGAGGTCGAAGATGAGGGCGTCGGCCGGGATCGACTTGGCCTTCTCCAGGGCCCGCTCGTTGGCGGCGGGCATGTAGAGCACGCTCCGACGGGGGCGCAGGTCGGGGGCAGCCATCTCAGTCCTCCAGGGTGATCGTCGAGTAGAGCTCGGCCAGCTCGGGGTCGCGGGCGGCCAGGTCCTCGGCCAGGTCGACCATGACCCGGCACTGCTTGACCGAGGCGTCGTCCTCCATCTTGCCGTCCAGCATCACCGCCCCGGTCCCGTCGCCCATGGCGGCGATGACCCGGCGGGCATGGCGCACGTCGGCCACGCTGGGCGAGAAGACCCGTCGGGCGATGTCGATCTGGGCCGGATGGAGCGACCAGGCCCCGACGCACCCCAGCAGGTAGGCGTTGCGGAACTGGTCCTCGCAGGCCACCACGTCGGCGATGTCGCCGAAGGGCCCGTAGTAGGCGGCGATCCCGTTGGCCTGACAGGCGTCCACCATGCGGGCGATGGTGTAGTGCCACAGGTCCTGCTGGAAGACGGCCCGCGGCGCCTGGATGTCCCCGTCCACCGGGTCCTGGCGCACCAGGTAGTCCGGGTGCCCGCCCCCCACCCGGGTGGTCTTCATCCGCCGGTTGGCGGCCAGGTCGGCCGGCCCGAGCGAGAGGCCCTGCATCCGGGGCGAGGCCGCGCAGATCTCCTCCACGTTGGCCACGCCCCGGGCCGTCTCCAGGATGGCGTGGACCTGGATCGGCCGGGTCAGGCCGGCCCGGGCCTCGAGCTGGGCCAGCAGCCGGTCGACGTAGTGGATGTCCTCGGCGCCCTCGACCTTGGGGACCATGATGACGTCGAGGACGTGGCCGACCTCGGTCACGGCGGCGATCAGGTCGTCCAGGGCCCACGGGGAGTCGAGGGCGTTGACCCGGGTCCAGAACTGGGCGGTGCCGAAGTCGACGGTGCGGCCGACGTCGACCAGGCCCTGGCGGGCCGCCTCCTTCTCAGCGGCCGGCACCCCGTCCTCCAGGTTGGCCAGGAGGACGTCCACCTTGGCGGCGAGGTCGGGGAGCTTGGCCACCATCTTGGGGTTGGAAGCCGGGAAGAAGTGGATCATCCGCGAGGGCCGGAACGGGACCTCGCGCAGGGGCTCGGGGGCGCCGACGGCGAGCGGGCGGAAGAAGTCCTTCGGGGAGCGCACGTGACCTCCAGGGTTGACGGGTGCCCCCAAACCTAGGGGATCCCGGCGGTGCGCTCCCCCGACGACACCTGCCGCTCGGACCCGGGCGGGCGGTCCCCGCCGGGCACCCGATGGATGGCACATCAATGAGGGAGCACCCTCCATCCCGATATCGCTGAAATGGTCCCGGATACGATCGCCCTATGGCGGAGCGGCGGACGAAAGCAATTGATGATGTGCAAGCCCTCATCGGGTCGATCGACGATCTCATGGCGGCGATGCAGACCTACCGGCAGATCTGCCAGAACACCGAAGCGGTGCTGCAGGCCGGCCGGCCGGTGGTGGACGCCCTCGACCACGCCGAGCGGACGTCGGCCCGCAGCACGGCGAGCGACGCCCTGAAGCAGTTCGAGGAGCACCGCCACCAAGCCCGCATGAGCCTGGTGCACCTGGCCAGCGACGAGGGCACGACGTCGGCCCAATTCGCCTCCCTCATGGGCGTGTCCCGCCAGCTGGTCGAGCGGTGGCTCAAGGATGCCCGGGCTCGGGAGGCGGCCGCCGACGGAGCGGGTCCCGGCTCGCGGCCGGCGACGGCAGCCGCCGACTGACCGGGGTCGGGCCGCCTCGGTCCGGCCGGCCCGCTACGGTCACCCCGTGACCACTCCCCTGACCCCGCACCCCACCGGACGCCGGGCCCTGGTGACCGGCTGCTCGTCGGGCATCGGCCGGGCCACCGCCCTGGAGCTGGCCGGCCGCGGCTATGAGGTGACAGCCACGGCCCGACGCCCCGAGACCCTGGCCGGCCTGCCCGTGGCCCGCACCCTCGCCCTCGACGTGGACGACGATGCCTCGGTGGCCGCCGCCCGGGCCGCCGTGGGGCCCATCGACGTGCTGGTCAACAACGCCGGGTTCGGCATCGAGGGCGCCGTCGAGGAGGTCCCGCTCGACGACGTCCGCCGAGCCTTCGAGACGAACGTGTTCGGTCCAGCCCGGATGATCCAGGCGTTCCTTCCCGACATGCGCCAGCAGAGATCGGGGGCCATCGTCAACGTGACGTCGGTGGCGGGCATCGCCGCCCCGCCGCTGGCCGGCTTCTACGCCGCCACCAAGTTCGCTCTGGAAGCCCTGTCGGAGGCCTTGGCCTTCGAGGTCGGCCACTTCGGCGTGCGGGTGGTCATCGTCGAGCCGGGCGGCATCGCCACCGAGTTCGGCGCCAACATGGTCGATCACCGGGACCGCCCCGGCCCCTATGTCGACCTGGCCCGGCAGTGGGCCGGCGCCACCGAGACGCTCCGGGGCGGCCAGGCCGCACCGGGCCCCGAGACGGTGGCCACGGCCATCGCCGAGGCCCTCGAGGCCGATCAGGCGCCGCTGCGCCTCCCGGTGGGCACGGACGCCGAGCTGGTGGCGGCCACCCGGGCGACGCTGCCCTTCGAGGAGTTCCAGGCGGCCATGCGCCAGGTCCTCGGCATCGAGTGGTGAGCGGAGAGCCGGTCGGCACCGTCGGGCGGTAGCCTGCCCGGGCCGGTGCACCCGCTGTCCGCGCCGGCCCACCTCCGTGCGCGGCCTGCGCACCCC
>CAXBRB010000050.1:0-14229 GCA_963977795.1 uncultured Acidimicrobiaceae bacterium
ACGCCCTCCGCAACTTCACCGACCTGGCCGGCGTGTTCGCCGAGTTCGGTCGGGTGGTGCGCCCCGGAGGGCGGATCAGCCTCCTCGAGGTGGCCGAGCCCGATTCCGGCGTGCTGCGGGCCGGGCACCGGATCTGGTTCCGCCGTGCCGTGCCGGTGATCGGCGGCCTGCTCTCGGACCGCTCGGCCTACCGCTACCTCCCCCGCTCCACCGCGTACCTGCCCTCGCCCGGCGAGCTGCGGGCCATGCTGGGCGAAGCCGGCTTCTCCTCGGTCAACCGCCGGGCGCTGTCCGGCGGCCTGAGCCAGCTGATCACGGCCACCCGGGAGGGCCGCCCGTGACCGGCCGAACGGCGGACGTGCCGCTGGACGACTGCTGCGCAGCTCGGCTCGTCCTGCCCGCCGGGGGTCCCATCGATCCCTGGACCCTGGCCGGCGACGACGGGCTGGTGGTGGCCAGCCCGGAGCGGGTCCTGGTCGGCATCGGCACCGCTGCCCTGCTCCCACTCCCCGACGGGTTGGCCGATCCCGGGGGTCTTAGTGCCGTGGGGTCGGCGCTGGCCGCCGTGCCCCGGACCGACGCCCTGGCCGGCGCCGGGTGCGGCGACCCGGTGATCGCCTTCGGCGCCCTCCCCTTCGAGCGGACGACGGCGACGCACCTGACCGTCTGCACCCTCACCTACGGACGGGAGTCGGACGGCACCGAGTGGGCCGCCGTGGTGGGGCCCCGTCGGATGGTGGCCGCCATGACCGCCGACCCCGCCGCGCTGCGGGCCGATCTTGCGGCCGGCGGTCCGGCCGTCCATGGGCGTGCGCCGTCGCACGAAGTCCCGGCGGCGCTGGACGGGGGCCCCCGCGACGGCATCCCCGGACTCGACGACGAGGCGTTCCGCCGGGCCGTGCGGGCCGTGCTGGCGCAGATCGGCGAGGGGCGGCTCACCAAGGCCGTCGTCGCCCGCCACGTCGACATCGACCTGGCTGACCCCGTCGACGCCCCGGGCCTGCTCGGGCGCTGGCGGGAGCTCGAGCCCACCTGCACCCTGCTGGCCATGCCCACGCCCCAGGGCCGCCTCCTCGCCGCCAGCCCCGAGCTGCTGGTGGCCCGGACCGGCGACCGGGTCGAGAGCACGCCGCTGGCCGGCACCACCGACCGGCATCACGACCCTGCGAGCAGCCTCCCCGTCGAGCTGTGGTCGTCGGTCAAGGACACCGCAGAGCACCGCCTGGTGGTGGACGCCATCGCCGAGACGCTCGGATCGTGCACCGACGTGCTCGACGTCCCGCCCGTGCCCCAGCTGGTCACCCTGCGCACCGTGACCCATCTGGCCACACCGATCCAGGGCACGCTGGCCGCCGGGCCCGGCGGTCGGCTGCCGTCGGTGCTGGACCTGGTGGGCGCGCTCCATCCGACCCCGGCGGTGGGCGGCGTCCCCCGTGAGGCGGCGCTGGCCTGCATCGCCGACCTCGAGGCCGCGCCCCGGGGGCCCTACGCCGGCCCCGTCGGCTACGTCGACGGCGCGGGCGACGGCCGGTGGATGGTGGGCATCCGCGCCGTGCTGGCCGCCGGCCGCCGAGCCCGACTGTCGGCCGGCGTCGGCGTGGTGGCGGGCTCGGTGCCCGAGACCGAGCTGGCCGAGGTCGATCTCAAGCTTCGCTCCGTGGCCGAGGTACTCGATCCCTCGGGGGCGCTGCTGCTCGCCGCTGGACGCGCCGCGGTCCCCGCCGGCTGAGGCGCCAGCCGGATCAGGTCCGGCGTGCCGCCATGGCGGCGATCACCCCGGCCACGGCCTCGGGCTCGTCCCGGGCGGCGAAGTGGCCCGAGCGCTCCAGTGCCACCAGCTCGGCCCGGGGCAGGGCCCGGGCCAGCGTCTCCCCCGACGAGGGGCGCACCACGACATCCCACTGGCCGGTGACCACGGTGGCCGGGCACCGCACCTCGCCGAGCGCGGCCTCCACCGTGGGGAGCTCGGCCAGCAGGGCACGTTGTTCCACCATGAAGGAGCGCCGGTGCCGCCCCAGCGCTCCACGCTCCCCGCCCAGGATCCCCTGGTCGGGGAGGGTGGCGAGGAAGCGGTCCCGACGGTCGGCCGACACCAGGCGGGACAGGCGCCGGACCCGGGGCAGCACCTCGCCCATGGCCACCAGCCCCGACACGGCGAGGACGTCGCCGACCCCACGGCGGCCCAGGAGGCGGTCGGTGGCGTCCAGGCTGTCGACGGTGCAGGCGGCACCGATCAGCACCAGGCCCGACACCAGATCGGGCCGCGACGCGGCCAGCAGCACGGCGGCCCCGCCCGCCCAGCTGTGGGCCACCACGGTGGCCGGCCCGTCGCTGCGCTCCTCGAGGAGCCCGGCGACGGCGTCGGCGTTGGCGGCCATCCCCTGGGCCGGGGCCCGGGACGTACCGTAGCCGGGTCGGTCCGGCACCAGCAGGTGGTGGTGGTCCTCCAGCAGGGGGACCAGCGGCGCCCACGACACCGAGGAGCCGGGCTGGCCGTGCAGGAGGAGGACGGGTGGACCTGCTCCCGCCTCGTAGCCGCCGAGCGCCGTCAGGTCCGGGCCGCCTCGGGGGAACGCCGGGCGGCTCCGGTCAGGCGCTGGATCCCCCACCAGGTGACCAGGCCCAGCGCCTCCACGATGATGTGGGCGGACATCTTGGACTCGCCCTCGACCCGGTCGACGAAGCTGATCGGGACCTCCACGATGGGCACACCGGCGCGCCGGGCGGCGTAGGTCATCTCGATCTGGAAGCCGTACCCCTCGGCCCGGATGGCCTCGAGGTCGATGGCCGACAGGGCGCTGGCGGCGTAGGCCCGGAACCCGGCGGTGGCGTCGGCCACCCCCAGGCCCAGCAGGGCCGAGGCGTAGAGGTTCCCGCCCCGGGACAGCAGGCGACGGTGCCAGGCCCAATTGGGAATGCGGCCCCCGGGCACGTACCGGGAGCCGATGACCAGGCCGGCGCCGTCGGCCAGGGGGGCCAGCAGCGACGGCAGGGCCTCGGGCTCGTGCGACAGGTCGGCGTCCATCTCCACGCAGGCGTCGAAGCCCCGCTCCAGCCCCCAGGCGAACCCGGCCCGGTAGGCGCTCCCCAGGCCCGACTTCCCGCTCCGGCGGAGCACCTCGATGGCCCCGAGCTCCTTGCCCAGCACCTCGGCCATGTCGGCGGTGCCGTCCGGGCTCCCGTCGTCCACCACGAGCACGCCGGCATCGGGGACGGCGGCACGGATCCGCCGCAGCACATGATCGATGTTGGCCGCCTCGTTGTAAGTGGGCAGGACCACCAGCGCATCCATGGGCGGCATTCTAGGAGGCGTCCGCCGAGGTGGCCGGTTCGGCGCCCGGAGCGCCGGCGGCGGTCGGCCCGGTCCCGCCGGCCGGGCGGGTGCGGGCCCAGACCTCCTGGAAGACGACCTGGATGGCGCCGCCCACCGGGATGGCCACCAGGGCGCCGGTCAGGGCGCCGAGCGACGAGCCGAAGACCCCGCCCAGGTTGGCTCCCACCAGGACGGACACCAGCACCCACAGCGGGTTCATCCGGACCGTCCGGGCCATGACCACGGGATACAGGAAGTGGTTCTCCACCAGCTGGAAGCCGACGAAGACGATGAGGGTGACCACACCGGCCGTCGGCGAGTGCAGCAGGGCCAGGGCCACGCTCGGCACGCCGGCGATCAGCCCGCCCACCAGGGGGATCATGGCCACCAGGGCCACCCACAGGCCGATCAGGAGGGCGAAGGGCACTCCGAGCGCCGCCATGGTCACCACGATGACGGCCCCGAAGGCCACCGAGAGGGCGATGGTGCCGAGGACGTAGGAGGTCACCGACCGGGACACGGTGGCGGCCACCTCGGCGACCGTCCGACGGAGGTCCGGAGCCAGCATCCCGAGGACGGCGGCCCGCAGCCGGGGTGCCTCCAGCAGCATGAACAGGGAGAGGAAGGCGATGGTGGTGAGGGCCAGGATGGTGGAGAACACCGCCCGGCCCAGGTTCGTCCCCACCGAGAGCGCGGGCCGGCCCAGGTTCTGGGCCGCCGCCTTCAGCCGGGGGGCGTTGTGCTGGACCCACGACAGGAGCCCGAACCGCTGGAGGGTGTGGGCCAGCCAGCCGTGGCCGCGGTGCACCTGGTCGACCATGGCCGGGAGCCGCTCCGCCACCCGGGTGAGCGAGTTGACCAGCGGGTACCCGAACAGGATCAGCAGCCCTCCGAAGGCCAGGAGGGCGCCGAGGAAGACGACCAGCACGGCCACACCCCGGCGGAGCCCCCGACGCTGGAGGAAGCCGACCGACGGGTTGAGCACGAGGGCGATGAACGCCGCCGTGAGCAGCCAGAGGATGACCTCCCGCAGGCGGCCCAGGAGCCGGAAGAGCACCCAGGTGACGATGACCACCGCGTCCACCGCCAGGATCGTCCGCAGCGGCACACCCCGGGCGTCGGCGGCGGCCAGGAGCCGGTGCCGCCGGGGGGCCTCCGGTCCTCCCGGCCCGGTTCCGGGACCGTCTCCCGGGGCCCCGGCGCCAGCCCCGACGGGCTGCTCGTCGGCGCGGACGGGAGTGTCGGCGGCCTCGGTCACCGCCTCAGCATTACAGGTTGCCGAGGGTCGGCCGTGGCAACATTGCCCCGATGGGGAGCCACCAGCCAGAGGGGGCGGCGCCGGAGCATCCGGCGGGGCGGCCGGCCCCGCACCGGCGATGGTGGCACCGGGGTCCGTTCGCCCGTCGTGAGGTGCGGATCAGCGTCGGCACGGTGCTGGCCTTCCTCTTCGTCTTCTATGTCGCCCTGCCGCTGATGCTCCGCCACCGGCGCCAGGTGAGCGCCCTCGCCCACATCCACCCGGGCTACCTGGCCGTCGGCGTCCTCCTCGAGGTGGCCGCCCTGGTGGCCTACACGCAGCTGACCTTCGCCGTGCTCCCCCGGGGCGGGCCCCGGCGGCGCGGCCTCTTCCGGATCAACCTCTCCACGCTGGCCCTCAGCCACGTCTCTCCCGGCGGCACCGCGCCGGGCACCGCCCTGGGCTACCGGCTGCTGACCCAGGCCGGGGTGCGGGGCGCCGATGCCGGCTTCGCGCTGGGGACCCAGGGCATCGGGTCGGCCGTGGTCCTCAACGTGCTCTTCTGGCTGGCCCTGGTGGCCTTCCTGGTCTCCCACGGGTTCCATGCGCCCGCACGGCTGCACGGGGCTGCCGACGCATCGGCCACCGCGCTGGTCATGGTGGCGGCCGCCGTGGGGGTGGTCCTCCTCGGCGCCTTCGGGGGGATCTTCCTGCTGCTGACCCGGGGGCAGGACCGGGCCCGGGTGCTGGTGCACCGCATCGCTGCCGACGTCCGCTTCGTCGACGCCGACCGCATCACCGCCCTGCTGGAGCGGCTGGCCCACCGCTTCGCCGGGCTCCTCGACGACCGTCGACTGCTGGCCCGGGCCGTGGCCTGGGCCGCCGCCAACTGGCTCCTCGACGCGGCCTCGCTCTGGGTCTTCGTGGCTGCCTTCGGCCACACGGTGGCACCGGCTGACCTGCTCACGGCCTACGGCCTGGCCAACATCCTGGCCGCCATCCCCCTGACCCCGGGCGGCCTCGGCGTCGTCGAGTTCGTCCTGGTCTCCCTGCTGGCCGGCTTCGGTGTGCCCGACGGGGCGGCCCTCTCCGCCGTCCTGGCCTACCGGGCCGTGAACTTCTGGCTGCCCATCCCCTTCGGCGGCCTGGCCTACGCCTCCCTGGAGCTGGAGAAGCGGCGTCCCGGGCGGCGGGCGGCCCGGCAGGGCCAGATCAGCGGCGACGACGCCGGCGCCGCCACCACCGGGCCAGCGCCGACCCCGGACGGTCCGGCGCTCGGGGTGCCGTCCCGCTCCCTTCCCCCTCCCGACGGGGCCCGGGACCGTCGGGCGCAGCGGCGGAGCCGCTCGGGGCGGTCCCATCCCCGGGCCCCCAGGCCGCCAGTGCCAACGCTCGGCACCGAGCCTGCAGGCTGAAGGCCTCCCGGACCACTCCGTCGTCGGGATCGCACCGCTCCCAGGATCCGTCAGGCCCGAGCTCCCAGCTGTTGGCCCGGTCGGCCACGGCGTCGTCCAGGATGGCCGCCAGCCGGTCCCGGATCCCGGGGTCCTCGACGGGGACGACCACCTCGACACGGCGGTCCAGGTTGCGCTCCATCAGGTCCGGCGAGCCGAAGGAGATCCGCAGTGGACGCCCGCCGGTGCCGCCGAAGCGGAAGATGCGGGAGTGCTCGAGGAAGCGGCCCACCACCGAGCGGACCCGGATGGTCTCGGACAGGCCGGGGACGCCGGGCCGCAGGCAGCACCGCCCCCGGACCACCAGGTCGACCGGCGTGCCGGCGGCCGAGGCCCGGTAGAGGGCGTCGATGACGGCCGGGTCGGTCAGGCCGTTGGTCTTGATCATGATGCGGCCGGCCGGCCCGGCGGCGGCCTCGGCATCGATGGCGGCCACGAGGCGGTCCCGGGTGGACACCGGGGAGACCACCAGGCGCCGGAGGGCCACCGGCGTCCCGCCGCCGGCCAGCAGGCCGATGAGCGCGGAGACGTCGGCCCCCACATCGGGATCGGCGGTGAGGAGGCCCACGTCTTCGTAGCTCCGGGCCGTCGCCGAGTTGTAGTTGCCGCTGCCGATGTGGCAGTAGCGGCCCACGGCATCGCCCTCCCGACGGAGGACCAGGGAGATCTTGGAGTGGGTCTTGAGACGGGCCAGGCCGTAGATCACCTGCGCCCCGGCCTCCTCCAGGGCGCGGGCCCAGGCGATGTTGGCCCGCTCGTCGAAGCGGGCCTGGAGCTCGACCACGACGGTGACCTCCTTGCCGGCCCGGGCGGCCCGGATGAGGGCGTCCACGATGGGGCTGTCCATGCCGGTGCGGTAGAGCGTCTGCTTGATGGCCACCACGTCGGGATCGGCCGCCGCCTGGACCACGAAGGCTTCGACCGAGTCGGCAAAGGACTCATAGGGGTGGTGGACCAGGACATCGCCCTCGGCCAGGGTGGCGAAGATGTCCCGGCCCGCCCCCAGCCGGGGCGGCGGCACCGGCGTCCACGGCTCGGCGGCGAGGTCGGGACGGTCGACCG
Organism: uncultured Acidimicrobiaceae bacterium; assembly: GCA_963977795.1. Lineage (GTDB taxonomy): Bacteria > Actinomycetota > Acidimicrobiia > Acidimicrobiales > RAAP-2 > Bog-756. Next base: position 7,067 of record CAXBRB010000050.1, read on the forward strand.
CAGCCAGGGCCCGCAGACCGGACAGATCGACCAGGCCCGACACCCGGTCGACCCGGTCGTGATCGATCCCGATCTCGCGGACCAGGAGGGCCACCGCCTCGTCCGGGGCGTCGGCCTCCACCTCCAGGCGCACGGCCTGGCCGAAGCGGCGCCGGTGCAGCTCGACCTCCACCGCAGCCAGGAGATCCTCGGCATCGTCCTCATCGACCGAGAGATCGGCGTTGCGGGTCACCCGGAAGACGGTGGGCCGGCCGATCTCCATGGCCGGGAAGAGCTGGTCGAGGTGGGCGGCGACCACCTGTTCGACCGGGACCAGGCGCCGGCCGTCGCCCAGCGAGACCAGGCGCGGCAGGAGCGGCGGGATCTTGACCCGGGCCGCCCGGCGCTGGCCGCTCACCGGATCACCCACCGCGACCAGGAGGTTGAGGCTCAGGTTCGAGATGTACGGGAACGGGTGGCCCAGCCCGACGGCCAACGGGGTCAGCACGGGGAACATCCGTCGCTCGAAGAGCGCACCCAGCGCCGCCCGGTCGGCATCATCGAGGTCGGCCCAGTCCACGATGGCCACCCCCTGGTCGGCCAGGGCCGGCACCAGGCGGCCGGCCACCTCGGCGGCCAGGCGGTCGGCCACCCCGGCGGCCCGGGGCACGACGACGGCCAGCTGCTCGTCAGGGCGCATCCCGTCCGGGGACGGCGTGCGGATGCCGGCGGCCACCCGGTCGTCCAGACCCGCCACCCGGACCTGGAAGAACTCGTCGAGGCCCTCGGCGGCGATGGCGGCGAAGCGGGCCCGCTCCAGCAGGGGCTGACGGGAGTCGGCGGCCAGGTCGACGAGGCGGTCGGCGAAGTCGAGCCACGAGAGCTCACGGTTGGCGAAGCGACCCGGTGCACCCGCCAGCGCTGCGGTGGTCGGGGCCCCCGGCCCGGGTGGCACGGTCACGGTGCGGCCGGGGCGACCGGTGCGGGTGTGGGGCGGCGCCGGACCATGGGTCCCCGATGGTACCCGGGCCCGTCGCCACCGCCCCGGTCCAGGTGGTCCATGGCCGGCGCGACGTGCCGGGCGCCCGAGCACCGGCCGGGACGTCCCTTCCGGTGCGCCCCGTGCCTCCACCGCAGCGCCGACAGCCCCCGGTAGGCTCGCCCCGATGCCCGCCCTGCTGCGATCCGCCCCCCGTCGGGCCCAGCGCGGCGTCAAGGCCCGCCGCCGCACCGAGCTCGGCCTGATGGTCGCCGCTGCAGTGATCATCGTGGCCACCTACGCCCTGATGATCCTGGGCAACACCTCCCGGGTGCCCGCCGACCTGGTCCCCTTCCTGGTCAGCATCCTGCTGATGGGCGCGGTCACCCACGTGGCCAACCGGATGTTCGCCCCCGACGCCAGCGCGGTGATCATGCCGGTGGTCCTGCTGCTCAACGGCCTCGGGTACGTGACCATCGCCCGGATCGACCTGGGCACCGGCCACAACTACGCCCCCTACCAGGCCGCCTGGACGGCCGGCGGGGTGGCCGTCTACGTCCTCACCCTCTTCGCCGTGCGGCGCTCCCGGGACCTGGACCGGTTCCGCTACCTCCTGCTGTCCGCCGGAGTGGTCCTCCTGCTGCTCCCCCTGGTGCCCGGGGTGGGCGCCAACATCAACGGGGCCCGGCTCTGGGTCCAGATCGGACGCATCGAGTTCCAGCCGGTGGAGCTGGCCAAGATCGTGCTCTGCATCTTCTTCGCCTCGTACTTCGCCGAGAAGCGCGAGCTGCTGACCATCCCGACGGCCCGCGTCGGGAACCGGCTCGTCCTCGACCCCCGGCCCCTGGTGCCCATCGTGGTGGCCTGGGGGTTCGCCGTGGCCGTCATGAGCCTGGAGCACGACATCGGGTTCTCGGCCCTGCTCTTCACCCTCTTCATCGGCATGCTGTGGATCACCACCGGCCGCACCGGCTACCTGGTCTTCGGCCTCATCCTGTTCGCCGCCGGGGCGTACGTCACGTCGAAGTACTTCGCCCAGACCCACGTCCGGGTGGAGACGTGGCTCAACCCGTGGCCCCTGGCCGACGGCACCGGCCGCCAGCTGGTCCAGTCGTGGTACGCCCTGGGCAGCGGCGGCATCGGCGGCTCGGGCCTCGGCCTCGGGGCCGGCGCCTACCTCATCACCAACGCCCGGACCGACTTCATCTTCGCCGTGATCGGCGAGGAGATGGGCCTCTTCGGTGCCACCATGCTGGTCTCGGCCTTCCTGCTGCTGGTCGGCGCCGGCCTGCGCATCGCCCAGACGGCCCGGTCGGAGTTCGCCAAGCTCACAGCGGCGGGCCTCACCATCATCCTGGGCTTCCAGGCCTTCTTCATCATCGGCGGCATCGTCCGCCTGCTGCCGCTGACCGGCATCACCCTGCCCTTCGTCTCCTACGGGGGCTCGGCGCTGATCGCCAACTACCTGCTGGTGGCCATCCTCATGCGGATCTCCGACGAGGGGGCGGCTGCCGTGGACGCCGCCGACCAGGCCGCCTGGGAGGCCGACCGGGAGCGGCGGCGGCGCCTGCTCACCGGCGCCTGACCGGTCGGCTCAGGCCGCCGGGCCCGCTGGCTCGACGTCGCCGTCGGGCTCCCAGAGGCGGAGGTCCACCAGGATCGGGGCAGGGACGGCCTGGCGCAGGGCCAGGGTCAGCCCGTCGCTCGGCCGGCACGCATGGATGCTGTGCCGGTCCCGGCCGCGCAGGTCGAGCTCGGCGAAGTAGATCCCTCCGGCCCGGCCGACCAGGCGGACGGCGACGATGTCCACGTCGAACCGCGACAGCACGTCGCCGGTGAGCTCGTGGGTGCCCGGCCGGGGGGTCGGGATGCGCCGCAGGGCGTGGGACAGCGCCACGGCGTCGGGCATGGCCACGGCGAAGGAGAGGTGGCGGCCCGGCGGCTCGTTCTCCCGCAGGAGCACGGTCGGGTGCTGGTTGGGCAGGTCCAGGGTGACCGAGGTGACCAGGGCGGTGGAGAACGCCGGCACGGCGCCGCCGCTCCCGGTCCCGGCCGCCGGCGCCGGACCCGTCGAGGTCACCGGCTGCTCCGGAGCTGCACGCTGGACACGATCCCGATGGCGGCGAGGAAGCCGATGAGCGCCGAGCCGCCGTAGGAGAGGAAGGGCAGGGGGATGCCCGCCACCGGGGTGATGCCCATGTTCATCCCCACGTTCTCGAACACCGAGAACATGATCATCGTGAACACCCCGGCGCACAGCAGGCGGCCCAGGGTGTCCCGGGCCTGCTGGGCCACCCGCAGGATCCGCCAGGCCAGCAGCCCGTAGAGGGCGAGCAGGATGCCCCCGCCGACGAAGCCCACCTGCTCCCCCACCGCCGAGAAGATGAAGTCCGTCTGCTGCTCGGGCACATAGGCCAGGTTGGTGGCGGCCCCCTTGAAGAGACCCCGGCCGAACATCCCGCCGTGGGCGATGGCCGTCTTGGCCTGCTCCACGTTGTAGACGACGTCGGCGCTGGCTGCGTTCGGCGAGATGAAGCTGGTGAGGCGCTGCACCTGGTACTGCTTGACCAGGCCCACGTTCAGGGCGCCGACGAAGAGCACGATGGCGACCACCACCAGCGCCGCCAGGAAGCGGGCCGGCATCCCGGCCACCACCAGCATCACCATGAGGATGGTGGCCAGCACGATGCCGGTGCCGAGGTCGGGCTGGAGGATGATGAGCCCCGTGGGCACCGCCGTCATGAGCACGATGCGCACCAGGTCACGGAGGACCAGGCCGTCGGGCCGTCGGCTGCAGTAGGTGGCGATGGCGATGACCATCACCAGCGTGGCGAACTGGGACGGCTGGACCTGGAGGGGGCCGAGGGAGAACCACCGCTGGGCGCCCAAGGCGTGCGAGCCCAGCGGCGAGAGCACGGCCAGCAGCATCACCACGATGGACACGTACATGGCCGTGGCCACGTGCTCCCACCGCCGGTAGTCGAACAGCGTCGTGAAGGCCAGCACGCCGAGGCCGAGCACGAAGAAGACCAGCTGGCGCTTGAGGTAGTAGCGGGGGTCACCGCCGGCCAGGGCCAGCTTGTCCCGGGTGGCCGAGTAGATCATGACCAGGCCGATCAGGGACAGCAGCAGGGTCGTGCCGATCAGCAGGGGGTCCACCCGGAGGGACGCGCGTCGCGTCCGGGTGGCCAGGCTGTCGGTGGTCGGGAAGCTCACCACGTGCTCTCGCCCCCCAGGCTACCCCTCGCCGGCCCGGGCCCGGCCGCCGGGACCCGGGCGGCGGCCCCGAGCCGGGAGACGGCGCTCACCCGTCGGCCGACCGGACGGCCGCCCACATCTCGGCCACCGGGGCCGTCTCCCCGGTCCAGCGGGCGATCTGGCGGGCCGCCTGGTGGACGAGCATGCCCAACCCGTTCGCCGTGCCCGCCCCGCGCTGGCGGGCGGCGGCCAGCCACGGGGTCTCCCGGGGGTGGTAGACGAGGTCGACGGCCAGCTGGCCCGGGCCCAGCAGGCCGGGATCGATGGGCCACGGGCTGTCGGCGGCGGCGTCCATGCCGGCCGGGGTGGCATCCACCACCAGCGCGCACCCGGCGGCATCGTCGGCCGTCCCCACCCGGCCGGCCGGGCCGGCCAGCGCCGCCGCCACCTCCGCCCGGGACGGCGTCCGGTTCACCACCACCACCTCGGCGGCCCCGGCTGCCGCCAGTGCGGCGACCACGGCCCGGGCCGCCCCGCCGGCTCCGGCCACCAGGCAGGACCGGCCTGCCGGATCGAAGCCCGACCCGGCAGCCAGGGCGTCGAGGAAGCCGGGCCCGTCGGTGCTGTCCCCCACCCAGCGGCCGCCCTCGTCAGCCACGCAGTTCACGGCGGCGAGCCGGGCCGCCTCGTCCGTGCAGACGTCGACCGCTGCCGCCACCGCCTCCTTGTGGGGCATGGTGACCGAGAGGCCGCGGATGCCCAGGGCCCGGGCCCCGGCCAGGGCATCGGCGGCACGCCCGTCGGCCACGGGGAAGCCGACCGAGACCCAGTCCAGCCCGAGGGCGGCGAAGGCCGTGTTGTGCAGCAGCGGTGAGAGCGAGTGGGCCACCGGATCGCCCATGACGCCCACCACCGTGGTGGCGGCCGAGAGGGGCGGGCGGGTCCGGTCCGGCGACATGGCTCCAGTCTCCCCCATCACCGCGCTGGCAGCGGCCGCGCCGGGTACGAGGTGTCGGCCACAGGCAGGGCCTGCGGCCTCACCCGAGGCCCCGGGAGGCAGCCAGGGCCTCGTTGGCCTGCTGGCCGGCGAAGGTGTCGGCGAAGGCCTCGGTCCCGTCCGGGGAGACCACCACGAAGAACAGCCACGACCCCGGCGGCGGATCCAGGGAGGCCTCCAGGGCCGCCCGCGAGGGCAGGCAGGTGGGGGTGGGGGTCAGCCCGGTGTGCAGGTACGTGTTGTAGGGCGACCGGATCTTGAGGTCAGCCGGCGTCACCGGACCGCCGTCCTGACCGAGGGCATAGAGGACGGTGGAGTCCATCTGGAGGGGCATGCCCCGGGCCAGGCGGTTGAGGACCACCCGGGCCACCGGGCCCATGTTCTTCACGTAGACCCCCTCCTTCTGGACGATCGAGGCGATGATCACCATCTCGTAAGGGGTCCGCCCCAGCCGGGCCGCCCCCGCAGCCAGGTGGACCGCGGCCGCGGTGGCGTCGAACCGGTCGACCATGGCCTGGAGCAGCGCCCGGTCGGTCTCCCCGGGCACCACCACGTAGGTCCCGGTGCCGAGCAGCCCCTCGAGGTCCCGGGAGCCGGACGGGGCGAAGGGTGACCGCACCGCTCCCGAGGCGACCACGGCCCGGAACGACTCCGACGTGTGCCCGCGCAGCTGGCCGACCCGGGTGGCCACCTCGGCCACCGTGAACCCGGGCGGGACGGCCAGGAGGTCGACGTTGGGTCCCGAGGCCAGCACCTGGCGCACGGCGGCGAAGCCGATGCCCTGGTGGAGGGCGTAGGCGCCAGGTTGCACCCCGGGCAGGCTGTGCAGCTGCGACCACAGCCGGTAGGCCAGGGCGCTGCCGATCACCCCCTGGGCGGCCAGCTGGTCGGTCACCCGGTGCCATCCGGCCCCGGCCGGGACCGTCACCACCACCTGGGGTCCGGGGTGGGCGGCCGGGGCGGCCTCGGCCTGGATCCACACCCACAGGCCGGCCAGCACGGCCAGCCCGCCCACGATCACCCCCAGGGCGGCCAGGCGCCACCGGCGACGCCGACGGGGTGGGCGGCTGCCTGCGCCAGAGCGCCGGGCGGGCGCTCCGACGTCCGAACCGCCCGACGGACCGGCGTCCGACATGGGGGCGGGCCCGGGATCGGGGTGGGCCCCGTCGGCGCCGGTCACGCCCCGCCCCGCCGGGCGTCCAGCCAGGCGTCCAGGAGCACGGTGGCTGCCGCCCGGTCCACCACGGCACGCTGGCTGCGGCCCCGGGTGCCGCCGGCGGCCAGGGAGCGCTGGGCGGTCACCGTGGTGAGGCGCTCATCGAAGAGCTCCACGGCGATGCCCCGGTCGGCCAGCAGGCCGGCCAGCGCCTCGGCCTCGTCCTCGGCGGCCCGGGCAGCTGCGCCCCGGCTGCCGTCCATCCCTCGGGGATGACCCACCACCACCACGGCGACCTCCTCCTCCACGGCGAGGTCGGCCAGGGCCTGGCGGTCCCGCTGGGGATCGCCCGAGCGCACCACCGTGGTCCGCGGCGAGGCCATGGTGCCCGCCGAGTCGCTCACGGCGATGCCGATGCGCCGGCTCCCGAGGTCCACGCCCATGGCCCGGCCCGGCCGGTCAGGGGCGCCGGGGGTCACCGGCCTCAGGGGCGGCCGACGAGGCCACGGGCCTCGTCGAGGGCCCGGTCGATGCCGGAGGGGTCCTTGCCGCCGGCCACGGCGGCTTCGGCGAGCGAGCAGGTTCAATCTTTCACCTACGATGCCTTCAACGGCGTCGAAAGCCTGCGCGTGATCGAGAGCAGCAACGGCACCTCCACCAGCAGGAACGTCACCAGGGCGAAGGCCAGCGAGCCTTCCCAGGTTTTGGACGCATCGGCACTGGCGTAGGGACGGCGGCCGTAGTTGCGGCCCACGAGAGCGGCCAAGGCATCGGCAACCGCGAGCACCAGCAGCGGCAGGCTGAAGCGCAGCGGATCGCCCGGAGCCAGGGTCCAGCAGAGGGCCACCGCGACC
>CAXBRB010000051.1:0-14117 GCA_963977795.1 uncultured Acidimicrobiaceae bacterium
CGGGGTCGAGCCCGAGCCGGGCGACGTGGTCCTGGTGCGGACCGGCCAGGCCGCCCACCTGGCCCTGCCGGGCCGGCCCGGCATCGGCGGGGCGGACCCGGTGCGGAACCTCGTGGCCTACACCTGGCCCGGATCAACGCCGAGCGGGCGGCCCGGGGCCCGGCGGCCGCCGTGCCGCCGCTGGTGGCCGACCCGGCCATGACGTCGGCCGCCCAGGCCTGGTCGGCCCATCTGGCTGCCACCGCCACCGTGGCCGATCCGCCGCTGGTGGCCTGCACCGGTCCCGGCGGCGGCCTCCCGTCCCCGGGGCAGATCTGCGTGCTGGCTGCCAACTCCGGCTCGTCGGGCTCGGGCTTCTGGCCCGGCGACGGGTCCGACGGGATGGCCCAGGCCTACATGGACTCGCCCGACCACCGGGCAAACCAGCTCGGTGCCCAGTACACCGCGGTGGGCGTGGGCGTGACGTGCGCCGGCGGGCAGGCCTGGACCGTCGCGCTCTTCGGCTTCGCCTACGGCGACCTGGCCGCTGCCCGGGCCCGCCAGGCCGCCCAGGGGCCGATCGGCCCGGCGCCGGTTGTGGCCGGCCGGGCCACCGGTGTCCCCGTCTACTGCCCGGGCCAGGTCGACGGGCCCGGGGGCCAGCGCACGGCCACCGGCGGCCTCGTACCCTATCCCTATGCCGTCCCCGGGGTGCCCGGGACGCCGGTGGCCCCCCTCGTGGCGCCGGCGGTGGGCATGGCGGCCACGCCGACCGGGCTGGGCTACTGGGTGGCCCGGGCCGACGGCTCGGTGGCCGCCCGGGGTGACGCCCCGACCCTCGGCTCCCTGGCCGCCACGCCGCTGGCCGCCCCGGTCCGGCGCATCGTGGCCACGCCCTCGGGCCACGGCTACTGGCTGGTGGCCGCCGACGGGGGGATCTTCGCCTTCGGCGACGCCGCCTTCGCCGGCTCCATGGGCGGCACGCCGCTGAACGCCCCGGTGGTGGGCATGGCCCCCACCCCGACGGGCCACGGCTACTGGCTGGTGGCCGCCGACGGGGGGATCTTCGCCTTCGGCGACGCCGCCTTCGCCGGCTCCATGGGCGGCACGCCGCTGAACGCCCCGGTGGTGGGCATGGCCCCCACCCCGACGGGCCACGGCTACTGGCTGGTGGCCGCCGACGGGGGGATCTTCGCCTTCGGCGACGCCGCCTTCGCCGGGAGCGCCGGGGCCCTCCGGCTGAACGCCCCGGTGGTGGGCATTGCTCCCACCCCCTCGGGCCAGGGCTACTGGATGGTGGGCACCGATGGCGGGATCTTCGCCTTCGGCGACGCCGCCTTCCAGGGGAGCACCGGAGGCCTCGTCCTCAACGCCCCGGTCGCCGGCATGGCCGCCGACCGGGCGACGGGCGGCTACTGGCTGGTGGCCGCCGACGGCGGGATCTTCGCCTTCGGGGCGCCCTTCGCCGGCACCGGCTGACCGGGGCTGCGGCGTCCCGGGCCGTCGATGTCCCGGTCAGCCGGGTGGCGGCCCGGGGTGAGGGTCAGGACGACCAGATGATGGACTGCATCTCCGAGTAGGCCTCGAGGCCGTAGTCGCCGCCGTCCCGGCCGATCCCGCTCATCTTGAAGCCGCCGAAGGGGGCGTCCATGTTGCGCTGGGCCGTGTTGATGCCCACGTGGCCGGCCCGGAGGCGCTTGGCCGCCCGGAAGGCCCGCGGCGTGTCGGAGGAGAACACGTAGTCATACAGGCCGAACTCGGAGTCGTTGGCGATGGCGATGCCCTCGTCGTCGTCGTCGAAGGGGATGGCCACCACGACCGGCCCGAAGATCTCCTCCCGGGCGCAGCGCATGTCGTTCGAGCCGACCACCAGGGTGGGCTCCACGTAGTAGCCGCGCTCCATGTGCTCGGGGCGGCCGCCGCCGACCACGACCTCGCCCTCGGCGCGGCCCGACTCGATGTAGTCGAGGATGCGGCCCTGCTGGGCGCCGGAGATGACCGGGCCCACCACCGTGGTCGGCTCGGTCGGGTCGCCCACGGTGAGGCGTCCGGCGAAGGCGGTGAGGCCGGCCACCACCTGGTCGAAGATGCTCCGGTGGACGACGGCCCGGGTGGGCGCCGTGCAGATCTGGCCGGAGTGGAAGGCCCAGGTCGAGCCGATGGCCGTGACCACCTTGGCGATGTCGGCGTCCTCGAAGACCACGGCGGCCCCCTTGCCGCCCAGCTCCATGAGCAGGCGCTTCATGGTGGGCGCCCCCGCCTCGGCAATCCGCTGCCCCACAGCGGTGGAGCCGGTGAAGGAGACCATGTCCACGTCGGGCGTCGAGGTCAGCACGCTGGCCGGGGCCGGGCCCTGGGAGTTGATGATGTTGACCACGCCGGGCGGGAACCCGACCTCGTCGAGGACCCGGGCCAGCTCGATCACGGCCAGGGGGTCCTGGGGGGCAGGCTTCATGATCACCGTGTTGCCCATGGCCAGCGCCGGGGCGACCTTGCCGGCCATGTTGGTGAGCGGGAAGTTGTAGCTGGCGATGGCCGCCACCACCCCCACCGGCTGGCGGTAGGCCAGGGCGCTGATGAGGCCGCCGGGGGCCAGCGGGGTGGCCTCGGACACCACCGGCGGGAGCATCGACTCCTGGACGTGGCGGATGTCCCGGCTGTAGCGGTCGAAGCGGGCGGCGCTGATGGGCACCTGCATGCGCGACCCGACTGAGGCCGTCGCCCCCGTCTCGGCAATCACCAGCGGCACCAGGGCGTCGTTGCGGGCGTGCAGGGCGGCGGCCGCCTTCTTCAGCAGAGCCAGGCGCTCCTCCACCGGGGTGGCCGACCATGCCGGGAAGGCCTCCCGGGCGGCCGCCGCGGCGGCCTCGGCGTCGGCCACCGAGGCGTTGGGGGCCTGGCCCACGACCTCCTCGGTGGCCGGGTTGATGATGTCGTAGGTGCCGTCACCGGCCTCCACCCAGCTGCCACCGATCAGCAGCGTCGTCTCGTCCTTGGTCACGGTGCCGGCCATCGGGCTCTCCTTGTTCGTGCGTTCGTGCGGTGCGTTCGTGCGGGTCGTTCGTGCAGCGCGGGTCAGGCGCCGGCTGCGGTGTCCACGGTGACGGTGTCGGTCCCCGAGCGCAGGAGCGTCCCGGGGAGGTTGCCCGTGGGCTTCCCGTCGACCACCGTCTCCACCCCGTTGACCAGCACCCGGGTCACCCCGATGGAGTCGGCCACCAGCCGGGGGCTGCCACCGGGCAGGTCCTCCACCAGGGTGGCGGGCTCGGAGGCCACGGTCGCCGGGTCGAAGACGAACAGGTCGGCGCGGAGCCCCTCGGCCACCCGGCCCCGGTCGTGGAGGCCGAAGAGGTCGGCCGGCGCCTGGGTCATCCAGTGGACGGCCTGCTCCATGGGCACCAGCTTGCGGTTGCGCAGGCAGTCGCCCAGGAACGAGGTGGGGTAGTTGGCCCCGCACATGCGGTCCAGGTGGGCGCCGGCGTCGGAGCCGCCGATGAGGGCGCCGGGATCCTCCCAGACGGGGACCCGGGCCTCCCACGAGGCGGCGTCCCCGTCCGAGGCCTTGGGCCACAGCACCGTGCGGAGCTCGTCGGCGATCACCAGGTCGAGCAGGGCGTCGAAGGGCTCCTTGCCCTGCTCCTCGGCGATCGAGCCGACGTCCCGCCAGCTGAGCCCCTCGTTGGTCGGGCTGAAGGTGTCGCCGATGATGTAGTTCGACCATTTGGACAGCCGGCGGAAGACCCCGGCCGACTCTGCATGGGCCAGCTCGTCGAGCTGGGCCCGCACGGCCGGGTCCTTCAGCTTCTCGATGCGCTCCTCCACCGGCAGGCCCATGACGTCGCCCCAGCCCGGGATGAGGAAGAGCGCGCAGTGGTTGCGGAAGCTCATGTTCATCGGGACCAGCGTGGGCATGGTCAGGGCCACGATCTTGCCCCCGGCCCGCTCGGCGGCCCGGGAGGCCTCGAGCTGGCGGGCCGTCTTGTCCGGCGTCCGGGAGTCGACGGTCAGCAGGTTCCAGTTGAGGGGGCGCCGGGCGGTGGCCGACATGGTGGCCATGAGGTCGATCTCGTCGTCGCTGAAGGTGTCCAGGCAGCCGTTGGTGATGTACTCCAGCGTGGTGCCCGGGTGGTCGCGGACGACCTCGCAGAAGGCCAGCATCTCGCGGCGGTCGGCGTGGCGGGAGGTGATGGGGTTGCCGTCGCCGTCGCTGTGGGTCCGGGACTGGGACGACGAGAAGCCCAGGCCGCCGGCCTCGATGGACTCGGCCAGGAGGGCGGTCATGGCGGCCAGCTCCTCGTCCGAGGCCACCTGGTCGGCGCGGTCGGCACCCATCACCCACCGGCGGATGGCGCAGTGGCCGACCAGGAAGCCGGCGTTCACGCCGAGGTTGCCCTCGAGGCGGTCGAGGTACTCGCCGAAGGTGGTCCAGTCCCACTCGATGCCGTCCTCCAGGGCGACCAGAGGCATGCCCTCGACCTTGGCCATCATGCGGCGGATGTAGTCATGGTCCTCGGCCTTGATGGGGGCCAGGGTGAAGCCGCAGTTGCCGGCGATCACCGTGGTCACCCCGTGGACGTTCGACGGCGAGGCCGTCGGGTCCCAGAACAGCTGGGCGTCGTAGTGGGTGTGGGGGTCGATGACGCCGGGGGCCACCACCAGGCCGGTGGCGTCGAGCTCGGTGGTCCCGGACTCCTCCACGGTGCCCACGGCCACGATGCGGCCGTCACGGATCCCGACGTCAGCCACGAACCCGGGTGCGCCGGTGCCGTCCACCACCAGGCCGTTGCGGATCACGTAGTCGAGCATGGGTCCCTCCGTGGCGCTCCGGCGCCGGCCGGCCACCGGGCAGGGCGGCGCAGGAATCTGACAGTCCGTCACATTACGGCATCCCGGTGGTCCCCGGCGTGGGCGCCCCGGGCCGGCAGCGGCGCCGGCCCGGGGCGGTCGGGCGGCGGGTCCGGCGGTAGTGTGCCCCCATCCACACCCTCTGGCTCCGCGACCATCTGCTGCCCGTCGTCGTCCTCGTCCTCGGAGCCGGCCTCTTCGTGCGCTTCGCCCACTGGCTGGGGGCGCGCCGACGCCGCTGGATCGACCTCCAGATCCGCCGCCAGATCGAGTCGGGGCTGCTGGCCTCCGAGGCCCTGAAGCGGTCCCGGGCCATCAGCGAGGCCGTCGAGTGGGCGGCGGTGGCCCTCACCTACTTCATCGTGGCCCTCCTGGCCTTCGACCGCCTGGGGATCCCCCTCACCACCCTGGTGGCCCCGGCCACCGTGGTCGGGATCGGCCTGGGCTTCGGCGCCCAGCAGATGGTGGGGGACCTTCTGGCCGGCTTCTTCCTCTTCGCCGAGCACCAGTTCGCCTTCGGCGACGTGATCCGCCTGTCCACCCCGGGCCAGACGGCGGGCATCACCGGGACGGTCGAGGAGCTGACCCTCCGGGTGACCAAGCTGCGCACCCAGCAGGGCGAGCTGGTGGTGGTGCCCAACAGCGCCCTGCGCCAGGTGACCAACCTGTCCAAGGACTGGTCCCGGGCCGTCATCGACATCCCGGTGGCCGTGACCGAGGACCTCGAGCTGGTCACCTCGCTGCTGCGCGACGTGGTGGCCGGCATGGCCGCCGACCCGGTCTGGGCCGACCTCCTCCTGGGCGACCCGGTGGTGGCCGGCGTGGAGACCATCGACGTGGGCTACGTGCAGCTGCGCCTCATCGCCCGGACCCTGCCCGGCCGCCAGTTCGAGGTGGCCCGGGAGATCCGGCTCCGGGCCGCCACCGCACTGCGCCAGGCCGGCGTCGCCTCGCCGGGGGTGGGCGACGTCCCGGCCCGGGGGGACCGGTGACCGGCCCCGGCGACGACGGGGAGGCGGCCGGGGGCGGGCACGGGGCGGTCGACCGGGGTCCGGCCGACCTCGGATCGGCCGATGACGGGATGTCCGGCGGGTGGGTCCCGCCGGGTCCGGCCCCTTCCGCCCCGGTGCCCCACAGCGCCCTGGTCGGCTTCATGTCGGTGCCGCTGGCCCGGTGGCTGCCCGTGCGGCGCTCCACGGTGGCCATGGCCGCCGCCTTCGCCGGCTTCGCCGCCCTGCTCTCGCTCTATCCGCCGACGGGTCCGGCCACGCCGCCGACCACCACGGTGCCTCCGGTCATCCCGGACGTGGTCCCGGCGGTCACCACCACCACCCGTCCGCCGGCGCCGGCCACGACGACCCCGGCCACGGTGGCGCCGGGACTGTCCACGACGACCACGCGACCGGTGGGCTCGACGACGACCTCCCGGCCGACGGGGACGTCGACCACCACCACGAGACCGGGGACGACCACGACCACGGCGCCCGGGTCGGCGCCCACGACCACGGCGCCCTCGACAACGGTGGCAGGCGGCGCACCGTCGACCACGGCGCCCGGCGCCTGAGCAGCGCTTCTCTCGCGGGGTCATCGGCACCGGGTCACCGGCACGGCGTGCCGCTGGAGGGTCACCGGTGGAGGGTCACTGGCACGGCGTGCCGGTGTGGGGTGCGTCAGGCGCCGACCCTGGGGGCCACCTCAGCCCCGAAGGCGGCGATCTGGTCGCACAGCTCCTCGACCGAGTGGGCCGGGAAGCGGACCTGGACCTGGCCGATCCCGGCCTCGGCGAAGGGAGCCAGGTACTCGACCAGATGCTCGGCCGATCCCTGGACGGTTCCGGGGGGCAGGTCGTTCCCGGCCGGAGGCGTGCCCAGGTAGCAGGGGTAGGCGATGGCGCCGATGTCGAGCGGCGCGCCGTCGCGCAGCTCGGCCCGCAGGTCGTGCAGGGTGGCCAGCAGCTCGAGGTTGGGGCCGACCGACTGGGGCAGCCAGCCGTCGGCGAACCGGGCGGTGCGCCGCAGGGCGGCCGGGGACGAGCCGCCCACCCAGATGGGGGGCCGGGGGGCCTGCACGGGCCGGGGCTTGAGCCCCACGCCCTCGGCCGGCCAGCGCGGCCCGGGCAGGACGGGGAACTCCTCGGTCATGGCCAGGGCCATCCCGGCGATGGCCTCGTCGGTGGCCGGGCCCCGAGCGGAGAACTCCGGGGCCATCAGGTCGAACTCCTCGTTGACGTGCCCGGCTCCCACGCCGCAGATGATCCGGCCCGACGAGAGGACGTCCAGGGTGGCGAACTCCTTGGCCGCCCGCAGGGGGTGGCGGAGGGCGGCGACGTAGATGTGGGAGAGGAGCCGGATCTCGCTGGTCACGGCGGCCAGCCAGCCGAGGGTGGCCACCGTGTCGTACCAGACGGTGCTCATGGCCCCGGCCAGCCGCTCGGGGATGAAGGTGTGGTCGCACACCCCGACGTAGAAGAAGCCGGCGGCCTCGCAGGCCAGGGCCACCCGGGCCAGCTCGTCGGGGCCGGCGTCGGCCTCCCAGGGCTCCACGTAGATGGTCGACTGCGACTGGACGGGCAGCTGCATGCCGAAGACGGTCCGGCCGGCGGGCAGGACGGTGACGACGTCGGCGGGCGGGGCGATGGGGGAGTCGGGCACCGGGGGTTCCTCTCGTCGGGGGTCGGGCAGGGGTCGGGCGTCGGGGTGCGCCGGCGGCGTCAGCCGGCCAGCGACGCGGCCAGGGCCTCGGCCAGGTCGTGGGCCCGGCCAAAGGTGGTGGCCAGCACCCGGGCCCGCTTGTAGGCGAGGTGGGCCGGCACCTCCCAGGTGAAGCCCATGCCCCCGTGGACCTGGATGCACGAGCGCCCGTTGGTCACGGCGGCCTCGTCGGCCAGGAGCTTGGCGCCCGCCGCAGCCACTCCGGGGTCCCCGACCTCGGGCTGGTCCACGGTGACCGCGGCGGCGTGGACGGCGCAGCGGGCCACCTCGGCCCGGACCACCATGTCGGCGCAGAGGTGCTTCACGGCCTGGAAGCCGCCGATGGGCCGGCCGAACTGGACCCGGCCCTTGGCGTACTCCACGGCCAGTTCGCACGCCCACTGGGCCATGCCCACCTGGAGGGCGGCCGTCAGCACGGCGCCGTCCCGGCGCCACCAGGCGGCGACCTCGGGACCGGCCACCGGCGCACCGGCCGGCAGAGCGTCCAGCGACCACACCGGGGTCAGGGGGTCCATGGGCCGCGGCAGGAGGCGGGCGTCGAGCACCTCGGCCGGCCGGTCGATGCGCTCGACCCCGGCATCGGACACCACGAGCAGCACGTCGAGGTCGGCCAGGTGCTCGACCACCACGGGCACGGTGGCGGCACCGGGCGCTCCGGGCGCGGGCCGTTCCACCAGGCCGACCACGGCGGCGCCGTCGGCGGCCCCGTCCACCAGGCCTGCGGCCAGGTGGGTGGCCACCAGGGGCCCGGGCACCAGCGTGGCGCCGAGCACCTCGAAGACCAGGGCGGCCTCGGCCAGCCCCAGGCCGACCCCGCCGGCCTCCTCGGCCAGGCAGAGCCCGAACACCCCGGCCTCGCCCAGAGTGCGCCAGCCGTCCCGGTCGACGACCTGCTCAGTCGACTCGCGGCTGCGGACGGCGTCGAGGGGGAACTCGCCCTCGCACAGCCGTCGGATGCCGTCCACCAGCTCGGCCTGGGTTTCGCTGATCTCGAAGTCCATGGTCAGCCCTTCTGTCCCTGGGGCTCCTTGGGGAGGCCCAGGACCCGCTCGCCGACGATGTTCCGCTGGATCTGGCTGGTGCCTGCGGCGATGGTGAGCGAGATGCCACGCAGCCAGTCCTCCACCGCCACCTGGGCCGGCAGGACCCCGGCGGCGTCGAGGCCCTCGACGTCGTGGGCGGCCAGGCCGGCCCGCTCGAGGAGGCCCAGGCTGAACTCGCCCAGCTTGTGGCGGGTCTCGGAGTAGGCCAGCTTGAAGTAGGTCCCGCCCTGCCCGGGGATCCCGGTGCGGGCGGCCTGGGAGACGTTGCGGCGGGTCAGGGCCCACAGGGCGTCGAGCTCGGCCTTCAGGTGGCCGGCCTCCCGGCGGATCCCGGCGTCGTCCCACGCCCCGGTGCGGCGGGCCACGGCCACCGAGGTGGACAGGAGCTCGAAGGCCTCGAGGAGGTCGCCCACGAAGGCGGTGCCCCGCTCGAAGCTGAGGGTGACCATGGTCACCCGCCACCCGTCGTTCTCCTCACCCACCCGGTTGGCCACGGGGACCCGGACCTCGTCGAGGAAGAGCTCGGCGAACTCGGTGGAGCCGGCGATGGTCGACAGCGGCCGGATGTCCACCCCGGGGGCGTCCATGGGCAGGATCAGCCAGGTGATGCCCCGGTGGCGGCTGTCCTCGGGACCGGTCCGCACCAGGAGCTCGCAGTGGTCGGCCACCTCGGCGTGCGACGTCCAGATCTTCTGGCCGGTGACCACGTAGTCGTCCCCGTCGCGGATGGCCCGGGTCCGCATGGAGGCCAGGTCGCTGCCGGCATTGGGCTCGCTGAAGCCCTGGCACCACACGTCCTCGCCCTTGAGGATGGCGGGCAGGAAGCGGGCCTTCTGCTCCGGGGTCCCTTCAGCGATGATCGTCGGGCCGGCGTGGAGGAGGCCCACGAAGTTCACCCCGACGTAGGGGGCGTGCGCCCGCTCCAGCTCCTCCTTGAAGATCAGCTCCTCGATGGCCGAGGCCCCCCGGCCGCCGCCCTCGGTGGGCCAGTCCACCCCGGCGTAGCCGGCGTCGAAGAGGAGGCGCTGCCAGTGGGTGTCGTAGGCGCGCCGCCCCGGCCAGTCGTGGGGGTCGGGCTTGGGCGGCAGGGTGGGCAGGGTGGCCTCGAGCCAGGCCCGGAGGTCGGCCCGGAACGCCTGCTCGGCGTCGGAGTAGCGGAGGTCCATGGGTGGGGGCGCGTGTCGTGCGTGCGGTGGGGTGCCGGGCGAGGGGCGGTCAGTCGAAGTCGAGGCCGAACAGGGAGATGGCGTTGCCCCGGACGACCTTGTAGCGCTGCTCGTCGGTCAGGCCGGCCATCTGCTTCTCGGCGATCTCCCGGGTCCGGGGCCACGTCGAGTCCGAGTGCGGGTAGTCCGACTCGTAGGTGATGTTGTCCTCACCGATCTCGTTGATGAGGGTGAGCCCGTGGGGGTCGTCGAAGAAGCAGCCGAAGACGTGGTCCTTGAAGTACGACGACGGCGGGTTGGGCACCTTGTCGGCCACGCCGCCCCAGCCCCGGTTCTCCTCCCACACCACGTCCATGCGGTGGAGCAGGTGGGGGATCCAGCCGATCTGGCCCTCCGAGTAGGCCACCTTGAGGTTGGCGAACCGCTCGAAGAGCCCTGAGAGCAGGAAGTCGGTCATGGAGAGCTCGGCGTTGATGTGGGTGAGGGTCGAGCCCACGGCTGGCGGGGCGTCGGGCGACGTCGAGGGCATCTTGGAGCTCGAGCCGATGTGCATGTTGACCACGGTGGATGTCTCGTCGCAGGCCCGGAAGAACGGATCCCAGTAGTTGTCGGGATCGTGGATGGAGGGCAGGCCGAGGTAGGCCGGGATCTCGGAGAAGCACACCGCCCGCACGCCGCGGGCTGCGTTGCGCCGCACCTCGGTGGCAGCCAGCTCGGCGTCCCACAGCGGCACGATGGTCAGGGGGATGAGGCGGCCGTCGGTGCCGGCACACCACTCCTCGACCTGGAAGTCGTTGTAGGCCTGGACGCACAGGAGGGCCAGCTCCTTGTCCTTGCCCTCGGTGAAGGTCTGGCCGCAGAAGCGGGGGAAGGTCGGGAAGCACAGCGAGGCCTCGATGTGGTTCACGTCCATGTCCTCGAGGCGCTCCTTCTGCTTGTAGGAGCCGGGACGCATGTCCTCGTAGGTGACCGGGGTCATGGTGACCTCGTCGCGGGGCACCCCGACGGCCGAGTCGACCCGGAGCAGGGGCCGGATGGGGCGCTCGTAGATCCACCAGTCGGCCTCGGTGGTGCCGCCGCCCTCCTTCACCTCGAGCTTGCCGCCCTGGAAGACGACCTCGGGCGACTCCTTGCGCACCACGTGCGGCCCCTGGTCCTTGAACTTGGCCGGCAGCCGGCTGGTCCAGACGTCGGCGGGCTCGACGACATGGTCGTCGACGGAGATGATCTTGGGCAGGTCGGCCATGGGGCGAGTGTACCTGTGGGTCTGACGGTGTGTCAGATGACGTCGGGACCGTCCGGCCCGGCGCGACGGCCCGGCGCAGGGGTGCTCGGCCCTCCCCTGGTCCGCCCGCCGCTCAGCCCATGGCCACGCCGCCGTTGGGCCGGAGGACCTGGCCGGTGATGAAGGCCGAGGCGTCCGAGGCCAGGAAGAGGACCGAGGTGGCGATGTCCTCGGCAGCGGCGATGTCCCGCAGCGGGGTGAACTTCTTCATGGGGCCCACCACGGCGTCCCGCATCGCCTCGTCGACCGTCCCGTCGGGGCGGACGAAGTACCGGCTGGTCATCCCGGTGAGCACGAACCCCGGGGCGACGGCGTTGACCCGCACCTTCCGCTTGCCGATCTCGAAGGCCAGGTTCTTGGTCATCTGCACCACGGCCGCCTTGCACAGGGCGTAGGCGGCGATGTTGGCGCTGACGGTGTCGGCGGCCCCGGAGGAGAAGTTGACGATGGAGCCCCCGGACTCCTGGCCCGTCATGATCCGCCCGGCGGCCTGGCAGCCGAAGAGGGTGCCCTTGAGGTTGACGGCGATGATCCGGTCGAGGTCCTCCTCGGACAGGTCGAGGAACGGCCCCTCCACCATCATCGCCCCGGTGTTGACCCAGACGTCGAGGCGGCCGTGGTCCTCGGCCACCCGGCCGGCCAGGGCGTCGACGGCGGGACGGTCGGCGATGTCCACGGTGGCCGACTCGGCCGTCCCGCCGGCGTCGGTCACCAGGGCGGCGGTCTCCTCTGCCGAGGGTCCGACTACATCGGCGCAGACCACGGTGGCCCCGGCCCCGGCCAGGGCCAGAGCCGACGCCCGGCCGATGCCGCTTCCGGCGCCGACGACGACGGCGACCTTGCCGTCGACCCGGAAGGTGTCGATGAGGTGGGTGGCGTCCATGGCGTGGCTCCCTGGGCTCGCATGCCGGGGGCGGTGTGCCCCGGCCGGGTCGTCGTCCGGGGCGGTGTGCCCCGGCCGAACAGTACGCCGGGCCGGGGGGAAGAGGTGCCGGAGGACCCTTTCCCCGCCCGTCGGGCCTCCGTACCATGGGAGACGTGCGAGGGAAGCCCCGGGGACGGACCCGCCGGGCGGCGGCTGCTGCCCTGGGCGTCGTCGCCGTCCTGACGAGCGCCCTGACCGCAGCGGCCGCGGTGCCGGCGGCGGCAGGGAGCCCGGCGTCGCCCGGACTGGCGCCGCACGTCTACCCCGGTGGCGGGATCATCGGCTTCGGAAACGCCGCCGCTCTCGGCCCTGCCGTCCCTGCGCCCCTGAGCTCGGTGATGGTGGCTATGGCCGCCGATCCGTCGGCCGGGCCGGCCGACCAGGGCCTGTGGCTGGCCTCGGCCGACGGGGGCGTCTTCACCCAGGGGAGCGCCCGCTTCTTCGGCTCGACCGGCGCCCTGGCCCTCCAGGGCCCGATCGTGGCCATGGCGGCCACCCCCGACGGGGCCGGGTACTGGCTGGCCGGCCTCGACGGCGGCGTATTCGCCTTCGGTGACGCCGCCTTCTTCGGCTCCATGGGCGGGATCCCGCTGAACGAGCCCATCGTGGGCTTGGCCGCCACCCCGGACGGGCAGGGGTACTGGCTGGTGGCCGCCGACGGGGGGATCTTCGCCTTCGGTGACGCCGCCTTCGCCGGCTCGATGGGCGGACGGCCGCTGGTGGCCCCGGTGACCGGCATGGCGCCGGCCCCGGACGGCCAGGGGTACTGGCTGGTGGCCGCCGACGGCGGGATCTTCGCCTTCGGCGCTGCCCCCTTCTACGGCTCGATCGGCGGCGCCCCCCTCAACGATCCCGTGGTGGGCATGGCCGCCACCCACAGCGGGCAGGGCTACGTCTTCGTGGCCACCGACGGCGGGGTGTTCACCTTCGGCGACGCCCGCTTCGCCGGCTCCCTGGGCGGGGGCTACCTGGGCGACCCGCGGACCGTCCTGCCGGTCACCGGGATCGCCCTCACCCCCGACGACGGGGGCTACTGGCTGCTCGACCCCGATGGCTGGCACGTCGGGTTCACCAACCCGCCCGCCCCCGCCGGGCTGCGGGCGGCCATCGTGGCCGCAGCGGAGTCCCAGGTGGGGGCCGACCCGGTGCCCGGCTCCTTCTGCAACCCGTTCGGGCCGTGCGAGCCGTGGTGCTCGCTCTTCGTGACCTGGGCCTGGCAGCAGGCCGGCGTGCCCGTGCCGTCGCTGGCCTTCACCGGCGACCTCTACGACTGGGCCGCCGCCACCACGGCGGTGGCCGATCCGACGGCCCAGCCGCTGCCCGGCGACGCCGTCCTCTACGGCACCGGGCCGGCGTCGGTCGACACCTCGCTGCACGTGGGGATCGTCGCCCAGGTGTGGCCCGACGGGGCGGTGGTCACGATCGAGGGCGACGCCGGGCCGGCACCGACGGGCTCGCTGGGGGTCATCCTCAACGGCCCGTTCCTCCCGGCCCGCTCCGCCGCCTACAACGGGATGCCGGTCTACGGCTTCGCCCGGCCCTAGCAGCCGGGCGGCATGCTCAGGCCCGGCGCTCGGCCAGGAGCGAGTCGAGGAGGCGGGCCCGGTGGTCGGCGGCCGATCCCCACGCCTCGGCCAGCGCCCAGGCCCGCTTGAGGAAGAGCTGGAGGTCGCACTCCCAGGTGTAGCCGATGGCCCCGTGGACCTGGAGCGACACCCGGGCGGCCTCGAGGGCCGCCTCGGAGGCGAAGGCCTTGGCCACCGAGGCGGCCCGTCCGGCGTCGGGCTCGTCGTGGTCGAGGGCCCAGGCGGCGGCGTACACGGTGGGGCGGGCGAACTCCAGGCGGACCTGGGCGCCGGCCAGGAGGTGCTTGACGGCCTGGAACGAGCCGATCGGCTTGCCGAACTGCTGGCGCTCCTTGGCGTAGGCGGCCGACAGGTCGACCACACAGCCGACCTTGCCGCGCAGCTGCGGCGCGAGGGCCATGCTCGCCTCGTGAGGAAGACCGAGAAACACCACATCGAGCCCGTCGACGGCCGCAGGATCGAACTCACTGAAAACAAGGTGGGGGTAGCGGGCCGCCACGCTCGGATACAGGCTGGCTGCCGAGACACCCGCCTGCGTGTCGCCCGTTGCGACCGCAAGATCAAAATGGGGGTGCTG
>CAXBRB010000052.1:0-13890 GCA_963977795.1 uncultured Acidimicrobiaceae bacterium
CAGTAAACTCCGGCCCATTCCTCTTGCTGCCTGCCCTTCCATGCGTGCAATCAAGACGTTCCTGATTCTGAGCCACCGCTACATCGGCATACCGCTGAGCTTCTTTTTCGTCATGTGGTTTGTGTCCGGTTACTTCATGATCTACACCGGGGGCATGCCGAAGGTGTCGCCCGACATGCAGGTGGACGGCGAGGAAGCCATCGATTTCACAAAAGTAGTCGTAACGCCGGAACAGGCGATGAAGGCGGCCAACGCCCTGCGCGCCGAGCTGGAGGCGGCCGGCTGGCTGGTCGAGGACAGCGCCGGGGGCACCCGGATCCGCCGGCGCTGACGCCGGGGCGGCGGTCGGCGCCGGCCTGCTCGGCGCACCCGTCGTCGTTGCACGCCGTCCGCACTCCCGGGTACGCTTCCCTAGGTTACCGATCGGTAACTAATCGAGGGGGCCCACCCGTCCGGGTGTGCGTGCGGCCACAGCGCCGACACGGTTCCGGTGCGTGGACGGCCCTCCGGCCAGATCAGGAGGACCCGTGTCCGATTTCTCGATGGAGCTCAACGAGGACCAGCAGACGGTCCAGAAGTGGGTGCACGACTTCGCTGAGACCGTCATCCGCCCGGCGGCCCACGAGTGGGACGAGCGGGAGGAGACCCCGTGGCCCATCATCGAGGAGGCGGCCAAGGTCGGCCTCTATTCCATGGACTTCATGGCCGACGCCTTCTCCGACCCGCTCGGCCTCAAGATGGTCATCGCCCTCGAGGAGCTGGCCTGGGGCGACGCCGGCATCTGCCTGGCCCTCATGGGCACCTCGCTGGCTGTGGCCGGCATCATGGCCAACGGCACCCCCGAGCAGGCCATGGAGTGGGTGCCCCAGTGCTTCGGCACCGCCGATGACATCAAGCTGGCCGCCTTCGGCGTGTCCGAGCCCGACGCCGGCTCCGACGTCTCGTCGCTCAAGACCCGGGCCGTCTACGACGAGGCCACCGACGAGTGGGTGCTGAACGGCACCAAGACGTGGATCACCAACGGCGGCATCGCCAACACGCACGTCATCGTGGCCTCGGTCGACCCCGAGCTGCGGGGCCGGGGCCAGGCCAGCTTCGTGGTGCCCGAGGGCACCAAGGGCATCTCCATGGGCCAGAAGTTCCAGAAGATGGGCATCCGGGCCAGCCACACCGCCGAGGTGGTCCTCGACGACTGCCGCATCCCCGGCTCGCTCCTGCTCGGCGGCAAGGAGAAGCTCGACGAGAAGCTGGCCCGGGCCCGCGAGGGCAAGCGGAGCGGCGGCCAGGCGGCCATGAAGACCTTCGAGGCCACCCGCCCCTCGGTGGGCGCCCAGGCCCTCGGCATCGCCCGGGCCGCCTACGAGTACGCCCTGGACTACGCCAAGGAGCGCCAGCAGTTCGGCCGGGCCATCATCGAGAACCAGGCCATCGCCTTCAAGCTGGCCAACATGAAGACCCAGATCGACGCGGCACGCCTCCTGGTGTGGCGGGCCGCCTGGATGGGTGCC
The DNA here is from genome assembly GCA_963977795.1 of uncultured Acidimicrobiaceae bacterium. Classification (GTDB taxonomy): domain Bacteria; phylum Actinomycetota; class Acidimicrobiia; order Acidimicrobiales; family RAAP-2; genus Bog-756. The sequence goes on from CAXBRB010000052.1 coordinate 1,509, forward strand.
ACGGGCAAGCCCTTCGAGGCCGGCGAGGGCTCCATGTCCAAGTGGTTCGCCTCGGAGACGGCCGTCAAGGTCACCGAGGAGGCCATCCAGATCCTGGGCGGCTACGGCTACGTGCGGGAGTACCCCGTCGAGCGCTGGCACCGCGACTCCAAGATCTTCACGATCTTCGAGGGCACCAGCGAGATCCAGCAGCTGATCATCTCCCGGGCCATCTCCGGGGTCCACATCCAGTAGCTCCCCCTGGCTCCCGGATGCCTGCGAGGGCGCTTCGCATTGTCCCGTTGGGGGCAGCGCGGAGCGCCCCCGTTGCGTTGATGTGGTCGGAGGGGATCACGAAGCACCCGCATCGAGTGCATCGGTCGTGCTGGCTGGAGCTGGCTGCAGGCTCTGATCGGACGTCTGGCTGTTCGATGGGAGCGGGTGGGGGTAGCGTTCCGACGCGTTCCCCACGGATGACGTTCTTCCCGTGCAGGACCGGGCTGCCGACTCGAACTGACGGTTGACGGAGGTTGGACCGTGACTGCAGAGCCATCGAACGCCGGTCACACGAGCGAAGGTCGCGTCACGCAGGCCGAGCTCGACGTGGTGCGCCGGCACAGCGGCCAGGTCGGGTGGCCGACGATCGTGCTGACCGTGGTCCTCATCGGCATCGAGGCAGGTGTCTTCGCTCTCTGGTTCGCAGGCGTGTTGCCCACGGCAGTTGGCTTCCTCATCAACTCGGTCGTCGCCTACGCGTGGTACACGGTGCACCACGAAGCGACGCACAAGACGATCAGCGGGCGCCAGCAGCGCTGGCGCTGGCTGGACCCGACCTTCGGCCAGCTCGCAGGAATCGCCATGCAGCTTCCGTTCTCGGGGTATGCAGACAACCACCTGCGTCACCATGCGCATGTCAACGGCCCCAAAGATCCGGACCTCTTGGTCAAGGGCCCGCTGTCGCAGGTGCCGTTGAAGTGGCTGCTCCTCATCGTGGCGGTCACCCTCAGCGCGTTGCCGTGGGGCGACGAGTTGGTCACTGCGCTGTTCGGCAGGATCGGCATCAGATTCGACGACTCCGAACCACGTCGGTCCAAAGCCTCTCGTCACGAGCAACGACGATGGTCGAGGGTCACCTTCGTCATCCTCCTCGGCTCCATCCCGCTCGGGCTCTTCTACCCCCTGCTGATGCTGTGGTGGCTTCCCAGCCGGGTGGGACTCCTTGCCCTGATGGTGCTCTTCCAGTGGCTTCCCCACTTCCCCTTCGATCGCATGGATCGATTCGGTGCAACACGCGCCGTCTCCTTTCGCGCCTCCACCTGGCTTCTACTCCAGCAGGACCGGCATCTCGTCCACCACCTCTACCCGTCCGTGCCGTGGTACCGCTATGGCGCCGTGCTGGGTGAGCTCCGACCTTTCCTCATCGACCGGGGTGCTCGCCTGCAGGGTCGCGGCACGGAGCCGAAGGCGCCGATCGAGTTGCGGAGCTGATCGTTCACGCGCTTCATTCGTAGCCTTCCGAGTGACGTCCCTCCCGACGCTGGAGCAGTCGGGAGCGCCGATCGAACTCGAGGGAAGTGGACCAGAGGCCAGCGCTGCTTCCTTCTCGGAATCACCTCGGCAGGGTCAGCTCCAGCTGGCAGCCGTGTTGGTGGTCGGGTCCCAGCCATCGGCCTGTGCTGCGAAGGGCGGACCCCGGATGCCGGGGCTCGTCTCTCCCGGGGGAACACGGAGCTCTCGATCTACTGCACGATCTTCGAGGGCACCAGCGAGATCCAGCTGCTGACCATCTCCCGGGCCATCTCCGGGGTCCCCATCCCGTAGGTCCCGCTGCGCTGCCTGTCCGCCGGCGCGCAGGCCCGAGCCACCGGTCTCGGCTCGGGGGTGGGCGGCTCATCGCGTCCAGCCACTGCCGACGGCCGCTCCAGTCCGCCGGGGACCGAGGTGCCGCCTCACGCAATGCTGCTCGGTCAGACCCCGGGATGGCCCCGCAGCACAGCGGTGCCCGGTACCGTTCGGCCATGGCCGCCCACTGGATCGACCTCGAGGACCCCGACACCGCCAGCCTCGAGGCGGCGCTTCCCGAGGGCGTGCACGTCGTCACCGTTGAGCGCCTGGCCGATCCCGACCACCACAGCGACCAGCCCCGCCCCCGGCTCGAGATGCACGGTCCGGTGGTCCTGGGGGTGCTGGTGCTCCCGATCCTCGAGGGCGCCGAGGTCCGGTCGATCCCCATCGACGTCGTGATGAGCGCAGAGCGCATCGTCACCGTCCACCCGGCCTCGCCGGAGGTCCGGGAGGTGCTGACCGAGGTGGACGGCGCGGCGTCGTCCAACGGGCAGGTGCTGTGCTCCCTCTTCGATGCCGTGGGGGAGCGGTTCCTCATGATCGTGGACGACTTCGAGAAGGCCATCGACGGCCTGGAGGACCAGGTCATGGGTGCCGAGCGGGACGGCATCCGGGCCCGTATCGGCGAGCTGCGCCACGCCATCCTGCACGTGCGCCGGGTGCTGGCCCCCACCCGGGACGCCGCCCGGCGGGTGGTGGACGACCGCCTCGACCTCGAGAGCGGCCTGGACCTGTTCGACCACGGGGTCCAGCTCCGCTTCGCCGATACTTACGACAAGCTGCTGCGGGCCACCGACGGCCTCGACCTCTGCCGCGACCTGCTGGCCGGGGTGCGCGACTTCCTCCAGGCCGAGGTGGCCAACTCCCAGAACGAGGTGATGAAGCGGCTCACCGTGGTGGCCTCGCTCCTGCTGCTGCCGACCTTCATCGTGGGCCTCTACGGCCAGAACCTCAAGGGGATGCCCGAGGTCCGGTGGCACTTCGGCTACGCCTTCAGCTGGGCGCTCATCGTGGTGACGACCGTGGCCCAGCTCGTCTACTTCCGCCGCCGCCGCTGGATCTAGCGGCCGCCGCCGCTCCCGTCGGCGGCCGCCTGATCGGGACGGCACGGTCCGGGGGGTGTGGCGGGGGCGCGGGCCGGTCGGCGGAGCTCAGCTGCCGGCGCAGGCCGGGAGCGTCCCCGTCATCCCGCGGGCGGTGCCCAGAGCCCGGGCCAGGCAGTCCCGGACCGCGCTGTAGGCGGGCTTGGGCTGGAGCGAGGGATCGAAGAGCAGCGGCCGGGTCGGCGTGGGGAAGAGGCCGAGGTGGTCGAGCCAGGTGTGGCCGTCGTCGAGGCCCCAGACCGTCACCTCCCGGCAGGCGCTGACCTGCAGGCAGGCACCGACGATCCGGCCGTAGGCGTCGGCCTGGTCGGTGAGGGCGGTGGGGGCGTCGGGTGGCACCGGGACGTCGACCTCGCTGAGGGAGACCTGCAGGCCGAGGGCGGCCAGCGTCTGCATCTGGCCCACCAGAGTGGCCGTGTCGGGACCGGTGGCGCTCAACCGGTGGGTCTCGAGGCCCACCCCGGTGAGGGGCGTGCCCGCCGCCTGGAGCCCCTGGACCAGGGCGACCAGGGCGTCGAACTTCCCGGGCACCCAGTCGGTCCCGTACTCGTTCAGCCACAGCTCGGCCTTGGGGTCGGCGGCGTGGGCCAGGCCGAAGGCCCAGGCGATCCACCCTGGGCCGAGCTCCCGGTCGAAGACGCTGCCGGCCGATGCCGTCCCCAAGGTGGCCAGAGGCTCGTTGACGACGTCCCACCGCTTCACCTTGCCCTTGTAGCGGTGGACCTCGGTGGTGATCTCGGTGGCCACGGCCGATTGGAGCGCTGCGGCATCCAGGGCGGTCACCCAGGACGGCGTGTAGGTGTCCTGGTCCCAGATCAGGTTGTGGCCCTTGAGCGCCAGGTGGTTGGCCCTGGCGAACTGGAGGTCGGCGTCGGCGTTCTCGAAGTGCCACACGCCCGGGGCGGGCTGCACGGCGTACCACTTGAAGTCGTTCTCGGGGGTCACCGCGGTGAACTCCCGGGCCAGGGTGGCCGTGTATGCCGAGTCGGACAGACGGCTGGCGCTGACGGTGGTGCCGATCCGGATGTGGAGGGCCTTGGCCAGCTTGGCCAGCGTGCACCCTGCCGGTGCCGTGGGCGAGCAGGCGGACCGGGCGCCGGCGGGCGGTGGTCCTGTGGTCACGGCCGCCGAGGCGGCGATGAGGGCGGCGAGGCTTCCGGTTCCGACCAGTCGGGCCAGCCTGCGGCGTGCCGGCCGCCGACCCGGACGTCCGGTCGACACCACCGTGTGGCCGCCGTGCGCGGGGACTTCGCATCCCCGCTTCTCTGTGCCCCCCGCCCGGTGCATGCGCCCCTCCTCCGGACCATGGCCACCCTCGATGGGACCGGCCGAACCCGCTGCGGCCCCGGAGGGCCTCCTGCACTCACCGTACCGGCGTGCCGTCAGCTGATCGAGAGCATTCCGGTTGCCGTCGCCGTGGCCCCGTCCTTGTTGGTGACGGTGATCGACCGGAGACCTGGAGTGGCGGCAGCGGCGACAGTGACCAGCAGGTTCAGATGGGAGGCGTCCACCAGGGTCGCCTTGACCTTCACCCCGCCGCCGGCCACGGTCACGGCCGCCTTGGCGGCGAAGCCCGACCCGGTGACGACCACCACCATCTTCTTGGCCCCACGGGGGACGGCAGTCGGGCTGACCGACGTGATCGTGGGCTCGTAGACGGCGAGGCACCCGGTGCAGGTGCCGACGTCGCCGTTGGCGTTGCGCACGGTGAGGTCCCGGGTCCCGAGCCCAGCGCCGGCCGCCACCGTCAGGGTCCCGGTGACGGCCGTCTTGGTGACCTTGGTCACGGTCACGGACACGCCCGTGCCCGACACGCCCACGGTGGCGCCGGCGTGGAAGCCGGTGCCCGACACGATGAACTTGGCCACCGACTGGCCGGGCCGGACGGCGGCCGGCGAGGAGCCGGTCACCGTCGGCAGCAGGCCGAAGGCTGCGGTGACCGCCTTCGGCCCGGTCACCGGGATCGTGCACGTGGCCGACGAGCCGGAGCAGGCGCCCGTCCAGCCGCGGAACACGTAGCCGGGGTTGGGGGCGGCGGAGAGGACGACCGTGGTCGGGTCGTCCACATTGGAGAAGCAGGGGCCACCATCGGAGCCGCAGTCCACCGACGACGGGTCGGCGCCGCCCGGCAGAGGACCGCTGGTGATGTTGCCACCGGCACCCGACGCCCTCCCGTCGGTGGTCACGGCCACGGTGAACGGGGCCCGGGGGGTGACGGTGCCCAGCTGGGCCGAGGCCATCTGGCGGGCGATCAGCGTGCCGACGAAGTTGCTGCAGTTGTTCGGGTCACCGACGACATCGGTGCAGGTCGTCGAGTTGTCGGCTGGGTCCACGGGGCCGGTGTACTGGTAGGTCTCGGTCACGGTGATCTCCGACCGGTCACCGGGCTGGACCACATCGGGCGCCTCGGTCTCGGCGCCGACGTTGGTGGCCGGGTCGGGCTGGAAGAGCTCGGCCACCGAGGCGATGTTGGACGAGGCGACCGCTGCCTGCACCTCGGGATCGGTCACGACCAGGTTGTTCACGTCCACCGCGCTGGCGCTGCGCGCCCGGTACTTCACCACCCACACCGCGTCGGGCAGGCGTGCTTCAGCCGGGCTCGGCACCTCTGCTGGGATGACCTGGGTCTGGACGCCCTCGCCGGCCGGGGTGGCGACCACGGTGGGGACGATCGACGGGGCGCTCGGGTAGACGTAGTAGTTCCCGGTGGTGGTGCCGCCGTAGGGGGTGAGCACCCCGGTGGACCCGGCCGACACCCCACCGAGGTCGCAGAGCCACGAGTACCGCTGCACTCCCGGGGTCCCGGTCACATGGACGCCGAAGTGGTTGATCGCTCCGACGGCGGTCGAGGCGCTCCAGGCGTGGCCGGCGTAGGTGGCGTGGAAGGTGACCCGGACCCCGCTGTGGCCGTCGGGGAACGTGGTGCCCACGATGTCGGACGGCTGGGCCGAGCCGTACGGGTTGACGTACGCCGACGAGCCGGGCCACGTGTAGGTCACGGCGGTGGTGGTGATGTCCTCGATCTCGACCTCGAAGCCCTCGCACTCCTTGTCGGTGCCGTTGGCCACGTCGAAGTTGGTAGCCATGCCCGACAGCACCGGGGCGGCTGCCCCGGCGACCACCGGCGTGGCGGCCGTGGAGGCGGCGGCGACTCCGACAGCACCGGCCAGGACGGCCAGGCAGGTGGCCAGTCGGAAGGTCGGGTGGGAGCGGCTGCCCCCGGGTCGGGTGCGGTGGTGCTGGTCGAGCGGTGCCATGGGTCCCCCTGCCTGCCGTCACGGGCGTGACGGATGATGGCGACGTCGCTGCTACGACCTCGCTGTGGTGGACGGCACCCTGCCCTGCGCCGCGGCCCGGTGGGCCGTCCGGTACAACGAGGTCGCCGGGCAGGCGTTACAGGCCCGGCCCCAGCGGAGCGGGTCCCGGAAGCCGCCATCCCGGTCTGGCGGAGCCGGCCGCCACGCCGTTACCGTCTCGGCCGTGCCGAGCGACACGCCGACCCTGGTCACCCTGTGCACCGGCAACGCCGCCCGCTCGGTCATGGCCGGCGCCATGCTCGAGGGCGCTCCGCTGCCGGTGGTGACCGCCGGCACCCACGTGCTCGAGGGCCAGCCCATGAGCCGACGGACCCGGACCGCCCTCGAGTCGGTCGGCCTCAACGCCGACGGCCACCGGAGCCACCAGCTGACCGCCGCTGATGTGGAGGGCTCGGTGCTCATCCTGGCCATGGCCGCCGAGCATGTGGCCTACATCCGGCGCCGCCATCCCGAGGCCGCCGGGCGCACGGCGTCCCTCAAGCGCCTGGTGCGGGACCTTCCTGCCGGACCCGGGCCCCTGGCCGACCGGCTGGCCGCCTTGGACCTGGCCCATGTGGAGCTGGGCGCCTGGGAAGACGTGGAGGACCCGGCCGGCGGGCCCGACGAGATCTACGTGGCCTGCGCCACCGAGCTCTTTGGCCTCTGCCGGGAGCTCCTCGTGCTCCTGGAGTGAGCAAGAAGGAAATCCAATGGCGTCGTGGCTAGCATTCGCCGGTCAGGTTGAACCACCAAGACAGCCCTGACGATCGTCGATCCAACCGGAGGGGTCATGTTCGGATTGAAGATGAAGCGCACGGGCCGTGCCGTGCTCGCGCTGGCCATCGGGATGTCCGGGCTCGGGGCACCGGTGCTCGTTGCCGGTGTTTCCGGCGGTCAGGCAGGAGCACTGTCCCTCCCGTGCACCCCTGGCTATTGGAGCGCCACCGGCTATCCGATCTGCACGGCTGCTTCTGCCGGCTACTTCGTCAGCACCGTCGGCGCCACCTCGCAGACAGCCTGCCCGAGCGGCACCTACCAGCCCTCGGCCGGTGCAACGTCCTGCGCCCCCGCATCCGCCGGCTACTACGTCCCGGGGACGGCGTCCACGTCTCAGACTGCCTGTGCTGCGGGCCGGTACCAGCCCTCCACGGGCCAGTCATCGTGTCTGATCGCCTCCGCCGGCTACTACGTCCCGGGGACCGCGGCGACGTCCCAGACGGCATGTGCTGGCGGTACGTACAACCCGTCGACCGGTCAGACCTCCCAGACGGCGTGCATCGCCGCGTCCGCCGGCTACTACGCCACAGGGCCGGGTGCCGCCACCCAGACGGCATGCCAGGCCGGCACCTACCAGGGCTCGACCGGCCAGACGTCGTGCACGCCGGCCGATGTTGGATCCTTTGTGGCAGGTACGGGAGCCACCGCGCAGACGGGCTGCCCCCACAACCGATTCCAGCCCTACACCGGGCAGACCTCGTGCCTTGCCCCGGGGGTTGGCTCCTACGCCTCGACCCACTTCGTCCGCATCTGCGACCCCAACCCTGCGTGGGGGACCTGGTGCTACGACCAACTGGTCAGCGAGTCGGTCCCCTGCGCCCCGGGCGAATACTGCATCGACGGAGACCCCTACCGGGCTGACGAGGGTTATTACGTCCCCGGTTCATACGCCACCTCCGAGATCGCCTGCGCCCCCGGCACCTTCCAGTGGAACACCGGTCAGTCGTCCTGCGCGGATGCCTGGGCCGGGTACTACGTACCCACATCCGCGTGGTCGGCCGCCCCGACGTCCTGCCCGACGGGGAGCTACCAGCCGGCCACCGGCCAGACGTCCTGCCTCCTGGCACCGATCGGCTCCTACGTCGACACCACGGCGGCCACCTCGGCCACCAGTTGCGCAGCCGCCTACACCACGGCGTCCACCGGTTCGACCAGTTCGGCGGCATGCATCCTCCGGCCGTTCTCGGTGGCGACTGACACGCTCCCGGCCGCTGTCAGGGGCCAGGCGTACACCCCGGTGACGCTCGCCGTCTACAACCCCGATGTGAGCGCTGCGGGCTACACCACCACGCTGAAATGGGGGAAGGTCACCCTTCCCAAGGGGTTGAAGCTGTCGTCGGCCGGCGTGCTGTCCGGCACGCCGAGCCTGAAGCTGTCCGCGGGGACCACCTCGGTGTCCGTCAAGGTCACTGAGACCGTGACGACCGTGGTGGGCACCAAGAAGGTGAAGACCAAGACCACGGTGACCGCCACCATCCCGCTCGTCCTCAGCTGATCCGCGCCGCGTCGCACGGCCGACGCAATGCCCGTGCCGGGCGGCAGGGTCGTGCGCTCAGGAGGCTGACGAGCCCCCGTCGCCGAAGACCTGGGCCTGGACCTTGCGCATCCCCCGGAGCCACCGCTCCCGGTCACCGGCCCGGCGGACCTCATACTCGGCCACCACGTCGTGGGGGAGGATGAGGAACTCCTCGGTCCGGATGCCCTCGATGACGGCGCGGGCCACCTCGGAGGGGAGCAGCATGCCGTCCCGTCCGGCCGTGGAGACGGCGAAGTCGCGCTCGAGGCCGCCCTCACCGGCCGGCTCCTCGGCGTCAGGGGCGCCGGTCATGGCCGTCCACACCCCTTGGGGGCACAGCGCCGAGACCCGCAGGCCGGCGTCGCCGTGGGTGATGGAGAGCCACTCGGCCAGGGCCACCACGGCGTGCTTGGTGACCGCGTAGGGGGCCGAGCCCAGCTGAGTCAGCAGGCCGGCCGCCGAGGCGGTGTGGACCAGGTAGCCCTCGCCCCGGGCCAGCATCGAGGGGAGGACGGCCCGGGCGGCGTACACGTGGCTCTGGACGTTGACGGCCCAGATCCGCTCCCATCCCTCGTCGGGCACCTCGACCCCGCCCGGGATGGCGATCCCGGCGTTGGCGCAGAAGATGTCGACCGGCCCGAAGGCCGCCTCGGCGGCGGCCACCAGGGCCACGGTGTCGGCCTCCACGGCCACGTCGCACCCCAGGCCGACCGCACCGGTGCCGGCGGCGGCCAGCTCGGCGGCCACAGCCTCGGCACCGGCGGCGTCGAGGTCGCCCACCACGACGCCCCGTGCCCCTGCCGCGGCCAGGGCCCGGCACAGGGCCCGGCCGATCCCGGCCGCTCCGCCGGTGACCACCACCACCCGTCCGTCGATCTCCACGTCAGTGCCTCCCGATCCGCTTCTCCATGTAGTCGGCGTAGGCCACCAGGTCAGGATCGGCAGCGAACGCCTCGCTGAACTTGTCCCGGGCCCGGGCCCGCATCTCGGGCAGGTAGTCCGTCGGCCAGACCCCCTCGTGGGGCTCGTAGCCCTTCAGCACGTTGCGGGCCACGGTGACCTTGTGGACCTCGTCCACGCCGTCCATCACGCTCATGGCCGGGGCGCCGTTCCACATGGCCTGCAGCGGGGTCAGGTCGGTGACCCCCAGGGAGCCGAAGATGTGGATGGCCCGGTAGGTGACCTCTCGGAGGACCTTGGCCGCCGTGTACTTGCAGGCGGCGATCTGGGTGCGGGCCTCGGCGGTGGAGGAGTTGTCGATGGTCCACGCCGTCCACAGCACCAGCAGACGGAGCATGTTGATCTCGGCGTACGAGTCGGCCAGGGCCTCCTGGACCATCTGGTGCTCGGCGATGACCTTCCCGTGGGACTGCCGGGAGAGGGCCCGCTCGCACATCATGTCGAAGGCCCGCCGGCACTGGGCGATGGCCCGCATGGCGTGGTGGATGCGGCCGCCCCCCAGTCGGCGCTGAGCCAGGACCTTGGCGCTGTCCTCGGGGCCGAGCAGGTGGTCGAGGGGGACCCGGACCTCGTCGTAGACGATGTGGTTGTGGAGGCGGGGCTGGTCCTTGATCTCCACCCCCGGCGTGTCCCTCGGGACGATGAAGATCCCGTTGGTGCACATCACGAAGATGATGTCGGCGTAGCGGCCGGCGCTCGTGTACCACTTCTCGCCGTTGATGACCCACTCCTCGCCGTCACGGACCGCCGTGGTGGTGAAGAGGTTGGGGTCGGACCCGCCGGCCGGTTCGGTCATCGAGTAGGCCGACCAGATCTCCTGGTTCATCAGGGGCACCAGCCACCGGGCCTTCTGCTCCTCGGTGCCGTAGGCGGCCAGGATCTCCATGTTCCCGGTGTCGGGGGCCTGGCAGCCGAAGATGGCCGGGGCGCTGGAGTAGCGGCCGAGGATCTCGTTCAAGAGGGCCAGCTTGACCTGGCCGAAGCCCGGGCCGCCCAGCTCCTCGTCGAGGAAGATGGCCCACAGGCCCCGGGCCTTGATCTGGGCCTGGAGGGGGTCGACCAGGGCGGCCATCTTCGGGTCCCGGCTGCGCATGCGCACGGCGTAGGGGAAGACGAGCTCGAGGGGCTCGACCTCCTCCCGGCAGAACTTTTCGACCCAGTCAAGCTGCTCCTGGAACTCCGGGTCGGTCGAGAAGTCCCACGCCATGCCTGCTCCGATCTGTCGCTGCCGTGCCGGTGCCGCCGGGTGGTCGGTCGGACCGCTCCCGGCGGGTGCGGGGCCGAGGCTAACCGCGGCGGGCCGGCGCGGTCGGTGGCGTCGTCAGCGGCCAGGCCCGGTCAGTGCGACCCGCCGGCCAGGCCCGGTCAGTGCGACCCGCCGGGCAGGCCCGGTCAGTGCGACGACGTGCCGGCCAGCTCGGGGTGGCGCAGCGAAAGGTCGGCGCACTCCAGGCAGACCGACTCGGGGATGACCCCCACCTTCATCAACACGGCGAAGGCCTTGCACCCCAGGCACAGCCCGAAGGCGGCCTCCAGGAAGGCGGCGCCGGCCAGCATGCCGGTGACGACGAGGGCCGCCGTGTGCAGGCCGAACCCGAACCACAGCACCAGGGCCGTGGTCGAGAAGACCACGCCGATGCCCTGGGCGAAGCGCTTGGGAGGACCGGGGACCCACCGGGGCGCCCCGAGCCGGGGGGCGACCACCCGGGTGGCCAGCTGGCCGAGCGGGCTGAGGCGGGGGCCGGTCAGCACCCGAGCCCAGAACCCGTAGGCCAGGACGACCAGCAGCCACGGCTGGCCGAGGGCGATGGCGGCCACGCTCAGGAGGACCACCCCGGTGGCCACGGTGCGGGCGGCGAGGTCGTTGACGGGGTTGGGGAACGAGAACATGGCAATACCTTACCTGTCAGGTCGGGTTTTGTCTCCTGGCCCGATCCGTGCGGGCCGCCCCGTCATCCGCCCCGGACTCCGGCACCGAATACGCTCCATGCTGATGGATCTGGAGCAGGCCAGCGACGCCAACCTGGTGGTGGCCGTCGGCCGGTGGTACGAGCCGGCCCTGGCCGAGATCTACCGGCGCCACGGCGGTGCCGTCCACGCCCTGGCCCGGCGCATCCTGCGCAGCGACCCGCCCGCCGAGGAGGTGACCCAGGAGGTCTTCCTCGACCTGTGGCGAAATCCCGAGAAGTTCGACGCCCAGCGGGGCACCCTCCGGTCGTTCCTGCTGGCCCGCACCCACGGCAAGTCGGTGGATGTGGTGCGGGCCGAGGAGGCCCGGCGCCGCCGGGAGGAGCGCACCGTGCGCGAGACAGCGACGGCCGCATACGACCTCGACCACGAGGTGTGGGACATGGCCGTGGCCTCCCAGGTCAAGGACGCCCTGTCCGCCCTGCCCGAGGACCAGCGCCGTCCCATCGAGCTGGCCTACTTCGGCGGCCGGACCTACAAGGAGGTCGCCGTCCTGCTGGACGAGCCCGAGGGCACGGTGAAGAGCCGGATCCGCTCGGGCCTGGGCCGCCTCCGGCTCGACCTGATCGAGCGGGGCGTGGAGCCGGCGGGAGCGGGGCTGTGACGCCGCCTGACGGGATGGCCGGGGACGTCGTGCCGGCCCCCATGCCGCACGCCGAGATCCAGGATCTGCTCGGCGTCTACGCCCTCGACGCCTGCGACCCGGTGGCCGCCGCCGCCGTGGAGGCCCACCTCGAAGAGTGCCTCCGGTGCGCCGTCGAGGTCTCCCAGCACCACGAGGTGGCCGGCCTGCTGGCCAACTCCGGTGGCTCGTCGCCGGCCCGTCTGTGGGACGGCATCGCCGGCCAGCTGGGCGGGCCGTCCGAGCAGTCGTGGGACCGGCTGGCCTAGATCGGAAGAGCACACGTCTGAACTCCAGTCACGGCTACATCTCGTAT
>CAXBRB010000053.1:0-13770 GCA_963977795.1 uncultured Acidimicrobiaceae bacterium
GTCGGATGGCCGGTTACGACCTCGGCGACGGCCGCGCATTCTGGACTCCTCAAGTTGGCGGGCAGGAAGAGGCTCATCCTCGCCTGTCCACGAACCGCCGTCAAGAACTGAATGAAGGTTCCACGTGGAACGACGCAGATCCGGCATGCGATCGAGCGACCAATTTCGTCCCGAGCAACCTGCATCCTTGTTCCACGTGGAACTTCCAGGTGTCTGACCTGCAAGTGCGACCGCACCGGACGACCGGTCAGACAGAGGTGCTCGGATCTCCGTTGCCGCTTGCCGGCGACTCTCGGGACTATCCCCACCAGGCCGGGACGACCGGCAGGGGATCGGTCAGAACAGCGGTCGCTTCGCCGGGATGCCGACCCGACGAGGGAACCGGGCGTCGAGAGATCCGGCCTTCCGAAGGACCTGGTAGCCGAAACGTCCCTCCACCTCAGCCCGGCCGTCGGGGACCAGTGAGCACCGGGCTACTCCCACACTCGGCCACCGCTCTTCATCTGCAGATCCTGGGGGTTCTGAGACGACGAGGATCCCACCATCCTCCAAGAAGGCTGATCCGCACTCGGCAGTGACCGGCGGGGCACCGAACGATCGGGATGTCACCACCTGGAAGCCCTCCCGCAGGTCGGGACGGTGGCCCAGCTCCTCGGCCCGGCCGAGCACAACCTCGGCTCCCCTGCCGACCGCAATCTGCCGGAGTGACTCGATCAGGAACTCGGTGCGGCGCTCACTCCCGTCCATCAGGACGACCCGGCTCTCCGGCCAGCAGCAGGCCAGCACCATTCCTGGCACGCCGCCGCCGGTCCCCAGGTCGATCATCGACGTCGGCATCCCGCCCAGGATGTCCTCCGCCACAGCGGCGAAGCCGAGAGCATGGTCGATCTGTTCGGGGATGGGCATGCCGCCGAGGAAGCCGATCTCGGCCGAGCGCTGCAGCACTCCGCTGAGGCCGGGGTCGATCCGCTCCCGCAGGGCGTCGATGGCGGATGCAGGGATCAGCCGCACCGGACGCCCCCGGTCCGGTGCGACGACCGCGTGTGGACGACGGCTGTTCTCCGACCCGTGCTGTAGTCGGGTCGACACCGGATCCCAGCCTCGACCGAGGTCCGGACGCGACGATGGCACCGGACCAGACCCGGTGCCATCGTTCCTGCCGTCCTGTCAGAGGCTCGACCGGTCAGGCCGGCTCGATCACGACATAGCGGCTCGGCTCCACGCCGGCCGAGCGGGTGGCCACACCATCCAGCTCGTTCACACAGTCGTGGATGACCTTCCGATCAGCAGGGGACATCGGCTCGAGGGCCCGCTCCTCGCCCGAGGAACGGACCTCATCAGCCAGGCCCTCGGCGAACCGGCGGAGGGCGGCCGCCCGCTTCTCCCGGTAGCCCCCGACATCGACCAGGATGCGGTCGGTGCGGTTCTCGGACTGGCGCTGGACGAACGTCCGGGTCAGGTCCTGGACCGCCGCCAGCGTGGCGCCCCGAGGGCCGACGAGCAGCCCGAGATCGTCACCGACGGCCGAGACCTGGACGGTCTCGTCATCGATCTTGGTCCAGCTCACCGTGGCATCCAGACCGAACTCGCGGACCAGACCGCTCAGGAACTCCTGTGCGGCCTCACCCTGCTGCTCGAGTGTCAGCGACTCTTCCATGCTCTCCTCGCTCTCCTTGGTCGATCCGGATCGCCGGTCCGATCCTCCATTGCCCTGCTCTCGCGGCGGCCGGTTCCCGCCCTGGCCGCCCCGGGACCGGTTGCGGTTCCGGCTTCCACTCTGTCGACTTCCGCCAGACTCCGAGCCTGACGCAGGCGCTCCGCCCTCTTCCTGACCGGCAGATTCCGTGCCGTCGTCGTTCCGGGGCTGTCCCCCTCCCGAGCTCCGCTGCTTGCTGCGGTCGCCCCCGCCCCGCTGCCGGTCGGACCGCTGGCGCCGGCCCCGCTTGGGTGGGGGAGTGACGGGTCGGACCCGGGCCTGGACCCGGGCCTCCCCCCGCATCCGACCGAACAGGCCCGGCTTGGGCTCGGCCAGGATGACGAACTCTGCGTCATCCGCTGCCACACCCAGCAGGTCGATCGCCCGCTCCTTGGCCTCATCCAACGTCTTTCCGCTTGCTTCGACCCACTCCACGGCTCAGCGCGCCTTTCTCTCTCGCTTGCTCTTCGAACGGGGGTGCTGCTTGGCAGCAGACCCTCCCGAGGAGCTGTCCTCGTCCTTCCCGGCGTCCTTCCCGGCTTTCCCGGGCCGCGGGAGTGCCCGCTCCTTGGCGTCACCACCATCAGCGGACGCCCCGCCACCCGACCGCTTCCCGCCGCCGCTCGGAGTCGCCTTGACATCGATCGCCCCCGGGGCCGCCGGCGGGCCGGCCACGATCCCCTTCCGGAAGAGGACCTCCTGGGTGAGGATCCGGATCGCGCTGGAGACGATGAAATAGACGTTCAGGATCGCAGCAACATTAAGGTAAATGAAACCGAAGATGAGCGGCATGTATTTCTGAAGCATCGCCGCCTGGGGATTGGCCTGTGCGGCCTGTGGGTTGCGGGCGTTGAGCCGGGCCATCTGGACGTACTGCAGACCGACGGCCCCAGCCACAAGGATGGCGAACGGGACGTACATCCACGCAGCCGAGTGGTGGCTCAGCAGCTTGTCGGCGAAGTCGATGCCGCCCGACACGAGCTTGCCATGGGAGGCCACGATGTCGTGGTACATCTTCGACGTGGTCGAGAGATACCGCGGGTCGGCGCACTGAGCGAGCGAGCAGGTGCTCGGCGTCGTGGGGTGGAACCCCGACCCGTTCACGGTGTAGGGGAGGGGCGCTCCCTTGGCCACCATGTTGGTGATGCCCCGGACCACGCTGTAGAGGATGAAGAATGCCGGCATCTGCAATAGCATCGGAAGACAGCCGGAAGCCGGGTTCACATTGTGCTCTTTGTAGAGCTTCATCATCTCTTCATTGAGCTGGACCCGGTTCTCCGCCCCCTTGTACTTCGCTTGGAGCTTCTTCATCTCCGGGCCGAGCGCCTGCATGGCCGCCATGTTCTTGGTGCTCTTGACCGTCAGGGGCGTGATGGCCGCCATGATCACGATGGTCAGGAGGGCGACAGCCACCGGGTAACTGGGGATGATGGCGTAGAAGAAGGCCAGGATCCCGGCGACGAACTTCAGCAGAGGCTGGAACAGGCTGCCGATGGCATGGGTGAGCGAGTTCATGCGGGTCGCCTCTCGGGCACGGGATCCGGGCCGTGCCCACCCCACGGGGTGCACCGGGAAAGGCGGCGGGCGGCCAACCCCGAGCCACGGAGGGCTCCGTGACGCTCGACGGCCTCGATGGCGTACTCCGAGCAGGAGGGCACGAACCGGCACCCGGTCGGACGGCCGGTCCGGGCCGCCTGGTAGAGGCGCACCATGCCGATCAGCATCCGGGAGCCGACGGTGGCGTTGTCGGCGGCGTCAGACCCGTCGGAGCGACCGGCGTCCACGACGGCGGTCACCGGCGGGCACCGGGCGGCGTCACCCTGGGGGTGGTGGCCTTCTCGAGGGCTTGGATCATTGCTTCCTTCAGTTGCTCGTACGTCAGGGACGGCCCATCCGGGCTGCTCCGCACCAGGTACGCCCCGGTGGGGAGCACCTGCGCCTGCTCACCCAGCACGGCCCGCATCCGACGTCGGAGGCGGTTCCGCTCGACAGCACCACCGCACTGGCGCCCGATGGCATACGCGACTTGTGATTGCAACCAGTCCGGTTGGGGCAGGAACTGGACGGTGATGGGACCATTGCGCCCCTTCCGGGCGTGTTTCCGCAGGTCAGCGTAGGTCTGGCGGGACCGGATCGGGGTGAAGACCCGACGGCCGCTCCCAGCCACGGTCACACGGACAGGCGGTGGCGCCCCTTGGCACGGCGGGCCCGCAGGACGGCCCGGCCGGCCTTCGTCGACATCCGCTTGCGGAAGCCGTGGGTCTTCGCCCGCTTGCGGACGTTGGGTTGGTAGGTGCGCTTCATCTGTCCACTTCCTTGTCGATGCGTCCTGCGCCCTCACCCGCATCCGGCCAGCGGCCGACGGGGAGGCTCGGTCACCGTGGACCGGGCAGTCGGCACTCATGGTAGGCGCGAACGGTCCTCGCGCTCCACCCGCACCACGGAGGCGGGAGGAACGCTGACGGTGTACCGTTCCCGCCCTGACCCGTCGCCTGCCGGCGGCTGGCACTCCAGGGTGCCACCCCGGTGGTTCGCCGGGAGGAGACAACCCCGCCTCGGAGCGCATCCGGAGGGTGACCCCGAGGCGACACCGTTCTTCCACATCTGTGGATAAGCGTGTGGATGAATTGCGCAAGACCAGGGCGGAGACCCCGTGGAACAGACTGACCAGATGTGGACAACATGTGCTGAGGCGCTTCGGGACCAGGTGTCCGAGGCGAGCTGGCGCGCCTATCTGGCCGACATCCGCCCGATCAGCGCCGACGAGGAGGAGTTGGTCCTCGGGGTGCCCAACGGGGTGGTCCGGGAGCGGGTCGACGCCCGCTTCCGCGGCCTCATCGAGGACACGGTGGTCACGACGCTCGGCAGGCCGATCACCGTCCGGTTCGAGATCATGGCGGCCGACGACGAGTTGGTCGAGCCCGACGGCGAGGAGCCCGACGTCCCTGGGCGGGACGAGGCCCCCGCCGCGATCGCCCCCCAGAGCGCCCCAGGTCGACCCCGGCCCGAGGTCGACCCGCGCTACACGTTCGACACCTTCGTCATCGCCTCCTCCAACCGGTTCGCCCATGCCGCAGCCCAATCCGTCGCCGAGACGCCGGCCCGCTCCTACAACCCGCTCTTCATCTACGGCGACGCCGGGCTGGGCAAGACCCACCTGCTGCACGCCATCGGCAACTACGTCCACGAGCACTTCCCCGGGCGTCACGTCCGCTACGTGACCACCGAGACCTACATGAACGAGTTCGTGGACGCCATCCGCAACGCCGCCACGGCCGACTTCAAGCGCCGCTACCGGGAGTGCGACGTCCTCCTCATCGACGACGTGCAGTTCATGGAGCGCAAGGAGTCGCTCCAGGAGGAGTTCTTCCACACCTTCAACTCCCTCTACGGCGCCTCCAAGCAGATCGTCCTGACCTCAGACCGGCCGCCCAAGGCCATCGCCACACTGGAGGACCGTCTCCGGAGCCGCTTCCTGTCCGGTCTGATCACCGAGGTCCAGCCCCCTGAGCTGGAGACCCGGCTGGCCATCCTCCAGACCAAGGCAGAGCGCCAGAAGGTCGTCGTGCCCGACGAGGTGCTGGAGTTCATCGCCACCAATGTGAAAGAGAACATCCGGGAGCTCGAGGGGGCCCTCATCCGGGTCACCGCCTTCGCCAGCCTGAACCGCCAGCCCCTCAGCCAGGAGCTTGCTGAGGAGGTCCTGTCGGACATCGTGGCCGCCGGCCAGCCCCGTCGGATCACCCCCCAGGTCATCCTCGAGGAGACCTGCGACACCTTCGGCTTCACCATCGACGAGCTGACCGGGCCCAACCGGCGCCGTCCGCTGGTCACCGCCCGGCAGATCTCCATGTACGTGTTCCGCGAGCTCACCGACTTCAGCTACCCGGCGATCGGGCGGGTCTTCGGCGGGCGTGACCATGCAACGGTCATCCACGCCGTCAGCAAGATCGAGGGCCTGATGAAGGAACGCCGGCAGATCTACAACCAGGTCACCGACCTCATCGTCCGCATCAAGAGCGGCTCGTGACCCTGGTGCTCCCGCTCCCGACGTGTTCCCAACCTGTGGACGATGCCGTGGACCGTCGGTGTGCGGTTGTTCACAACGCGTCACTCATCCAGAGGTGCTTGACCCATCCGGAGCGCGCCCAGGAACAACCGTGCCGGCCTGTGGGCGGCGCGTGGATGGCAGAACCACTCCTGAGCAGGGAGAACTCCGGTTCTTCCACAATCCACAGGGCTTACTACCATCACTACCAATTTCAATTAGTCAATGAAGATGTGGTCCACATGGAAAGGACGTCCCCGTGAAGTTTCGTTGCGAGCGGGACTCGTTGGTCGAGGTCTTGGCGGTGGCAGGTCGGGCTGTGGGGAGCAGAGCCCAGCCCAGTGCCCTCAGCGGCCTGCGGCTCGAGGCGTCCGGCAACCGCCTGTCTGTGGTCGGGACCGACCTCGATCTGACCGTCCACGTGTCCACCGAGGCCATCGGCATCGATGACGGGGTCTGCGTGGCCCCGGCCAAGCTCCTGGCGGACATCGTGCGCTCACTCGAGCCCGGGGCGGTCACCGTGGATGCAGAGGGTGACAAGATCGAGATCGGCGCCGCCCGGTCGCGGTTCAGCCTGCGGACCTTCTCGCTGGACGACTATCCGAACCTCCCGGAGCCGCCGGAGCCAGCCACCTTCCTCCCTGCCGCTGCCCTCGCCGGCGCCCTGCGCCAGGTGGTCCGAGCGGCCTCGACCGATGATGCCCGCCCGCTCCTGACCGGTGTGCTCATCGCCCCTGAGGGCGCCGGGGTGCGCATGGTGGCCACGGACTCCTACCGGCTCGCCCTGCGGGACCTGGTGGGAAGCGATGCCCTGTCGGGTGCCTCCCAGATCCTCGTCCCGGCCCGTGCCCTCACCGAGCTCCAGCGGCTCTCGGGCATCGGCGGAGGGGAGGACGGCGCGACCGTGGGCCTGTCCATCGGCGAGCGGGACATCACCTTCACGGCCGGCGACGTCAAGGTCTCCACCACGCTCCTGGACGGGACCTACCCGGACTATCGCCAGCTCATCCCCGCCGAGTACCCGAACCGACTGCACGTGGGGAAGGACTCGCTGCTCGATGCACTGCGCCGGGTGCGCCTGCTGGTCCGGGACAACATGACGCCGGTCCGTCTGTCCATGCGTCCCGGCGGGGTCGACCTGACGGTCGTCTCCCAGGAGGTGGGGGACGCCAGCGAGACGGTCGACGCTGACTTCGAGGGTGCCGACCTGACCATCGCCTTCAATCCGACCTACCTGATCGACGGCGTTGAAGCCGTCAGCGGCGACGTCGTCCTGCTGGAGACCGTCGACTCGTCCAAGCCGGCCACCGTGCGGGCCGCGGAGGACGATGACTTCCGCTACCTCCTGATGCCCGTCCGCGTCCCCTGACCGGCACTGAGGGCGGCCACCGTGCACCTGGCCTCCCTGGAGGTGACGGACTTCCGCACCGTCACCGCGGCGGTGATCGAGCTCGATCCTGAGGGGACCACGGTCATCACCGGGGACAACGGGGTGGGCAAGACCAGCCTGCTCGAGGCGACTGCCTACCTCGCCACCCTCCAGTCCTTCCGCGGCTCCCCCAAGGAGGCGCTTGTCCGTCAGGGGGCCGAGCGGGCGGTGCTGCGGGCCCACACCGAGGTCGAGGGGCGGGCCATCACCATCGAAGCGGAGATCGTGGCCGGCGGGCGGGGGAGGACCCTGGTGAATCGCCAACCGGTGCGGCGCCGGGCCGATCTCCACGAAGCGCTCCGGGTGACCATCTTCTCCCCGGAGGACATCGGCGTGGTCCGCGGCGGCCCCGGCGAACGGCGGTCGTTCCTCGACGACACCCTCTCCGTGGTCGACCCCCGGACCGCCCGGGCCGTCGAAGAGGTGGAGAAGATCCTGCGCCAGCGGGCGGCCCTCCTCCGGTCCGCCGGACGGACGCTCGACGCCGACGCAGCGACGACCCTGGACGTGTGGGACCACCGGCTCGACGAGCAGGGAACCCGCTTGGTCGAGGCCCGGGAGGACCTGGTCCGCCGGCTCGCCCCTCTGGCCGCCCGTCACTACGCCCGGCTGGCCGGCGGCGAGGTCGCCGTGGGCATGACCTATGCCCGCTCGTGGGACGGCTCCCTGGCCGACGCCCTGGCCCGGTCCCGAGCCGGGGACCTGGCCCGCGGGGTGACGTCGTCCGGGCCCCACCGGGACGAGCTCGAGCTGACCCTGGCCGGCATGCCGGCACGGACGCACGCCTCCCAGGGGGAGCAGCGGTCCCTGGCCCTGGCCCTCCAGCTGGCCGCCCACGAGCTGGCGACCACCACACTGGGCACGGCCCCGGTCCTCCTGCTCGACGACGTCTTCTCCGAGCTCGATCCTCACCGCTCCCGGGCCCTTCTGGCCGGCCTGCCCCCTGGGCAGTCGGTGCTGACCACCGCGCAGCCGGCACCCGACGAGGTCCGGGCGTCCCGCGTGTACCGGGTCGAGCCCGGGGGCCGGCTCCAGGGAGGCGGCGCTCCGTGAGCCCGTTCGAGCCCGACCGGCCCCGCGAGCCGCGGCCGCTCGACGCTTCGCTGGAGGCGCTGTCGCGCCGACTGGGACTCGACGAAGCCCGGTCGTCGGCCCGGATCTTCGGCCAGTGGGACGAGATCGTGGGCGCCGACATGGCCGCCCACGTGCGTCCCGTGCGGCTGTCCCCGGAGGCCCTGGTCGTCTCCTGTGACCACCCGGCCTGGGCCACCCAGGTCCGCCACCTGGCCGACGCCATCCTCGACCGGGTGGCGGATGAAGCGGGCATCGACCGGCCGTCGGGGCTCGAGGTCCGCATCGCCCGCTGACGCCCGCTGCCCGACGCCGACCGGTGGCGTCGGGTGCCGGGAAGCAGCCCTCTGTGGGGGAGGAGTATCGGCCGCCGTGCACCACCCGGGCGGTAGAGTGGGGCATTCGGATCCGGGGGTCGCCCGACCGTCCGGGGCGGGCCCTGTGGCCGCCCCGACGTCGCCGGCGCACCGGTTCGCTCGCTGGACGACGGGGAAAGGGCGCGCCTGTGGCGCAGGGAAAGGGACAGGCGGCCGAGGCGACGGGCCAGACCTACGACGCCGGGGACATCACCGTCCTGGAGGGCCTCGATCCGGTCCGCAAGCGGCCGGGCATGTACATCGGCTCCACCGGGCCGACCGGCCTCCACCACCTGGTGTGGGAGATCGTCGACAACGCCGTCGACGAGGCCATGGCCGGGCACTGCGACCGCATCGAGGTCACCCTGCTGGCCGACGGCGGCGTCAAGGTGGCCGACAACGGACGTGGCATCCCCACCGGCATCCACCCCAAGTACAAGGACAAGTCGGCCGCCGAGGTCGTCTACACCGTGCTCCACGCCGGCGGGAAGTTCGGCGAGGGCGGGGGCTACAAGGTCTCGGGCGGCCTCCACGGGGTGGGCAGCTCGGTGGTGAACGCCCTCTCCACCCGCCTCGTCCTCGAGGTCGACCGTGACGGCGACCACCACGAGATGGAGTTCGTCGACGGCGGCAAGCCCACCGGCAAGCTGACGGTGACCGGGAAGGCGCCCCGTGGCCGCACCGGCACCACCGTGACCTTCTGGCCCGACGGGACCATCTTCGAGGAGATCGAGTTCCGGGCCCAGACCGTGGTGGAGCGTCTCCAGGTCATGGCCTTCCTCAACCGAGGCCTCGAGATCCACTTCGCCGACGAGCGCGACGACGCCAAGCCGGCCCAGACCTTCAAGTACAAGGACGGCATCGTCGACTACGTCCGTCACCTCAACGTCTCCAAGGAGGCCCTCTTCCGCAAGGTCTGCTCGTTCGAGCAGAAGGAGGAGACGATGGAGGTCGAGGTGGCCCTCCAGTGGAACACCGGCTTCTACGACAGCATCCACTCCTTCGCCAACGGCATCTCCACCATCGACGGCGGCATGCACGAGGAGGGGTTCAAGAAGGCCCTGACCAACGTGGCCAACAAGTACGCCCGGGCCAAGGGGACCCTGAAGGAGAAGGACGACAACCTCCAGGGCGAGGACATCCGTGAGGGCCTCACCGCCATCATCTCGGTCCGCCTCCAGGACCCCCAGTTCGAGGGCCAGACCAAGGGAAAGCTGGGCAACGTCCCGGTGCGCTCGATGGTGGAGCGGGCCACCAACGAGAAACTGGCGGAGTGGTTCGAGGAGAACCCCCGGGAGGCCAACCAGATCATCCAGAAGGGCGTCCTGGCCGCTCGGGCCCGCCTGGCGGCCCGCTCCGCCCGGGACCTGACCCGTCGGAAGTCGGCCCTGGACGGCGCCGGCCTGCCCGGCAAGCTGGTCGACTGCTCCTCGCGGGAGCCACGGGAGAGCGAGCTGTTCATCGTCGAGGGGAACTCGGCCGGCGGCTCGGCCAAGGACGCCCGCAACCCGAAGACCCAGGCCATCCTCCCCATCCGAGGGAAGATCCTCAACGTCGAGCGGGCCCGCATCGACAAGATGCTGAAGAACACCGAGATCCAGGCCCTGATCTCGGCCATCGGCGCCGGCCTGGCCGAGGACTTCGACGTGGCCAAGATCCGCTACCACAAGGTGATCATCCTGGCCGACGCCGACGTGGACGGGTCCCACATCCGGACCCTCCTCCTGACGTTCTTCTTCCGCCAGATGAAGCCGCTGGTGGAGGGGGGCTTCGTGTACGTGGCCCAGCCGCCGCTGTACTCGACGCTGGTGGGCAAGGAGAAGGTCTACCTGAAGGACGATGCGGCCAAGGCCGCCTTCCTGGCCGAGCACCCGAACCACAAGGCCGAGTTCCAGCGCCTGAAGGGCCTGGGCGAGATGGACTTCGCTGAGCTCCGTGACACCACCATGGACCCGGCCCAGCGATCCCTCCTCCAGGTGGCCGTGGAGCAGGCGGCCATCGCCGACGAGGTGACCTCGGTGCTGATGGGCGACGACGTGGAGCTCCGCCGCACCTTCATCCAGACCAACGCCAAGGATGTCCGCTTCCTGGACATCTGACGGCCGACCGCCCGAGAGACCGGGGGTGGGCCGATGACACGACGGACGACGCAGACAGGGACAGTGCATGCCACGAGGTGAGGCCCAGGGATCCGACGGATCGGGCGGCGGCGAGGAGACCGTCGGCTACATCGAGCCGATCGAGATCCAGGAGGAGATGGAGCGCTCCTTCCTCGAGTACTCCATGTCGGTCATCGTCAGCCGGGCCCTGCCCGACGTCCGGGACGGCCTCAAGCCGGTCCACCGTCGGATCCTGTACTCGATGTACGACCAGCGGCTGCTGCCCGACCGACCCCACACCAAGTGCGCCAAGGTCGTGGGCGACGTCATGGGCTCGTACCATCCCCACGGCGACTCGGCCATCTACGAAGCCCTGGCCCGCATGGTCCAGGACTTCTCGATGCGCCACCCGCTCATCGACGGCCACGGCAACTTCGGCGGCACCGGACCCGACGAGGGGCCGGCGGCCATGCGCTACACGGAGTGCCGCCTGGACTCGCTGGCTCTCCAGCTCATGGAGGGGATCGACCAGGAGACGGTCGACTTCACGGCCAACTACGACGCCACCTCCGAGGAGCCCACGGTCCTGCCGTCGCGGTTCCCGAACCTGCTGGTCAACGGGTCCCAGGGCATCGCCGTGGGCATGGCCACCAACATCCCGCCCCACAACCTGGGCGAGGTGATCGACGCCGCCATCCACCTGCTCGAGCACCCCGACGCCACCCCGGACGACCTGATGGCCTTCATCCAGGGGCCCGACTTCCCCACCGGGGCCCTGATCCTGGGCCGCCAGGGCCTCCAGGACGCCCTCCGGACCGGCCGGGGCTCCATCAAGATGCGCGCCGTGGCCGAGATCGAGGAGGGCCGGGCCGGCGACACCCGCATCGTGGTGACCGAGATGCCCTACCAGACCTCGGTGGCCACGGTGGCCAAGAAGATCGAGGACCTGGTCCGCTCGGGCGACCTCGACGGGATCGCCGAGGCCCAGGACGACTCGGCCGGCGGCAAGACCCGTCTGGTCATCCGGGTGAAGCGGGACGCCAACGCCAACGTCGTCCTGAACAACCTCTTCAAGCAGACTCCCATGCAGACCTCGTTCGGGGTCAACGCAGTGGCCCTGGTCGACGGGGTGCCCCGCACGCTGAACGTGGCCCAGATGCTCACGCACTACCTGGCCCACCAGACCGAGGTGGTCACCCGGCGCTCGGAGTTCCTGCTGGCCAAGGCCCGGGCCCGGGCCCACGTGGTCGAGGGCCTGCTGCGGGCCATCGACATGCTGGACGAGGTCATCGCCACCATCCGGGCCTCCGACGACCGTCCGGCGGCCCTGGCTGCGCTGTGCGCCGACCCGTTCGCCTTCTCGGAGGAGCAGGCCAACCACATCCTCGACATGACCCTGGCCCGGCTCACCCGGCTGGGTCGGACCAACCTCGAGGAGGAGATGGCCAAGCTGCTCGAGGAGATCGCCGAGCTGGAGTCGATCCTCAACGACCCGGCCAAGCTCCGTCGGGTGATCGCCACCGAGATGGGGGAGGTGCGCGAGAAGTTCGCCAACGAACGGCGCACCCGCATCACCCATGACCCGGGCGACATGAACGTGACCGACCTCGTCGACGACGAGGAGCTGGTGGTGACCATGACCCGGGCCGGCTACATCAAGTCGGTGGCCGCCGACTCGTTCCGGACCCAGGGCCGGGGCGGCCGGGGCGTCCAGGGGGCCAAGCTGAAGGAGGAGGACCTCATCTCGGATGTGGTCCACACCTCGTCGCACGCCTACCTGCTGCTCTTCTCCAACCGGGGCAAGGTCTACCGGCTCCGGGCCCTCGAGATCCCCATGAAGGAGCGCACCGCCCGGGGCACCGCAGTGGTCAACCTGCTCCCCCTGGCCCCTGGCGAGAGCATCCAGGCCATCGTGGGCACCCGAGACTTCCCCGACGACAGCTACCTGGTGTTCGCCACCAAGCGGGGCCTGGTCAAGAAGACGGCCTTCAGCGAGTACGACAAGTCCCGTCGGGAGGGCTTCATCGCCATCAACCTGCGCGACGGCGACGAGCTGGTGCGGGTGGTGGAGACCCACGGCGAGGACGACCTGTTCCTGGTCACCTCGTCGGGCATGACCATCCGCTTCAACGAGGAGGAGGTCCGGACGGTGGGCCGGGACGCCGCCGGCGTGCGGGGCGTGCGGCTGAAGGCTGAGGACGAAGTCGTCTCGTGCGATGTTGCCCGCGATGAGGCCGACATCCTGATCGTGACCGATTCGGGCCACGGCAAGCGGACCAAGGTGGAGCGGTTCAACCGCCAGGGCCGCGGCGGCCAGGGCGTCCGGGGCATCAAGCTCACGGCCAGCCGGGGTCGGGTGGTGGCGGCGTTCATGGCCGGCCTCGACGACGAGCTGCTCCTGGTGTCGACCTCGGGAGTGCTGATCCGCACCGCGGTGCGGGAGATCGCCAGCCAGGGCCGGGACGCCACCGGCGTGCGGGTCATGAACCTGGACGACGGCGACGCCGTGGCCGCCGTGGCGCCGGTGTCGGCCGAGACCGACGACGCCTGAGGCCTCCCGCCGGGAGGAAGGCCGCTCCGGCGGTGGTGTAGCGTGTCGCTTCGTCCTACGGGGCTATAGCTCAGTCGGTTAGAGCGCAGCACTGATAATGCTGAGGTCGCTGGTTCGATTCCAGCTAGCCCCACCATGAGGGATTCGTAGAATTCCCTGCCGAGCAGAAGCACAATTCGGCTGACGCGGCCCGCCGCCAGGTCGAACCTCCGCACTCTTCCGTGCTCCGGTCTGTGCCCCCGTGAACGGCACCCCGTCTGATCCGTCTGTTGTCTGAGTGCTTGCGTGTCGCACAGGCAACGTCCACCATGACGTCACCAGCACATCGTCAAGGTTGCGCCGCGTGGTGCGACCCGATCACTTGGGCGACGAGGAGGAGAACGGTGACAGAGTCGGCGACAGGTCCCGCGGGGGTTGTCGAGGTGGACCGGCCAGGCTGGTATCCCACGGGTCAGGTGAGTCGGACTGCTTCGTGGGACGGCGAGGCATGGAGCGGTGCGACAGCAGACGACCCGACCGT
>CAXBRB010000054.1:0-13659 GCA_963977795.1 uncultured Acidimicrobiaceae bacterium
ATTCGGAGCGATGCACGTGTACGCATCGCGCGATTTCGTGGAGCTGCTCCTCGCCCAGCCGGTTCGGCGCCGCGAGCTCTTCACCGGGCTCTATCTGGGGCTCGCTCTGCCGCTGACGGCCGCTTTCGTGCTCGGCGCGGGGATCCCCGTGTTGATGAACCTGGGGTTGAGCGGCAGCGGAGTCGCGGTGTTCGCGCTCCTCGCGGGGTGTTCCGGCGCCCGAACGGCGCCCATCCCCCCGATCTGCGCAGCCCGGCGCCCTGCCCGTTCGCAGGAATGTGAACTCCGTCGCCCTGTGGCTGCGGTGGCCGTCGCCGAAGGCGACCAGGTCGAGACCGGCCAGACCCTGGTGGTGGTCGAGGCCGACAGCAGCCCGGAGGAGGACGCCGCCGGAGTCGACGGCGGCCCGGCGTGACCGACCCGATCAAGATCGCCAACTGCTCGGGCTTCTACGGCGACCGCCTGTCGGCCGCCCGGGAGATGGTGGAGGGCGGGCTCATCGACGTCCTGACCGGGGACTGGCTGGCCGAGCTCACCATGCTCATCCTCTGGAAGGGCCGCCAGCGCGATCCCTCCCGGGGGTGGGCCCACACCTTCCTCACCCAGATGGAGGAGGTGCTGGGCACCTGTGTCGACCGGGGCATCCGGGTGGTCACCAACGCCGGCGGCCTCAACCCGGCCGGCCTGGCCGACGAGGTGCGGGCCCTGGCCGAGCGGCTGGGCATCGCCGTCTCGGTGGCCCACGTCGAGGGCGACGACCTCCTCCCCCGCATGGACGCCCTCCAGGGCGACGGCCACGCCTTCACCCACCTCGACACCGGCGAGCCCCTGGCCCGGGCCCGGGGCCCCGTCGTCTCCTCCAACGCCTACCTGGGGGCGTGGCCCATCGTGGAGGCCCTCGGCGGCGGGGCCGACGTGGTGGTCTGCCCCCGGGTGACCGACGCCTCCCTGGTGGTGGGGCCGGCGGCCTGGCACCACGGATGGGGGCCCGACGACCTCGACGCCCTGGCCGGGGCGGTGGTGGCCGGGCATGTGATCGAGTGCGGGCCCCAGGCCACCGGGGGCAACTACGCCTTCTTCACAGAGGTCCCCGGCCTGGAGCACCCCGGGTTCCCCCTGGCTGAGGTGGCCGCCGACGGCAGCGCGGTGATCACCAAGCACCCCGGAACCGGGGGCCAGGTCTCGGTGGGCACGGTGACGGCCCAGCTCCTCTATGAGATCGGCGGGCACCACTACCCCAACACCGACGTGGTGGCCCGCTTCGACACCATCGCCATCGAGGAGGTCGGCCCGGACCGCGTCCGGCTCTCGGGCACCCAGGGCCTGCCGGCACCGGCCGACGTCAAGGTCTGCCTCAACCTGCTGGGGGGCTGGCGGAACGCCATGACCTTCGTCCTCACCGGCCTCGACATCGAGGCGAAAGCCGACCTCACCGTCCGCTCGCTGGGCGCAGCCCTGGGCGGGACCGGCCAGTTCGGCGAGTTCGACGCCCGGCTGGTGCGCTCGGACAAGGAGGATGCGGCGACCAACGCCGAGGCCACGGCCCGCCTCACCATCACCGTCAAGGACGAGGACGCCGAGCGGGTGGGCCGGCGCTTCTCCTCGGCGGCCACCGAGCTGGCCCTGGCCGGCTACCCCGGTCTCCACCTGACCGCTCCGCCGGGTGCGGCCGCCGCCTACGGCGTCTACTGGCCGGCCCTCCTGCCGGCCGGCCTGGTCACCCCGGCGGTGGTCCATGCCGACGGGCGGCGCGTCGAGGTCCCCCACACGGCCAACGTGCCCGGGTCGGCCCCTTCGGTGGTCGATGCGCCCGGGGATGCCGCCCTGTCCCCTGGCGTGCCCGAGGCGCCGGACCGGGTGGCCCCGCCGGCCCGGCCGACGGCTCCCGACACCACGGCGGCCACCGTCCGCCTGCCGCTCGGCACCATCATCGGCGCCCGCTCCGGCGACAAGGGCGGGAACGCCAACGTGGGGCTGTGGGCACGGAGCGACGAGGCCTGGGCGTGGCTGGACGGCGAGCTCACCATCGAGCGGTTCCGCCAGCTCCTGCCCGAGGCCGACGAACTGCGCATCGAGCGCCACGCCTTCCCCAACCTGCGGGCGCTGAACTTCGTGGTGGTGGGCCTCCTGGGCGAGGGGGTGGCCTCCTCCACCCGGCCCGACCCGCAGGCCAAGGGGCTCGGCGAGTACCTCCGCAGCCGCCTGGTCGACCTCCCGGTCCACCTGATCCCCTGAGCACGGCGGCTCGGGGCACGGCGGCTCGGGGCCCGGCGATCCCGGGTGCCTCGCCAGGGCGCGTGTGGCCCCCACGGCGCCCGGCGCCCTAGCCTCACGGGGGACGAGGGCGCCCGTCGGCTCCGGCCGCCGGGCGGCACCTCCGGAAAGAGCAGCCAGCACCCGAGACAGGAGCCGTCATGGACTTCCGCGAATCCGACGAGACCCAGATGCTGCGCGAGGCGGTCAGCGCCATCGCCTCGAAGTTCGGCCACGACTACTACGCCGCCAAGGCCCGGGCCGACGAGCGGACCGACGAGCTCTGGGATGCCGTGGGCGAGGCCGGCTTCCTGGGCGTCAACGTGCCCGAGGAGTACGGCGGCGGGGGCGGCGGCATCACCGAGCTGGCCATCGTGGCCGAGGAGCTCGCGGCGGCCGGTTGCCCGCTCCTGGTCATCGTCGTGTCGCCGGCCATCTGCGCCACCATCATCGCCATGTTCGGCACCGAGGCCCAGAAGCAGCGGTGGCTCCCGCGCTTCGCCACCGGCGAGCTGAAGATGGCCTTCGCCATCACCGAGCCCGATGCGGGCTCGAACTCCCACAACCTCTCGTTGACCGCCACCAAGGACGGAGACATCTGGCGGCTGAACGGGCAGAAGTACTACATCTCGGGCGTCGACGAATGCGAGGCCGTCCTGGTGGTGACCCGCTCGGGCGTCGACCCCGACACCGGCCGGGGCCGCCTGTCCCTCTTCGTGGTCGACACCGACACCCCCGGGTTCGAGAAGCAGGTCCTCCCGGTGGAGATCACCGCCCCCGAGAAGCAGTTCACCCTCTTCTTCGACAACGTCGAGGTCGAGGCCGACCGGCTCATCGGCGACGAGGGCGAGGGCCTGCGCCAGGTCTTCTACGGGCTCAACCCCGAGCGGATCCTGTCGGCGGCCACGGCTAACGGCATCGCCCGCTACGCCCTCGACAAGGCCGCCGCGTACGCCACCACCCGGGAGGTGTGGGGCACGCCCATCGCCCGCCACCAGGGGATCGCCCACCCGCTGGCCAAGGCCAAGATCGACGTGGAGCTGGCCCGGACCATGACCGACAAGGCCTCCTGGTACTGCGACCACGACGGCGACTCGGCGCTGGCCGGCGAGACGGCCAACATGGCCAAGTTCGCCGCCGCCGAGGCCGCCCTGGCCGCCCTCGACCAGGCCATCCAGACCCACGGCGGCAACGGCATGTCGACCGAGTACGGCCTGGCCGACCTGTGGGGCATGGCCCGGCTGCTGCGGATCGCCCCGGTGAGCCGGGAGATGATCCTCAACTACGTGGCCCAGCACTCGCTGCGCCTGCCCCGGAGCTACTGAGGCCGGGGCGGGTCGGCCGGTCAGGTCGGGCGCCGGTGCGGCCTGCGGGCTCCACGAGCCCAGCGAACGTCGATCAGGGCACGCTGAACGTCGGAGATGTCTGGATGTAGTTGGTCACACCCCAGTTGGTCTGGGTGTACTCGCTCTCGACTCGTTGATCGAAGTTCAAGGTGAAGTTCGGCGAGCCGTTCACGGTGACCGATCCCAGGATCAACGCCCCGGTCCACATCAGGTTGTTGGAGCTTCCGTTCATGGTGAACGACATCGACGGCGCCCAGAGGATGGCGTCCACCCTCCCCCCGCCGACGCTGGCCGTGCCGCTTCCCGAGGCATAGATCCGCAGCTTGGACGGGTCGCCCACAATCCCACCCTTGCACGGGGTAGCCGACGTTGCGCCGACGGTCTGGCACACGTTCAGCTGCGCGGCACTCAGATTCACGTTGGGCGACGTCGAGGATCCGACGGGAGGGAACACGAAGATGTCGACCACCCCGCTGTTTGCGGACGTGGTGTAGTCCAGGTCGACGGTTCCCGTGACCGTGAGCCCCCCTCGGCAGCTGTAGTAGCCCGGCTCGATGAGCGCCGGGCCCGTGATCGTGTACCCGGTGGCATCCGATCCGGTCACCGTCCCCGTGTGCGTGGCGTCGGTCTTGGTCATGGCCGTGCAGCTCTGCGTCGGGCCCGCCGGGCTTCCGGTGGTCAGGTTGGGCATGCACGGGGTCGGCGGGCTCACCAACGGGTTGGGCGACGACGGGCACGTCTGCTGGGGATCTTGGGGCCCGTAGCTCGTCACCACCGACTGCGGGTTCGAGCACCCGCTGATGGTCCCGGAGTAGCTCACATAGGTGGCGTTGGGATCCGAGGGACCGTGGCAGGTCATCGTGCCACCCTGGCCGATAGCGATCTGTCCGGTGCTACCTGTGATCGGGTTGCCGTACTGATCGGTCACCGCCAAGGTCGACGTGGAGTTCCCGTTGAAGGTGAGCAGCGTGGCGGTGAAGAGCGCGTTGGTCACCACCGGGTTCTGGGAGACGGTGGCCTTGACTGCGTAGGACACGCCGTGCGACGTGCCTCGCGAATAGACCGTGTAGGTCCCGCTTCCGGCCGCGTAGCGCGCCGTGTAGACGACTCCCGACGCACCGGGAACGCTGGTGTACGAGCACGTCCCCACTGTGCTCGGTGCATTGCAGAACGTGACCGGGGTCGTGCCCTGCTGGTCGATCTGGAACAGCGCGTCGGCGATACCCGACTGGGCAAGGGCTCGGGCCTGGATCAGGTTCGTCTCGTAGTTCGTGTTGCTGAAATCACCGCGCACCCCGTAGACGAGGGCCACGCTCACCAGCACGACCACCGCCGCGACAGCCACGACGACGGCGAGGAACCCGTCATCATCGCGGCCCATCCGGTGCGCTACCCGGCTCAGCACGCCACCGCTCCAGGAGGGTTGTTGAGGATGCTCACTGCCGTCGTGGACCCATAGGGCGCCGAGTTCACGTTGGCCACCGAGATGGTCACCTGGACGACGGTCGTCCCGCTGCTGATCGAGCTCGGCGTCGCACCTGACTGGCTGGCGAGGTTGGTGCCGCAGTGGTCGAAGTAGGCGAACACCGGGATCCCGCCAGCCGTCGGGTCACCGTTGGTCATGTTGGACACGACCACGACGGCTGTTCCCGTGCCGACCTTGCGTGTCAGCTTCTTGGTCGTCGGGGAGTAGGCCCAGGTCACCGTCTTGCCGGACGGCTGCGTGGTCAGAGACAGGTTGTCGCCGTAGGCGGCGACCGAGGCCTGGGTTCCCAGGGGGTTCGCCGATTGGATGTCGGATTGGAGCTGCAGCTGAGCCAGGCGCACCTGTGACGCTGCATTGATGCTGTTGGCTGTGGACACCTGAGCGGACAGGAAGACCACGATGACCGCCACGGAGATCCCGATGACCACCATGGAGATCGAGAGGGAGACCAGCAGTTCGATCAACGTGTACCCGTCCTCGTCGGCGGCGCACAACTGACGCACCTGCCGGGGGGTCCGGGCCCTCAGCACGATGTGCTCCCGTTGCTCGTCGAGAATGTCACCGTCGCCTTGGTGGAGGAGGCCACTCCGTCGAGCGACGGGGTGAAGGTGTGCGCCCCGGATGCATACGTCCATCCGCTGTTGCAGACCGTGGTGGCGAAGCTCGTTCCACTGAGGGACAGCGAATACGGCGAGCCGCTCTTCGGGTCGCTACCCGATGCAGGCACAACGGCGACGGTCACCGTGTTGGACGCCGTGCAGCTTCCCGTGGAAGAGACGGAGATCGTGAGCCCGCTAACGAGATGACCAGCGTTGGAGCCGGACTTCCCGATCTGCACTGTGCCCGAGGCCTGGTTCGACTGACTCACCGAGATGCCGGAGATCGCACAGGGGCTCGGGGGCGGCGTGAGCGTCGTAGCACTGACTCTGGCTTGCGATGAGACCCAGCTCGACCCGTCCGACGAGAACGCCACCACCTCGGCGTAGTAGGTCGTCGACGAGCTCAGCCCGGTGAGGCTGGCCGACGTCGCCGATCCGGAGAGGATCCCCGTCGTGGACACGCCGGTCGGCGCCCAAGCCGAAGTCGTTCCCGAAGTTGCGGTGGCCACCAGCTTGCTCGGGTCAGTCGCGTAGGTGACCACGAAATACCCGGGCGGGCTCGCCGGCGCCGTCCAGGTCAGGTCGACCTCCGTCGTGCCTTGGGGTGATCCGGGCACAGTCGCCGACAGCCCCACCACGCTGGTCGGAGCACCTGCTGGGCTCGACGGGGTGTTGTTCTGTGCGTGCTGGTACTTCCCCCAGCCGCCCGGGTACACGAGCAGTGACTGGGTCACCGACCGCTGGACCCCCCGGTCCTTCCACGTCACGACGGAGAAGACCTTCTTGTAGGCGTACTGGTGATTGCTGCCTGACCCGTCCACCCAGACGATGTAGGTGCTTTCGGCGTACACGATCGAACCGACTTGCTGGGGAGTGCTGGTCGCCGAGATCAAGGCCACATTCCCCACCGTCGGCGACGCACCGAGGTCGACCCCAGGCAGACCTGTGTACGACGGGACTGTCTTGGAGGCGAACTGGTTCTCGTAGAAGCCGACACTGGCGTAGGTCACCGCACTGACCTTGGCGAGGAAGCCGTTGGCGATGCCGATGGCGTCGCCGTTCTCACGATTCGAAGCCGACGCCGCCATGTTCCCGTAGAAGAGCGTCCCCATGGAGGTGAGCAGGATCGTCAGGACAACGAGGGCGACCATGACTTCAACTAGCCCAAAGGCTTCGTCGGTCGTTGGTCGGCGCAACCTGTTGAAGATGCTCTGTCCTCCAGTTCTCGTCATACCGCTTCATCCCATCAGGCAAGGGCTGCCAGTTGCATCGGCCCGATCGGGCGCTGGCTTGAGCCCTCGGTGGTGCCCATCGTCTCACGCAGGCCGGACCGGCAGAGGGTCAGGACGGGGGAGTTCCAACCCACGCTGAAGTGCCCTCCCCTTGCCCGCCCACGCCGTACCGCCAAACCCAATTCTCCCTCCTGCACGTGACCGGATCAACACCCATCGTGACCCGACGGGTGCACGTCGGTTGCAACGCCTGTCGCACGATACCGGGCGCTGTTGAATGACTCGAAGCACTCCGGAACTCGGGGTCAAAGACCTCCTCGGGCCTCGTGCGACCCAGCCATGTCGCCACTTCTCTTTCCCTTCGGTAATGGAGCGAGCCCACCGAACTCGCGGGTCGTGGGAAATAGGCAACGCGCCCGCCGTTGGAGGTCGACGCACCTGCCCCGACCCGAGGACGGGGTGAGCATCCTCGAGGTCGTCGTCTCCATCACCATCCTCCTCATCGTCATGCTTCCCATGGGCGTGCTGCTCTCCCACTCGATCGCCGCAGCCACCTCGGCCCGCCAGCACCAGGCGGCCGTGCAGCTGGCCGATGCATGGATGGAGATCCTGACCAACGCCACCCCGCCGGCGTCAGGCGGGGCGGTGGTCACCAACACGCCGTCCACGCCCGTGGCCCCGACGGGCGTCACCCCGCCCTCCAGCACGCTGGCCGGCACGACGTTCTCGGTCACCGCGGCCTATGCCGTGGCATCGGTCAACACCGTGGGCCAATCGGATCTGTGCGCGGCCGGGCAGCCGCCGAGCCCGAGCCACCCCGGCGTCATCGAGCTCACCGTCCGTGTGACCTGGAACGCCGGCCAGCAGTCGGTGTCCGACACGACCGACATCAGCTACCCCAAACCGGGCATCCAGACCGACGGGTTCCTCGCCGTGGACCTCGCCAACAACAGCAAGGACGACGTGCTCGGCAACTCGTCGGCCGACCGGCTCCGGGCCGTGCCGGTCATCGTGACCCAGACGTCGACGCCGACCACGATCTCGCCCAACCCCTATGTGCTCCATGCCGACGGCAACGGCTGCGTCTTCGCCCAGCTGCCCGTCGGCACGTACGACGTCGCCCTCGGGCAGCCCACGGCGGGCACACCGTCGACGTTCGTCGGCTACACGGGCACCCCGCCGTTCGTCTCCACCGACGGCACCACCACGGACGTGGCGACCGCGCAGTCCGTCCAGGTCACCGCCGAGACCGTCGTCCAGCTGCGGGCGTTCGACGAGGGGATCGGCGCCACCCTGGCCTACGGCGGCGCGTCCGGCGTGGCCACGGGCCTCTCCTGCCCCGGGACTCCGGGCATCACCTGCGTGGCGACCGGGAACGGGACGTCAGCGGCGACGGCCACCTGGGGCGGCGCGTCGGCCCGGTGGCGCACCACGACCCTCTCGAGCTCGACCGCGGTCAACCAGGTGTCGTG
The DNA here is from genome assembly GCA_963977795.1 of uncultured Acidimicrobiaceae bacterium. Classification (GTDB taxonomy): domain Bacteria; phylum Actinomycetota; class Acidimicrobiia; order Acidimicrobiales; family RAAP-2; genus Bog-756. The sequence continues at coordinate 8,389 of CAXBRB010000054.1, forward strand.
CACGAGCGGCTCCGCGCCGACCTGCGTGGCCGTCGGCTACGGCCCCGGTGGCGCCACGGTGGCCACCACCACGGGAGGCCTCGACGCGGCCACCCCGGTCGCCGTCCCGACCGGGGTCACCGACCTCACCCAGGTGACCTGCCCGTCGGCCACGGGCTGCTACGCCGCCGGCACCTCGTCGTCGGGACCGGTGCTCCTGGCCGGTTCGGCGGGCACCGGATCCGACCAGTGGATCCTGCTCGCGCCGCCGGTCGCATTCGCCTCCATCCAGGCGCTGGCATGCCCGACGTCCACGGTGTGCGAGGTCACCTTCACCGACCGCCTCGGCGGTCCCGGTGTCCTCCGGCTCGACGGCGACCCGGGGCGGACCGCGGGGAACGGGTCATGGGCCCCGGCCTTCACGCCCGACACCCTCCCGGCGACCGTGACCGCGGTCGGGGCGCTCGCCTGTCCGACGGCGACGACCTGCCTGGCCGTGGCCCAGGGCGACCAGGGCAGCGCGCTCGACCCCACGGTGATCACCGCAGGCATCGGGACCTCCGACACGTGGGGGGCGGAATCGACCTTCCCCACGGCGGGCACGTCGATCAGTGCCCTCTCCTGCTCCCCGGTGGCCTGCGTCGCCACCGGTTCCGCGGCGGGGGCTGCGGCGGTCTGGACCGCTGACCTCACCACGGCACCCCACCTGTGGACCCCGGCCACCGGCCTGCCGGCAGCCGTCACCGCCGTGACCGGCGCCGCCTGCGGCGTACCGTCCGGCGGGGACTCCGCCGACTGCGCCGTCTCGGCGATCGTCTCGAGCCAGTCGTCGTCCGGGCAGATCCTGGTCGGGTCGCTGTCCAACGGGAGCTGGGTGTGGAACCTGGCCTCGCTCCCCGCCGCCGATGCCGCCCAGTTCCTGGTCGGCGTGGCCTGTGCCAACACGACGTCCGGCGCCGATGCCACCTGCGCGGCAACAGCCGCCACCCCGGGTGGACCGGTGGTGCTCACCAGCGCGAGCGGTCCCGCCGGCCGGTGGACGGACCGCACGCCCGCCTCCCTGGACAGCGGAGCAGTCGCCGGGATCGCGGTGCAGACGGCCCCGGCCCCGACCACGAACTGGTCGACCCAGGTGGCCGCCGGCGCGTCGCCCAACGCCACGGGACTGCCGAACGCGCTCTACCCCCAGCCCGGCGGCTACTCGGTGAGCACCGGCGACTGCGCCGCCGAGGCGTCGACGGCCTCGACCACGTCGCTGAGCGCCGCCCCGGGGGGGCGCTCCTCGGCGACGCTCCCCCTCGGCCTCCTCCCGCTGCAGGTGGTGGCCGCCGACGGCTCCCCGGTGGCGGGCGCCACCGTCACCCTGACGGCAGCCACGGCCGATCCGGTCTCGGGCACGGACCCCTGCGCCACCCACGACGCCTACCCGCTGCCCCTCACCGACCCGACCGGCTCCACGACGGCCTCGGTCCCCTACGGCACCTATGCCGTCTCCGTGACGGTCGCCGGCACCACCACGACCAGCGTCAACCGCACCCTCACCGTCGGCACGACGTCGGTCGCCCTCTGGGACACCACGACGCCGACGGCACCGGCGCTCGTGGCCACGTCGTTCCTCCCCGAGCCGTTGACGGTGCCGACGTCATGAGGATGCTGCGACCCCCGGACCGCGATGACCACGGCTTCTCGCTCGTCGAGCTCCTGGTCACCTCCACGGTCATGTTGATCATCTTCGGCATGGTGCTCGTCGCCGTGAGCATGATCCAGACCACGAGCACTGCGGTGTCGGCACAGTTCGACGAGGTCGACCAGGTGCTCCCCGCCCTGGCACCCCTCCACGCCCTGCTCTCGGCGGAGGTCGAGCCGGCGCCGCCGTCCGGCTGCGCCTCGCCCGGGGGGCTGTCGCCGTCGGCCGGCTGCCAGCCGGTCCCCGGCTTCGCCGCAGCGGGCAACTTCTCGGTCACCTTCTTCGCCAACGTGGGCACGGCATACGGGAACTGGACGCCCTGCAGCACCTGCGCCGGTGGTCGCCAGACCGCCGGTCCTGCAAAGGTCCAGGCCCTGCTGCTCGACGCCGCCGGGAGCCCGGCGGGGCCCAGCACGTCGTGCGCCACCAGGACGCCGTGCTCGTTCCAGGTGCGCATGTGGCTGCCCACCCAGACCACGACGCCGACCGGGTCCTCGTGCCCCGGGCTCTCCACCGCCACCCCGGCACCTTCGGCGTGCCAGTACCCGGCCACGTACCGGATCGTGACGACCGTGCAGCACGTGGTGAACAGCCCGGCGTCCACGTCGGGTGGCGTGCCGACCCAGCCGATCTTCCGGTACACCCTTCTCGATCCGAACCCCGGGGACAGCCGTGCCTCGACCCTGACCAGCGCCCAGGTGCAGTCCGGCTCGGTGGCGGCAGGCGCCTTCGGGACGGGCTACCCGTCCACGACCACGGGACTCGGGACCTGCTCGGCATGGCCGGCGGCTGCGGCGCGCAGCGCCACCGACGGCTCGTGGGCCAGCGCCTTCCCCGCCTGCCCGCTCGACGCCGTCCAGAGCGTGACCGTCGACCTCCTGGTCGACATCCCGGGGTCGGGGCGGAACGGATCCGTCGAGAACCAGCTGGTCGCCTACCGGTACGCCCAGAGCCCCGGGGCCGACAGCGCTCCCTTCGTCTACTCGGCGGCGGTCGGATGAGGGTGGGACGGACCACGGACGCCCCCCTGTCGACAGGGGCGCAGCGCAGCGCAGCGCGACGGCGGGACCGGCTGTCGGACGCAGGACAGGCGGCGATCGTGGCCGTGCTGGCCGTGACCCTCATCGTCGCCGTCATCGGCAGCGCCCTGGTGGTGCGGGTGGTCCAGTCGGTGCCGCTCCAGCAGGCGGCCACGGTCAGCGTCCTGGCCCACCGGGCCCTCCAGGCCGGGGAGAACGCCTACGTGACGGCCCTCAACGCCAATCCCAGCCTGGCCCACTGCAACACCTCGACGAACGGCTCCGGCATCTGCGACGGGATCGACTACGGCCAGTGGAATGTGGTCAGCGGCACCGACACCGCCGGCGACGCCAGCCCCGAGTACTACGCCTTCGGCAACCCCCAGCCCTCGTTCGACCCGGCCACCAACGAGCTGGACCACATCACCGTCACGGTGGTGGGGGCCGCCCACGATCCCTCGGTGCCCAACAGCTACGTCTTCGACAGCGAGACCATCGACCTGGCTCCGAAGAACGGGTTCCTGACCAACGTCTGGTGGTCGAACTACGAGTCCTACAGCTCCTCCGGCAACTACGCCACGTGCGACTACAACTGGAAGCTCGGCTACAACGCAGCCAGGAGCGACCCGTGCGGCGTGCCCGTCTACTTCGCCCCGAACGACTACGTGTTCGGCCCGGTGTACACCAACGACTCGGTCTTCGTCGCCGGCAGCGGGGGCCTGACGACCGGACCCTCCTTCGGGAACCCGGCGGCCAACGTGGCGACCGCCGTCCACACGGCGGATCCGCACTGCCTCTTCGTGGACGCCGCCAACGGCATGGGCGGCACCTCGTCGACCTGCGCCTCGGCCACGTCCGACGTGCACCTCTACGACGTCGCCGGAAGCACCTTCGGCGATCCCGTGCAGCCCCCACCGAAGGACGACCGGCAGCTGGCGACCATCGCCGCGCAGCACGGCTGCCTCTACTCGGGCCCCACCCAGATCACGCTCAGCACCGACGCCAGCGGCGTCGGCCAGATGACCGTGTCCAGCCCGGAGACCCAGGAGGCCTCGGTCAACGTCAACGGCACCACCGTGACCTGGGACACGAACAACATCGCCACCAACTACACGAACTGCCCCAACAACGGCACCGCGCCGCTCCCCCCGAACGGCGTCGTCTTCGTCCAGGACGCCTCGGCCAGCCAGGTCGTGACGGGAGCCAACCCGTTCGACAACGCCATCAGCAACACGGTGACGAACGTCACCGCCAGCCCGGCGTCGCCGGTGGCGGGTCAGCCGGTGACGCTGACGGCCACGGTCACGTCGGCCTCCAGCCAGCTGACCCAGGGCGCCTCCGCCTCCTTCACCCAGACCACCCGTTCCACCGTGAACGGCATCACCACCACGGCCACGGCCGGGATCGCCGCCTGCACCAACCTGACGGCGTGGGGACCCACGGTGGCCGTCGGCGTGAACCGCTACACGGCCAAGGTGACGTGCACGACCACCGAGGCGGCCAACGGGACCGGTGGGTTCGCCGCCTCGTTCTCCGGCGGCACCACGACGTCCGGCTCCCAGGGGAACCTCGGACAGGTGACGGCCCTCACGCCCACCGTGTCGTACGGCCCGAACGCACAGACCACGGCGGGGGGCTGCGCCGGCTGCTACTACGGCGAGACCAGCACCCCCGATGCCGAGGGTGACGCCTTCGTCAACGGGAACCTCTCGGGCGAGCTGACCATCGGCACGTCGAACAACATCGTCATCGACGGCAACCTCACCTACGCCGACTGCTCCGGGCGGTGGACCACCGGGCAGAGCGGCTCGGCGGCGATCTCCCAGGGTCTGTGCGCCTACCAGGCCACGGGCAAGAACGACTCCCTCGGCCTCGTCGCCAACGCCTACGTGGAGGTCAACCACCCGGTGGCCACGCCGACGGGTCCGGTGCTCTCGAGCTGCGCCACGGCGCCCGGCGCCCTGTGCGACGCCTCGAACGGATCGACGGGCCTGACCATCGACGCCGCCATCCTGGCGCTCACCCAGTCCTTCGTCGTCAACAACTACAAGGTGGGCAGCGCCGAAGGCCCGCTCACCCTCTACGGATCGATCCAGCAGAACGCCCGTGGTCCCGTCGGGACGTTCAGCGGCTCCAGCCTGACCTCGGGCTACCAGAAGCACTACACCTGGGACCCCCACCTCGACTTCACGTCGCCGCCCAGCTACCTGGTGCCCTCCACGGCGCCGTGGGTGCTCACCGCCGTGCACTCCGATGCCGGCCAGCAGACCACCAACACCTGCCCTGCGCTCCCCGGCATCTGGTCCGGCGACCCCACCCACCCGAATGCCCCGATCACCCGATACTGCGCCGGAGGAGCGGGCGGCCTGCCCGGCTACCCCTCCATCACCGTGCCGTCGCCGCCCACCAACGTCGGCGCCACGGCCAGCTTGAGCGGATCGGTGACGGTCGCATGGACGGCGGCCGTGGACAACGGCTCCCCTGTCACCGGCTACACCGTCGCCTCCAGCCCCTCCGGCGGCGGGTGTGCGGCGGGCCCCACGGCGACCACCTGCACCGTCACCGGGCTCAGCCCGGGGACGAGCT
>CAXBRB010000055.1:0-13472 GCA_963977795.1 uncultured Acidimicrobiaceae bacterium
GCAAGCAGCATTCGGTGAGTGTGGTGAAAGAGGTGAACGGGCGGATCCCGGTGTTAATTGGGGTCCATGGCGCCAATAAATGGGAGGCGATGGACTATGCGCGGTATGCCGAGAAGATCGGCGCCGACGGGTTGCACGCGCTTGGGCCGACGAGCGGCGTGGCTGACGGCGAGATCCTCGCCGACTACTTCACCTCCATCGCCAGTGTCTCCAAGCTGCCGATGTGTATCCAGGTCACCAACGGCGGCATGACCACGGATCTGCTGTTGAAACTGGCGGATAAGATTCCCACGCTGCGCATTCTTAAGCTTGAGAATTCCGACGTGCCCCACGACGTCTCGCGCGTTGTCCGCGAACGGAAGCGGCCTGTCATCGCCTCCACCGGCGGCGGCGCGATGAATCTCTACAACGAAATGGAGCGGGGCTCCGGCGGCACTATGGCGGGCGCGGGACTGGCCGATATTCAGGCCGCGATCTGGGATCTGTTCCAGGCGGGAAAGAAGAAGGAATCGCGGGAACTGTTCCTGAAGTTTCTGCCGTCGGCGGTGTTGGAGCGCCGCACCAGCTATGTCTTGCAGAAGGAGATCCTGCGCCGCCGCGGGGTGTTCTCCACGGTCAAGATGCGGAATACGAGCAAGTATTTCCTCGATGCCGGTGACACGCAGGAGCTCGACCTGATCCTGGAAACGTTGAAGCCGTATTACCGCGTCTGAGCCAATAAAATCGCGCCCGCGGCGATCAACCCCGCGCCCAGTCCCGACAGCCAGGTGATCCGTTCGCCCAAGAAAAGGGCGGCAAAAATCAGCACGAATACCACGCTTAACTTGTCCAGCGGCGCCACGCGCGATGCCTCACCCAGTTGCAGCGCACGGAAATAGCAGAGCCATGAGAGGCCTGTCGCGATGCCGGAAAGCACGAGGAAGAGAAGGGAACGGCGGCCGATTTGAGTCACTTCACGGAGTGGAAGCGTTGCGAACACGATCCCCCACGCCAGTAACAGGATTACCGATGTCCGCACGGCCGTGGCCAGATTGGAGTTCACATCCGTCACGCCCTGCTTGGCCAGTATCGCTGTAGCGCCGGCGAACAGCGCCGACAGCAATGCCCACGTTATCCAGTTCATCGCAGCGTCACCACCAGTTCCAATCCGCCCCCGACGCGGTTCCGGGCCACCACCGTGCCGCCGCGGTCGCCGCCCTCGGGACCCATGTCGATGATCCAGTCGGCGCTCTTGATGACCTCGAGGTTGTGCTCGATGACGATGACCGTGTTGCCCTGGTCGGTCAGACGGTTCAGCACGTCGAGCAGCTTGCGGACGTCCTCGAAGTGGAGCCCGGTGGTGGGCTCGTCGAGGATGTACAGCGTGTGGCCGGTGGACCGCCGGGAGAGCTCGGAGGCCAGCTTCACCCGCTGGGCCTCACCGCCGGACAGGGTCGGGGCCGACTGGCCCAGGCGGATGTACCCCAGCCCCACGTCGACCAGGGTCTGGAGGTGGCGGGCGATGGGCGGCTGGGCGCTGAAGAAGCCCAGGGCCTCCTCGCACGAGAGGTCCAGCACCTCGGCGATGGTCTTGCCCCGGAACGTGACCTCGAGGGTGTCCCGGTTGTAGCGGGCGCCGTGGCAGACCTCGCAGGGGACGTAGATGTCCGGGAGGAAGTGCATCTCGATGCGCAGGGTGCCGTCGCCCGAGCACGACTCGCACCGCCCGCCCTTGACGTTGAAGGAGAACCGACCGGGCTGGTAGCCCCGGACCTTGGCCTCCGAGGTCTGGCTGAACAGCTTGCGGATGTGGTCGAACACCCCGGTGTAGGTGGCGGGGTTGGACCTCGGGGTGCGGCCGATGGGGGCCTGGTCGACGTCGACCACCTTGTCGATGTGCTCCACCCCGGTGATGTGGCGGTGGAGGCCGGGGACGACCTTGGACCGGTGGACCTGCTTGGACAGGGACCGGAGCAGGATGTCGTTGACCAGGGTGGACTTGCCCGATCCCGACACCCCGGTCACGGCGACCAGGCGGCCCAGCGGGAACTCCACGGTGACGTCGGCCAGGTTGTGCTCCCGGGCCCCCACCACGGTGAGGTGCTCGCCACTGCCCGGCCGCCGCACCTGGGGCACGGGGATCGTCCGGGCGCCCGACAGGTACTGCCCGGTGAGCGAGGCGGCGTTGGCCAGCAGCCCGTCCCGCCCGGCCACCGGCCCGGAGTGGACCACCCGGCCGCCGTGCTCGCCGGCACCCGGCCCGATGTCGACCACGTGGTCGGCCACCCGGATGGTCTCCTCGTCGTGCTCGACCACGATCACCGTGTTGCCCAGGTCGCGGAGGCGCTGGAGGGTGCCGATGAGGCGCTGGTTGTCCCGCTGGTGGAGGCCGATGGAGGGCTCGTCCAGGACGTAGAGGACACCGACCAGGCCCGAGCCGATCTGGCTGGCCAGCCGGATCCGCTGCGCCTCGCCGCCCGAGAGGGTGGCCGCCGAACGGGCCAGCGTGAGGTAGTCGAGGCCGACGTCGAGCAGGAACTGCATGCGCTCGACCACCTCCCGGAAGACCCGGTCCGCGATCATGTGGTCCCGGTCGGACAGCTCGAGGGCGCCGACCACCTCCACGGCCCGTCCGATGGGCAGGGAGCACAGGGCGTGGATGCTGTGGCCCCCGACGGTCACGGCCAGCGACTCGGGCCGGAGCCGGGCCCCCCGGCACTCGGGGCACGGCACCTCGCGCAGGTAGCCCTCCAGGTTCTCCCGCAGGAAGTCGGAGTCGGCCTCGGTGTGGCGGCGCTCCAGCCACGGGATGATCCCCTCGTAGGCCGAGGTGAAGGACCGCTGGCGCCCGTAGCGGTTGCGGTAGCGCAGGCGGACCTGGTCCTCGCCGGTCCCGTGGAGCACCAGGTGGCGGTCGTCCTCGCTCAGCTGCTCCCACGGCGTGTCCACCGAGAAGCCGCCCAGGTCGGCCACGGCGTCCACCATCCGGTCGAAGTAGTGGCTGCGGGCGTTGGCCCACGGGGCCAGGGCGCCCTCGGCCAGGCTCTTGCCCGGATCGGGCACCACCAGCTCCGGGTCGACCTCGTACTTGGTCCCCAGGCCGGTGCAGGCCGGGCAGGCCCCGTAGGGCGAGTTGAACGAGAAGTTGCGGGGCGACGGGTCCTCGAAGCTGATCCCGCAGTGCGTGCAGGCCAGGTGCTGGCTGAAGGTGACGGCCTCCTGCTCCACCCCGTCCCCGTCCACCACCACCAGCTCGGCCACGCCCTCGGCCAGGCCCAGCGCCGTCTCCAGCGACTCGGTCAGCCGCCGGCGGATGCCGTCCCGGCGCACCAGGCGGTCGACCACCACCTCGATGGTGTGGGTCTCGTAGCGGGCCAGCTCCAGACCGGCCCTATCGGTGAGCTCGACGGTGGTGCCGTCGATGCGGACCCGGGCGAACCCCTGCTTGGCCAGGTCGTCGAGGAGGGCGCTGTACTCGCCCTTGCGTCCCCGGACCACCGGGGCCAGCACCATGAACCGGGTGCCCTCCTCCATGGCCAGGATGCGGTCCACGATCTGCTGCGGGCTCTGGCGGGCCACCGGCCGGCTGCACACCGGGCAATGGGGCTTGCCGATCCGGGCGTAGAGGAGGCGGAGGTAGTCGTAGACCTCGGTCACCGTCCCCACCGTGGACCGGGGGTTGCGGGACGCCGACTTCTGGTCGATGGAGATGGCCGGGGAGAGCCCCTCGATGAAGTCGACGTCCGGCTTGTCCATCTGCCCGAGGAATTGGCGGGCGTAGGCCGAGAGCGACTCCACGTAGCGGCGCTGGCCCTCGGCGTAGATGGTGTCGAAGGCCAGGGACGACTTGCCGGAGCCCGACAGGCCGGTGAAGACGATCAGCTGGTCCCGCGGGAGGTCGAGCGAGACGTCCTGGAGGTTGTGCTCCCGCGCACCGCGCACCACCAGACGATCGGCCATGGCGTGGAGGATACCGGGGCCCCGACGACCTCCCGGCGGGCCGGCTCAGGCGCCGGCGGCCGTCCCGTCGCCGTCCGGCACGGCGGCCGTTCCGTCGCCGTCTGGCATGACCCCGGCGCCCTCCAGGACCGGGGAGCCATCCACCGGGTCCCGGGACAGCAGGGCCCGCAGCTCGGCCACCTCGTCGCGCAGCAGGGCCGCCTCCTCGAAGCGGAGCTCCTCGGCCGCCTTGTGCATCTCGGCGTCGAGCTGGTGGATCAGGCTGGAGAGCTCGTCGGCGTCGGGCCCCAGGGCCTGGGCCATCTCGGCGGCCAGCGCACGGGGGTCCACGCCGCCCCGCCGACCGGGCACGTCCTTGGCCCCCGGCACCCGACCGGACGTCCGCGGGCGGCCTGACCCGCTCCGGGGGGTTCCGCCGGCACCGTCGCCCCGGACCCGCTCCAGGATGTCGGTGACCGACTTGGTGATGGTGGCGGGATCGATCCCGTGCTCGGCGTTGTAGGCCATCTGCCGGGCCCGTCGGCGCTGGGTCTCGTTGATGGCCGCCGTCATCGAGTCGGTGACCCGGTCGGCGTAGAGGACGACCCGGCCCTCCACGTTGCGGGCGGCCCGGCCCATGGTCTGGATGAGGGACGACGTCGAGCGCAGGAAGCCCTCCTTGTCGGCGTCGAGGACGGCCACCAGGGCCACCTCGGGGAGGTCCAGGCCCTCCCGCAGGAGGTTGATGCCCACCAGCACGTCGAAGACCCCGAGCCGCAGCTCCCGCAGCAGCTCGACCCGGGCCAGCGTGTCGATGTCGGAGTGGAGGTACTGGACCCGCACCCCCTGCTCGGTCAGGTACTCGGTGAGGTCCTCGGCCATCTTCTTGGTCAGGGTGGTCACCAGCACCCGGTGGCCCCGGCCCACCGTGGCCTCGATCCGCTCCAGGAGGTCGTCGATCTGGCCGGTGGTCGGCCGGACGTCGACCTCGGGGTCGAGGAGGCCGGTGGGCCGGATCACCTGCTCCACCACGTTGGTGCTGTGCTCGAGCTCCCAGGGGCCCGGTGTGGCCGACAGCAGGATGGTCTGGCCGGTGCGGTCGACGAACTCGTCGAAGGTGAGGGGCCGGTTGTCCATGGCCGAGGGGAGCCGGAAGCCGTGGTCGACCAGGGTCTCCTTGCGGGAGCGGTCACCGGCGTACTGCCCCCGGATCTGGGGGACGGCGACGTGGCTCTCGTCCAGGACGACCAGGTAGTCCTCGGGAAAGAAGTCGAGCAGCGTGAAGGCCGGCTCGCCCGGGGCCCGGCCGTCGAGGTGGCGGCTGTAGTTCTCGATCCCCGAGCAGACCCCGGTCTCGGCCAGCATCTCGAGGTCGTACTCGGTGCGCATGCGCAGGCGCTGGGCCTCCAGGAGCTTGCCCTGGTCGGTCAGCTCCCCCAGACGGGCCCGCAGCTCGTCCTCGATGCCCACGACGGCGGCCCGCAGCTTCTCGTCACCGGTGCCGTAGTGGGTGTTGGCGAAGACGACCAGGTCCTCGAGCTCGTCGCCGATCTCGCCGGTGAGCACGTCGAAGGGCCGGATGCGCTCCACCGTGTCGCCGAAGAACTCCACCCGGACGGCCCGGCTCTCGTAGGCGGGGTGGATCTCCACGGTGTCCCCGTGCACCCGGAACTGGCCACGCTGCAGTGCGGTGTCGTTCCGGGAGTACTGGAGCTCGACCAGCCGGCGCAGGAGGTCCCGCTGGTCGATCTCCTGGCCGGTGGCCAGGGCCACGATGCGGTCCCGGTACTCGTCCGGGGAGCCCAGGCCGTAGATGCACGACACCGAGGCCACCACGATGGTGTCCCGCCGGAGCAGGAGCGAGGACGTCGTGGCGTGCCGCAGCCGGTCGATCTCGTCGTTGATCGACGAGTCCTTCTCGATGTAGGTGTCCGACGAGGGTACGTACGCCTCGGGCTGGTAGTAGTCGTAGTAGGAGACGAAGTACTCGACCTTGTTGCGGGGGAAGAACTCCTTCAGCTCGGCGGCCAGCTGGGCGGCCAGCGACTTGTTGGGCTCGATGATGAGGGTGGGCCGCTGCACTGCCTCGATGGTCCAGGCGATGGTGGCCGTCTTGCCCGATCCGGTGATGCCCAGGAGGGTCTGGTAGCGCTCGCCCCGCTCCAGGCCGGCCACCAGCCCGGCGATGGCTGCCGGCTGGTCGCCGGCGGGCCGGAAGGGGGAGACGACCTCGAAGGCGGGCACCGTGCGATGGTACCGGGCGCCGGAGCGGCCCGATCGGGCGCCTCAGCGGGCCGCCGGCTCCCCCGCCGCCGGCGCTCCGGCACCGGTCGGACCCACCGGGTCGGGCTGCTGGGGCATGGCCTCCAGCGCCGCCCACACCCGGTCGACCTCGGCGGCCAAATGGGCTTCGTCCCCCGAGTTGTCGATCACCAGGTCCGCTCCCTGCCGCCGCTCCTCCCGAGAGGGCTGGGCGGCCTGGCGAGCCCGGGCGTCGTCGGCGTCCATGCCCCGCAGGGTGGTGAGCCGCTCGAGGGCCAGCTCGGGCGGGAGGTCGACCACGACCACGGCGTCGAGGGCCAGGGTCTCCCGGTGCACGTCCTTCAGCAGGGGGATGTCCATGACCACGATCCGGCCGGTCCCCCGGTGGGCCTCCTTGCCCTCGATCATCGCCACCCCGATGGCCGGGTGGAGGATGGCATTGAGGGCGGCCAGCTGCTCTGGATCGCCGAAGGCCCGGGCGGCCAGGGCCGCCCGATCGATCCGGCCGTCGGCGTCGAGGATGTCCGGCCCGAAGTGGTCCACCAGGGCCTGATGGGCCGGAGTGCCCGGCTCCACCACCTCCCGGGCCACCTGGTCGGCGTCGACCAGGGCGGCACCGTGGGCCACCAGCAGGGCGGCCACCGTCGACTTGCCGCAGCCGATGTTCCCCGTCAGCCCGACGGTCAGCACGGCAGGGCTCCTCAGGCGGCCCGGCGCGGCCGGGAGGCCGTGGCGAAGAGGACCATGGTGGTCCGGTCGAGCTGGTCGGTGACGAAGAAGTCGTCGGCCGTGATGCCCGTCGCCCCGCCGGCGTCCCCCCGGGCGATCAGCCGATACGCCTTGGGCAGCACCCAGGCGTAGAAGCCGACGTACCAGGACCGGGGGATCTTGTGGCGGATGTCGAAGACGTCGAGGCGCAGGACCTTCTTGGCCTTCTCCCGTCGGGCGGTGAAGTCAGCCTTCACGTGGGGGACGGCGTCCAGACCCTCCACCCGCACCTCGTGGAAGTGGCGCTCCAGCATGGCGCGGAGCTCGTCGGGCTCGAAGAGGTGGACGTGGAAGGGGTTCTCGAAGTCGGCCGGGGCGTTCGGCGTCAGCACCAGCATCGTGCCGTCGTCGTCGAGCACCCGGGCTGCCTCTGCCACATGGCCCTCGGGGGCGGTGAAGTGCTCGATGAGGTGGGACGAGCAGACCCAGTCGAAGCTGCCGGTGGCGAACCCGAGGGCCGTGGCGTCCATCTGGGCGGCTCGCAGGCCGTCCCCCCCGCCCCGTCCGTGGGCCAGCTCGACGGCCTCGGCGGCGTAGTCGGCGCCGATGACGGTGCGGTCGTCGGCCAGCAGGCGGGCCGTCTCGAACCCCTGGCCGCAGCCGACGTCGAGGACCCGGCCCGAGCCCATGCGCTCGAGCACCGTCCGGTAGCCGGCGGCGTGGAGGGCGAGGAGGGAGTCGGGGGTCACGCCCTCCATGGGGCGCTCGCCGGTCAGGTGGCGGCCGGAGGCCGGCTGGTCGCTCACCGGAGCCGCCCGCCGTCCGCCGGACCCTGGTGCCGCTGCGGGCATCCGGTCGTCCTCGTCGTCCACCTGGGCCACGTGCCGTGTTCCATGCCGCTCCTGTCGTGGGCGCCGGTCCCTCCTGCCGGGGGACGGCGCGTCGGAGTGCCTACACTACCGACCACCCGTGACCGAGACCGCCTTTCCCGCTGCAGAACCGGATGGCTCGGACGCCCGCGCCCAGGACCCCATGGCGTCAGCACCGACCGGACGCCTGCGCACCGCCGCCGAGTACCTGGCGCTCACGGTGGTGGCCTTCCTCCCGATGCTGGCAGCCCAGCCGGGCCGAGTGACCGACGACACCAAGACGTACCTCTACCTCGACCCCGGCCGCTACGTCCGCCAGGCGCTGTCGGTGTGGGATCCCCATGTCGGCCTCGGCACGGTCACCCACGAGAACATCGGCTACCTGCTGCCCATGGGTCCCTTCTACTGGGTCCTGGCCGAGCTCCACGTGCCCCTGTGGGTGGCCCAGCGGCTGTGGATGGGCTGCCTCCTGGCTGCGGCGGCCACCGGTGCGCTGTACCTGTGCCGGACGATCGGGCTGTCGGGCCCGGGCCGGTGGATCGCCTCGCTGGCCTTCTGCTTCACCCCCTACGTCCTCCAGTACTCGGGGCGGATCTCCGTCATCCTGATGCCCTGGGCCGGCCTGCCGTGGATGATCGCCTTCGTCGTCCTGGCCCTGCGTCGGGGCGGCTGGCGGTATCCGGCGCTCTTCGCCGTGGTGGTGGCCCTGGTCAGCGGCATCAACGCCAGCTCCCTGCTCTACGTCGGCATCGCCCCGGCCCTGTGGCTCCCCTACGCCGTCCTGGTGGCCCGGGAAGCCACGTGGCGCCGGGCCTGGGGGGTGGCCTGGAAGGTGGCCGGGCTCACCGTGGCCGTCTCGCTGTGGTGGGCGGTGGCCCTCCAGATCGAGGCGGCCTACGGCATCAACGTCCTGAAGTACACCGAGACCGTCCCCGCCACCAGTGCGGCCTCGCTCGCCTCGGAGATCCTCCGGGGCCTCGGCTACTGGTACTTCTACGGCTCCGACCGGGTCGGCCCGTGGACCCAGACCTCGGTGGCCTACACCCAGAGCACCTTCCTGATCGTCGCCAGCTTCGTCCTGCCCGCCCTGGCCGTCCTGTCGGCCTTCGTGGCCCGCTGGCGGTACCGCACCTACTTCGTGCTCCTGACGGTGGTGGCCATGGTGCTGGCCGTCGGCCCCAACCCCTACGAGCACCCCTCGGGCATCGGCTCGCTCATCAAGGCCGTCATGGTCGACACCACCGCCGGCCTGGCCATGCGGTCGACCGACCGCGCCTCCCCGGTGGTGCTCCTCTCGCTGGCCCTCTTCCTGGGCGCCGGGGTCAGCGCCGTGTGGTCCCGGCTGCCCCGGGTGGGGTGGCTGGTCTGGGCCGGAGCGGCCGCCGCCGTGGCCGCCGCCTCGGTGCCGCTGTGGACGGGCCAGATCCTGGCCCAGGGGTTCAACCAGCCGGCCACCCCGCCGGCCTACGTCCGCCAGGCCGCCGCCACCCTGGAGCACACCCACCCGGGCACCCGGGTGCTGGGCATCCCCGGCAACAACTTCGGGGCCCAGCGCTGGGGCGACACCATCGACACCGTCTATCCCGGCCTCATGACCCGGCCGTACGTCACCCACGAGCAACAGATCATGGGCTCGCTGCCCACGGCCGACATCCTCGAGGCCACCGACGGCCCCCTCCAGGACGGGACCATGCAGTGGGAGGCGCTCGCCCCCATGGCCTCGCTGCTGAACGCCGGCGACGTCCTGGTCCAGTACGACCAGGCCTACGAGCGCTACGACACCCCCATCCCCCAGGTGGTGGCCGCCCAGCTGACCACGCCGCCCCCGGGCCTGACCCACCCCGTGGCCTACGGCGCTCCCCGGCCCAACGTCCCCCTCCTCCCCCACACCGACGAGGCGACTCTGGCCCTGCCGGCCAACCCCGGGTGGCCCGCCCCCCTGGTCTCCTACACCGTGACCGCACCCCGGCCCATCGTCCGAGCCGAGTCCACGGCCACCCCGCTGGTGGTGGCGGGCAGCGCCCCCGGCCTGGTCGGGGCGGCCTCGGTGGGCCTGCTGACCGGCAACCCGACCATCCTCTACGCCGGCACCCTGGACACCCGTCCCGGGCTGCGCAGCCGGACGCTGGCCGCCCCGGCCGACCTGGTGGTGACCGACTCCAACCGCAAGCAGGGCTACCGGTGGAACTCCCTCAAGGAGAACACCGGCTACACCGAGACGGCCGCCCAGCCACCCGACACGGCCGATCCCTCCGACGCCCCGTTGGACCTGTTCCCCGGGGCCCCGGCCGACGCCAAGACGGTCTCCGTGCTCCACGGCGTGGCCTCGGTCACCGCCTCCTCCTACGGCTCCTCCATCACCTACCTGCCCGAGGACCGTCCGCCGGCCGCCCTGGACGGCAACACCCAGACGGCCTGGCTCACCAACTCCTTCGTGGGCCAGATCGGCCAGTGGTGGCAGGTCGTGCTGGCCGCCCCCGCCACCGTCGACCACCTGGTCCTGCTCCAGCCCCAGACCGGTGACCCCGACCGGACCATCACCTCGGTGCGCCTCACCTTCGACGGGCGGACCCCCGTCGGGGCCGACCTGACCGACGCCTCACGCACGCCGCCCGGCCAGACCGTCACCTTCCCGGCCCGCACCTTCCGCACCCTGCGCATCACCATCACCGGGGTCCACGTGGCCAAGCCCGACGCCCCAGCCGGCTCGCACAGCTCGACCGGGTTCGCCGAGGTCGGCATCCCCGGCGTCTCGGTCGACGAGTCGGTGGCCATGCCCCAGGACCTCCTGCGGGCTGCTGGCGCCCGCTCCCGCTCCGACCGGCTGACCCTGGTCATGGACCGCCTCCGCAGCTCGGGGGTGCCGCCCCGCAACGACGTCGAGACCACGCTGTCCCGCACCTTCTGGCTCCCCACGGCCCGCACCTTCACCCTGGCCGGCCAGGCCCGCATCTCGCCTCTGGTCCCCGACGACGAGATCGACCGCCTGGTGGGACGGCCGGGGTCGGACTACACCGGCACCGTTGCCTACAGCCAGGGACGCCTGCCCGGCGACCTCACGGCCAATGCCATGGCCACCCTGGACGCCGACCCCGCCACGGTGTGGCAGCCCGGCTTCGGCGTCTCCCATCAGGCGGGCGAGTTCCTCCAGTACCGGCTGCGCCAGCCGGTGACCTTCGACCACCTCGACCTCCAGGTGGTGGCCGACGGCCGCCACTCGGTGCCCACCCGGATCACCGTCACCGCCGACAGCGGGTCGGCCACCGTGGCCCTGCCTCCTCTGGCCGACTCGCCGGTGGCCGGCTCGGTGGTCGACGTGCCCGTGCGGTTCCCGACGCTGCGCGGCCGCAGCGTGCGCATCACCGTCGACGCCGTCCGCATCCTCGACACGCCCAACTACTACTCGCAGACACCGATCGCCCTGCCCATCGCCATCGCCTCGGTGGGCCTGCCCGGCGTGGTCGCCCCCCCGGTGCCGACCGTGGTGCCCACCAGCTGCCGGGGGGACCTGCTGTCCGTCGACGGCGGCCCACTGTGGGTCACCGTCACCGGCACCACGACCGACGCCCTGGCCCGTCGGGCCCTCACCATCAGCCTGTGCGGACCTGACGCCGGCGGGCTGGCCCTCGGTCCCGGCGACCACACCATCCGCTCCCAGGTCGGCCGGACCGCCGGGTACGACGTCGACCAGCTGGTCTTCGACTCCGCTCCGGGAGGCGGCCCCATGGCGCTGGCCTCCCCCACCACCGTGGCCCCGCCCACCGTGACCCCGGCGCCCCGGGTCACCGTCACCGGGGCGTCCGACACCCGGCTGGCCCTGCGGGTGACGGGCGTCCCGACGGACCGAGGCGGGCCGCCGGTGGTCCTGGTGCTCGGCGAGTCGATCAACCGGGGCTGGGACGCCCGCATCGTCGGCGGCCCCGCACTCGGACGGCCGTTCCTGATCGACGGGTTCGCCAACGGGTGGCTGCTCGATCCGGCGACCCTGGCCCCCTTCGTCCACGACGGGACGCTCCAGGTGGCCCTGGTGTGGACGCCGCAGTCGACGGTGAACATCGCCGTGGTCGTCTCCCTGGCGGCGCTGGTGGCCTGCCTGGCCGTGATCCTGTGGCCCCGACGCCGCCGCCGCCGGGGCCGCCATTCCGTGGCCGACGGAGGAGCGGCTTCCGATGCGTTCATGACCACCGGCGAGCCCACCCTGGTCGTCCCCTTCTCCGGCGCCGAGGCCCGGGCGGGCGCCGGTGGGGCGATCGTCGCCGGCGTGGTGGTCGGCGCCCTGGGCGCCGCTGCCGCATCGCCGCTGGTCGGCCTGGTCGTCGGCCTGGTGACCGTGGCGGTGGCCCTCCTCCCCCGCCTCCGCTTCGTCGTCGCCCTGGCCGCCGGGGCGTGCGTCCTCCAGGCCGGCATCTACACGGCGGTCCACCAGCTCCAGCTCCACCTGCCGGCCGACGGCTCCTGGCCCAAGGCCTTCGACACGGCGGCCCGGTGGGCATGGGTCGCCGTGCTCCTGCTGGCCGCCGACGGCGCCGCCGAGGTGGTGCGTCGGTCCCGCCGCCGGCCCCGTGCCGACGGGCCGCCCTCCGGGGCGGCTCCCGGGGCGGCCGACCCGGACCCTGCGTGATCGCCTGAAGGCGCAGCGCCACGGGAACGGCGTGCACGGGACCGGCCGCTGGGCCCTCCTCTGGGCGGGCTCCACCCCGTGCCGTGTGCCCCCTGCGCCCCAGTGGACCGGCCGACCGTCTGACCGTCTGACCGTCTGACCTTCCGACCGGCTATCCGGCCGTCGGCCTACTGATCGGTCGCCGGGGCCCCCGGCGGCGTGGCCCGCCGACGACCGACCCACCCGGCCCGACGGGACCAGTGCTGGCCGCGGTGGCGGAGGTGCACGCCGATGAAAGCTGCGGCCATGGCGGCCCCGAGGGCGGCCTGGACGGCCAGATCGGCCCGGGCCGTGGCCACCGCCTGCCCGCCGGCCGCCTCCATGAGGCCCAGCGCAGCGGCCGAGCCCGCGGCGAGCAGGAGGACGATCCAGCGGGAGCCGGTCCCGAACAGGTAGTTGGTGGCCAGGACGGTGAAGGACAGGAAGCCCATGGCCACCACCAGGGTGGCGAAGGCCGGTGCCGCCGACGCCAGGCGGGCCGAGAAGACCAGGGTGAGGAACGGCTCCGGGGCGACGACGGCGATGCCGAGGAGGACCACGGCAGGGACGGCCAGGAACACCAGGGTGACCAGGAGCTGGCGCACGGCATGCCCCCCCTGGTTCCACCGGATGGTGGCTTCGGGCAGGAGGTAGGCGCCGAGCGCCAGGGCGCCGAAGACCAGGGCCTTGGACGCCACCGAGATGGCGGCATAGGGACCGGCGCCGGCGTGGTTCAGCCGTCCCACGGTCAGTACATCGACGTTCTGGAGCAGGCGCAGGAGGGCCAGGCCCACGAATGCTGCCGACACGTCGGCCAGCAGGCGCCGACGCCCGGCCACCGGGGTGGGCGCCCCCGACCCGGCACCGCCGGGGACTCCGGGCGTGGCCACCGGCGCCGACGATCCCGCGTTGTCGGCCACGGTGCGCCGGGCCAGCCACCGGGCGTGCACGGCGGCCACCACCTCGCAGGCCAGCACCCCGAAGGCGTACCCGGTGACCCCGAACCCGGCCGCCACCAGGGCCACCACCAGCACGGTGCGCACGCCCCCCTCGACCAGCAGGTTGCCGGCCAGGCC
>CAXBRB010000056.1:0-13310 GCA_963977795.1 uncultured Acidimicrobiaceae bacterium
GGTGGTCTCCGCTCTGCCATGCAGCCGCCAACAACCGCCCAGAGCTCATCAAGCAGCTCGCGGCTCTGGGGGCGAGCCTGGAGTCAAAGACCCGCGCCGAGGGCTGGACTCCACTGCTGGTCGCTGCCAATCAGAACCACTCCGAGTCTGTGAATACCTTGCTCGCGCTGGGGGCCGACCCCAAGGTCGTCGGCAAGGATGGCAAGTCCTACGCCCAGCTCAAGGACCTGGCCAGCGAGGCCCAGGCTGCCGAACTGGAGGAGATGTGGAGCAATCGGTGAATCGAAGGAGAGCGGTGAATCGAAGGCACGAAGGTGCCTCGAACGGGTGGAGTCGAGCACTCACCCAGTTCACCGAGGGATTCCGTGACTCAGCGTCGATAGCCTGAAGCAGAAGTAGCGCGAGGCGAGCCCAGAGACCTCCTCGGTGCCCTCCGGCGCAGAAATGGGACCCCCCGGGGTCCCTCCGATTCGACTGAATGAGAGTGCCCAGTCGAGTGAGTTGGAGCTTCAAGCCAGCGCACCACCGTCGACCAGGTCGGTCCGGTGTCCGCCGGCGTGGCCGACCGCTCCGAGGCACCGGCCGACGCCGCCGGATCCTGGGTCGCGCCCACCACCTCCGGTCGCACCTCGGCCGCCGTGCTCGACCGGCCGCCGGCGGGACCCGCCGTCCGAACGGCACCGGCCCGCCGGGCCACCATGACCGAGATCGAGCGGAGCGTGGCGGTCACCCCAGCCGCCGTCATCGGACGGGCAGCCGAGGCCGAAGCCGGACGCCACAGTGACGAGGGTGCCGAGCCCGGATCGGTCATGGCGTGCGGCCCCGACGACGTGCTGGCCCCGGCCGGCTGGCTGTCCGATCCCACCGGTCGGCACGAGCACCGCTGGTGGGACGGCGCCCGCTGGACGGACTGCGTGGCCGACGCCGGGCAGCCCGGCCGCGACGCCGGCTGACGGCGAGCCAGCTGACCTCGAGCCGCCGACCCGGCGCCTGCCCCCTCAGCGGCGCTGGGCGCCCAGCCGGCTGAGCCGGGCCACCAGGACCTCCAGCACCGCCTCCCCGGAGAGGCCCGTCGACCCCCGGATGTCGAGGTCGGCCTCGGCCAGCAGCTGGATGGCCCGGGCGATCCGGTCGGTCCCCAGGCGGGCCCCCTGCGCCATGGCCTTCTTGGCCGGGAAGGCGCTCTTGATTCCCAGCAGGGCGGCGGCCTCCTCGGGGCTGCGCACGCCCGCCCCGTCCAGGCGCAGCATCTGGCGGTAGTGACGGTGGAGGAGGGTGATGACCACCAGCGGGTGGGACTCCCCGGCCGCCAGCATCCGGTGGAGCACGTCGAGGGCCGGAGCGGTGCGTCCGCTGTCGATGGCGTCGGTCAGGTCCCACGGGGCGAGGGCGCCGGCCTCGCCCAGGAACGGCTCCAGGTCGTCCACCGTGACCGTCGCCCCGGCGCCGTAGGCGGCAGCCAGGGTGTCGAGCAGCCCGGCCAGGCGGCCCATGTCGGCGCCCAGGTGGTCGCCCAGGCGGGCCTGGGCCGGGCCGTCGAGACGGACCGGACCCGTCTTCAGATGGTCGGCCAGCCACTGCGATCGGGCCTTGCCCGTCCCCACCGAGGTGTCCACCACCTCGCCGGAGCTCCCGGCCGCCTTGACCAGCGACTGCGGGATGGTGCCGCCCCCGGCCACCAGCACCAGGACCGTGGTGGGAAGGGGGTCGGCCAGGTACTCGACCAGCCGCTTGGCATCGGCCGCCCCGACCTGGCCGGCTTCCCGCAGGACGACGATGCGCCGCTCCACGAGGAACGGGGGCGTGGTGCAGGCATCGATGACCGCCCCCACCTCGACCTGGTCCATGCCGACGCCGCCGAACTCCTCGACCATCATCCCGGCGTCGCCGTCGCCGACCAGCTGGTCGATGAGGGACCGGGCGGCCTGGGCCACCAGGGACGGGTCGGACCCCTTCACCAGGTAGACGGGGCGGGGGGCGACCGCGGTGGCCGCCTTGGCGCTCACCGGCCGGCGGCGAGCACCGCAGCGACGGCGTCGCAGGCCTGGCGGTGGGCCCCCACCTCGTGGACACGCATGACCCGGCAGCCCAGCGCCGCCCCCAGCGACGTGGCCGACACCGATGCCTCCCGGCGCTCCCCGATCTCGAGGCCCAGGACCACGCCGAGGAAGGTCTTGTTGGAGGCCGACAGGAGCAGCGGATAGCCGAGGTCGGCCAGCTGGTCCGAGGCCCGCAGCAGGGTGAGGGACTGCTCGGCCGTCTTGCCCAGGTCGAGGCCGGCGTCGATCACGATCTGCTCGGGGGTGAGCCCGGCGGCCAGGGCCCGGTCGGCCCGCTCCAGGAGGAAGGTCCGCACCGCCGCCACCACGTCGTCGTAGACGGGCTCAGGGTCGGGGATGCGCGGCCCCAGCCGGATGTGGGTGGCCACCACGGTGGCCCCGTGCTCGGCGGCCGCCGGAAGGTAGTCCGGATCGGCGAACCCGCTGATGTCGTTGCCCACCACCGCCCCGGCGGCGTAGGCGGCCCGGGCCACCGAGGCCCGCCAGGTGTCGACCGACAGCGGGATGTCGTAGCGGGCGGCCAGAGCCTCGATGGCCGGGATCACCCGGTCGAGCTCCTCCTCCTCGCCCACCTCGGGACCCGGGCCCGCCTTGACCCCGCCTACATCCAGGAGGTCGGCGCCCTGGTCGATGAGGAGGCCGGCCCGGCGGACCAGGTCGTCGAGGGCGAAGGTCAGGCCCTTGTCGTAGAAGGAGTCCGGGGTCCGGTTGAGGATGCCCATGACCAGCGGCCGGTCGGTGATGTCGTAGGTCCGGGGCCCGAGACGCAGGGTGGTGGCTCGCACGGGGCCGACGCTACCGGAGGGCAGGGACGCCGGCGACCGGCCGTCGGCCCGTCGTGCGCTCAGAACAGGCGGGAGCTGAGGGCACGCCGCCAGGCGGCCGTCCGGGGGTCGTCGGGACCGAGGGACTCCAGCAGGTCCAGGAACTCCTGACGGGCCTCGTCGTCCCCGGCGGCCACCTCCAGCAGCTCGGCCAGTCGGACCTCGACGTCGGCCCCGGGGGCGCCGCCCCGCTGGGCCAGGCGGGCCTCGGCCAGCAGGTGGCGGACTTCGGCCGTCTCGGGCAGCCGACCCAGCAGGACGACGGCCTCGTCGGGCTCCCCCCGGGCGATGAGCAGGGCGGCCAGGGCCCCCACGGCCAGCGGGTGATCGGCCTGGACGGCCAGCACGGCCCGCAGGCCGGCCTCGTCGCCGGCCGCGGCGGCCGTCTCGGCCAGGAGGTCGACCTCCGACACGGTGGGGACGAGGCGCTGGACGAACTCCCGGACCACCGCCTCGGGCTGGGCGCCCACGAACTGGTCGACCACCGCCCCGTCGCGCAGGGCGAACACGGCCGGGATCGACTGGACGCGGAAGGCCGCCGACACCTCGGGGTTGGCGTCCACATCCACCGTGGCCAGCGCCACCGCCCCGTCGGTCTCGGCCACCACGGCCTCCAGGATCGGCCCCAGCGTCTTGCACGGCCCGCACCACTCTGCCCACAGGTCGACCACCACCGGCACCTGGGCCGACCGGTCCAGGACCTCGGCGGCGAACGTGGCGTCGGTGACTGCAGCCATGCCGGCGACCCTACCCGGCCCACACGCCGGCGGACCGGCGCCACCGGGGCCCGGCGCCACGGGGGGTCGGTGCGGCCGGATAGCGTCGGGTCATGGACGACGTGCACGACGGCCCCGCAGACGCCGAGGTGGAGGGCATCGACCGGGACCCGGTCACCGCGTGGCTGGGCCGCGAGATCGCCGGGGCCACCGCCCCGTTCACCTTCGAGCTCATCGCCGGCGGCCGGTCCAACCTGACCTACCGGGTGACCGACGCCGCCGGCCACACCTACGCCCTGCGCCGGCCCCCGGTCAGCCACGTGCTGGCCACCGCCCACGACATGGCCCGGGAGCACACCATCATCAGCGCCCTGGCCCCGGCCGGCATCCCGGTGGCCACCCCGCTGGGCCTGTGCACCGATCCGGAGGTCAACGGCGCCCCGTTCTACGTCATGGAGTTCGTCGAGGGGCACATCGTGCGGGACGAGGCAGCCTCGGCCGCCCTGTCCGAGGGGGCGCGGGCCCACGCCTGCGACTCCCTGATCGACACCCTGGCCGCCCTCCACGCCGTCGACGTGGACGCCGTGGGCCTGGGCGACTTCGCCCGCAAGGAGGGCTACATCGCCCGCCAGCTCAAGCGGTGGCACGGCCAGTTCCAGCAGTCCACCTTGGACGGCCAGCCCGGTCCTGCCGTGGTGGACCGGACCCACGAGCTCCTGGCCGCCCGCATCCCCGACCAGCAGGGGGCGACCATCGTCCACGGCGACTACCGCCTGGACAACACCGTCCTCGACGACCGGGGCGACGTGGTGGCCATCCTCGACTGGGAGATCTGCACCCTGGGCGACCCGCTGGCCGACCTCGGTCTGCTCCTCGTCTACTGGACCGAGCCCGGTGACGAGATGGCCGTCCTGGGCAGCGCCCCCACCGCCCTCCCCGGGTTCGCCACCCGGGCCCAGCTGGTCGAGCGGTATGCCGCAGCGTCGGGCCGGGACGTCTCCCAGATCGCCTACTACCAGGCCTTCGGGCTCTGGAAGCTGGCCTGCATCCTCCAAGGCGTCTACGTGCGCTACGCCGGCGGGGCCGCCGCCGGCGACCGGTCGGGCACCGACCAGTTCGGCGCCGTGGTCCAGCTCCTCGGCGAGCGGGCGCTGGCCCAGGTCGAGTCGCTGTGAGCGGCATCGACCCCGCCTCCCTCTACCGCTTCGCCCCCGAGTGGGGCGACCCCCCGGGCATGCGCCTCGACGGTCCGGTCCTGGTGGTGGCCCTGGAGGGGTGGGTCGACGCCGGCATGGGTGCGGCCGCCGCCGTGACCCACCTCCTCTCGGAGGCGCCGGCCGGCCTGGTGGCCACCTTCGACACCGAGCCGCTGATCGACCAGCGGGCACGGCGGCCGATCGCCCGCATCGACGACGGGGTCACGGTGGAGCTGACCTGGCCCACCATCCGGCTCCTGGCCAGCGAGGACCGGGTCGGCGCCGACGTCCTCTTCCTGGCCGGGCCCGAGCCCGACTTCCGGTGGCCGACCTTCATCGAGGCCGTCATCGGTCTGGTGCGCACCCTCGGGGTCCGCACCGTGGTCGGCCTCGGGGCCTTCCCGGCCCCCACGCCCCACACCCGGCCGGTCCGGCTGGCCTCGACCGTCCCGCCCGAGTCGGCCGACCTGGCCACCCGCATCGGCTCGGTCCACGGCACCCTGGAGGTGCCGGCCGGCATCCAGGCCGCCCTCGAGGTGGCGCTGGGGCGGGCCGGGGTCCCGGTGATCGGCCTGTGGGCCCGGGTGCCCCACTACGTCTCGGCCATGGCCTACCCCGAGGCCAGCGCCGCCCTCATCGACGGCCTGTGCGCGGTGACCGGCCTGGTCCTCGATGCCGTCCCCCTGCGCACGGCCGGCGAGGCCACCCGCAGCCAGGTGGACGACCTGATCGCTGACAACCCCGAGCACCTGGCGATGGTGCGGCGTCTGGAGACGGCCCTCGACTCCGAGGAGGGCACCCCGCTGGGCTTCGCCTCCGACCTGCCGAGCGGCGACGAGATCGCCGCCGAGCTCGAGCAGTTCCTCCGGGGCGAAGAGGGCTGAGCCAGGCCTCCCGGGCGACGTGGGCTGAGCACGCCCTCCTGAGCGGCGTGGGCTGATCGGGGTCCTCCGGGGTGACGCCGGTGGCCTCAGGCCTCAGGAGCGGGCAGGGCTGAGCCAGGCCGTCACCGCACCCGGTGCCGGCGCCGGTCGGTTCCGGGCCACGCTGTGGGCCACGAGGGCCAGCGCCACCAGGGAGACGACGAGGATCACTCCCAGGAGGAGGGGCAGCATCCACGGGCTCCGGCTCCGCCTCCCCGGGCGCCGGGCCGGCGTGGGGGCCGGGAGCACCCAGGACGCCGGGTCGGGCACCACGCCGCCCCCGCCCCCCGACCCCGTGGGGCGGGACGCCACCGGGGACGGCCCCCCGAAGGCGGGCAGCTCGGTGACCAGGCGCCGGAGCTCGTCGAGCGAGGTGGCCTCGGCCATGGCGGCCAGGCGGAGCTCGTACTCGGCCGGGGTCAGCAGGCCCCGCTCCGCAGCCCGGTCGAGCAGCAGGCCGAAGCGGTTGCGGTCGTCGTCGGTGACCCCGTCGGAGGAGGCGCCGACGCCGTCATCGCCCGTGTCGCCTGCGCCGTCCATCCTCCGATTCTGCTGACCACCGGCGACCCGGCGCAACGACCGGCCGGGGCGCCGCCGCCTCGGCCACCGGCCGACCAGGGCCGTTGGTACGGTGCGGCATGCTCGTCGATGCGACCCTCGGCTACGACCCGGCCCATGTGATCGACCAGGCCCGCTCGGCCGAGGCGGCCGGCTACGACGGCATCTGGTCGGCCGAGACGTCCCACGACCCGTTCCTCCCCCTCCTGCTGGCCGCCGAGCACACCGAGCGTCTGGCCGTCGGCACGGGGATCGCCGTGGCCTTCGCCCGCAACCCCATGACCCTGGCCACCACGGCCAACGACCTCCAGGCCATCTCCCGAGGCCGCTTCCTGCTCGGCCTGGGCAGCCAGATCAAGCCCCACATCGAGAAGCGGTTCTCCATGCCGTGGTCGCATCCGGCCCCCCGGATGCGCGAGCTCATCAGCGCCGTGCGGGCCATCTGGGCCTCGTGGGCCGACGGCAGCCCGCTGGCCTTCCGGGGCGAGTTCTACCGCCACACGCTGATGACCCCGATGTTCGACCCGGGCCCCAACCCCTTCGGCAACCCGCCGATCTTCCTGGCTGCCGTGGGCCCGGTGATGACCCGGGTGGCCGGCGAGGTGGCCGACGGGCTGCTGGCCCACGCCTTCACCACCGAGCGGTACCTGCGCGAGCGCACCCTGCCCGCCCTGACCGAGGGCCTGGCCACCTCAGGGCGGGACCGGACCGCCGTCCAGGTCTCCCTGCCCGGGATGGTCGTCACCGGGGTGGACGAGGCCGCCTTCGCCGCCTCCCTGGCCGCCACCCGCAAGCAGCTGGCCTTCTACGGCTCGACCCCCGCCTACCGCCCGGTGCTGGAGCTCCACGGGTGGGGCGACCTCCAAGGCGAGCTGCACTCGCTGTCCCGCCGAGGGGCCTGGGACGAGATGACGTCGTTGATCGACGACGAGATGGTGGAGGCCTTCGCCATCGTCGGCGAGCCCGACACCCTGGCCGCGCGCATCAAGGAGCGCTTCGACGGCGTGGTCGACCGCTTCGGCATCTACGCCCCCACCGGGATGGCCCCCGAGCGGTGGGCCGAGATCCTGGCCGATCTCCGGTCCTGACCGGACGTCGGTCCTGACCGGACGTCGGGGTCGGCCGGACGTCAGACGACGACGTTGACCAGCTTCGGCGGCCGGGCGATGACCCGGCGGGGGGCCGCCCCGTCCAGGGCCGCCACCACGGCGTCGGTGGCCAGGGCCGCTGCGGCGGCGTCGTCCTCGCTGATGTCGGGGGCCACCTCGAGGCGGTCTCGCACCTTGCCGTTGACCTGGACGACCATGGTCACCGTGGACTCGACTAGGAGGTCGGGATCGGCGGTCGGCCAGGCCCGGGCGTGGACCTGGTCGCTGTGGCGGCGCTCCCAGGCCTCAGCGCACAGGTGGGGGGTCATCGGCGCCATGAGCAGCAGCAGGGTGTCCACCGCCTCGGCGGCCACCGCCGGGGTGCCCCCGTCACGGACGTAGGGGGCGACCAGGTTGACGAACTCCATGCAGGCGGCCACGGCGGTGTTGTACGACCAGCGCTCGTAGTCCCGGGACACCCGGTCGATGAGGCGGTGGGTGGCCTGGCGGACAGCCAGGTCGGCGGCAGGATCGGCCGAGGCGTCCGCGGTGCCGTCGGCCGGAGCCTCGGCCGGCACCGCCAGGCGCCACACCCGGTCGAGGAAGCGGGCGCAGCCGTCGATGACCGAGTCGGTCTGCTCCGACCAGTCCACGTCGTCGGCCGGCGGGCCCACGAAGAGGTGGAAGAGGCGCAGGGCGTCGGCCCCCACCGTGGTCAGGTAGTCGGTCGGGGCCACCAGGTTGCCCTTGGACTTGGACATCTTGGTGCCGTTCATCCGGATCATGCCCTGGGTGAAGAGGTTGGCGAACGGCTCGCGCAGGCCCTCGGGGGCGAGGCCCAGGTCGGCCAGGGCCTTGGTGAAGAAGCGGGCGTAGAGGAGGTGGAGGATGGCGTGCTCGACTCCGCCGATGTACTGGTCGACGGGCATCCAGTGGGCGGCGATGGCCTTGTCGAAGGGAGCATCGGGCGTCCACGGGTCGGTGAAGCGGAGGAAGTACCACGACGAGTCCACGAAGGTGTCCATGGTGTCGGTCTCCCGGGTGGCCGGGCCGCCGCAGGTGGGGCAGGTGGTGTTCTTGAACCCCTCGTGGACGGCCAGCGGCGACTCGCCGGTGGGCAGGAACTCGACGTCGTCGGGGGCCAGCACCGGGAGCTGGTCCTCGGGCACGGCCACGATGCCGTCGGTCGGGCAGTGGACGACCGGGATCGGGCAGCCCCAGAAGCGCTGGCGGGAGACCAGCCAGTCACGCAGCCGGAAGTTGACGGTGCGGCGGCCGATGCCCTGCTCCTCCAGCCAGGCGGCGGCCGCCTCCTTGGCCTCGCCGATCTCCATGCCGTCCATCCAGGCGCTGTTGATCTTCACCCCCGGGCCGGTCCAGGCGCCGCCGGGGGTGCCGTCGGGGCCGCCGTCCTCGTCCCACCCCTCGGGGGGCTGGACGGTGCGCACGATGGGCAGGCCGTGGACCTGGGCGAAGTCCCAGTCACGGGTGTCCTCGGCGGGCACGGCCATGATCGCCCCGGTGCCGTACCCCATGAGGACGTAGTCGGCCACGTAGACCGGCACCGGCTGGCCGGTGAAGGGGTTGAGGACCCGGGAGCCAGTGAAGGCCCCCCGCTTCTCCAGGCCGGCGCCGCCGGACTGGGAGAGGCGCTCGACGTCGCTCGAGGCCCGGGCCCGGGCCACCAGGTCGGCCACGGCGTCGGCCTGCTCGGCGGTGGTGAGGGCGGACACCAGCGGGTGCTCGGGGGCCACCACGCAGTAGGTCATGCCGAAGGAGGTGTCGGGCCGGGTCGTGAAGACCCGCAGGGCCAGGCGCTCGCCCCCGTCGGACCCGTCCCGGCCCTCGACCACCAGGTCGAACTCGGCGCCCTCGGACCTCCCGATCCAGTTGCGCTGCATGGTCTTGACCCGCTCGGGCCAGGCCAGGCCGTCGAGGCCCTCGAGCAGCTCGTCGGCATAGCGGGTGATGGCCAGGAACCACTGCTCGAGGTCGCGCTTGGCCACTACGTCGCCCGAGCGCTCGCAGGTCCCGTCGGCCAGCACCTGCTCGTTGGCCAGCACCGTCTTGCAGCCGGGGCACCAGTTGACCGGGGCGTTGGCCCGGTAGGCCAGGCCGGCCTCGAGGAACCGGGTGAAGATGACCTGGTTCCACCGGATGTACTCCGGGTCGTGCGAGCGGATCTCCCTGCGCCAGTCGTAGACGGCCCCGAGGGAGGTGATGGAGGCCTTCAGCTCCTCGATACGGGCGTCGGTGAAGACCCGGGGGTGGGTGCCGGTCTTGATGGCGGCGTTCTCGGCGGGGAGGCCGAAGCTGTCGAACCCGAAGGGAGAGAGGACGGCGTAGCCCAGCATGGTCCGGTGGCGGACCAGCAGGTCGCCGAAGGTGTAGTTGCGCACGTGGCCCATGTGGGCCGCCCCCGAGGGATAGGGGTACATGGAGAGCACGTACCACGGCGGCCGGGGGTCGTCGGCGTCGACCTCGTAGGTCCCCTCGGCACGCCAGCGGTCCTGCCACTTCTTCTCGGTTGCG
Organism: uncultured Acidimicrobiaceae bacterium; assembly: GCA_963977795.1. Taxonomy (GTDB): domain Bacteria; phylum Actinomycetota; class Acidimicrobiia; order Acidimicrobiales; family RAAP-2; genus Bog-756. The sequence continues at coordinate 9,898 of CAXBRB010000056.1, forward strand.
ATGACGTCATAGGCGCGGGCCATGGGGGCCGATGGTACCGGTCCCGCCCCCCGTGGCTGTCACCGCCGCGGTAGCCCGGATCAGACTCCGGACACCACCAGCGTGGCGCTCCGACCGGGAAGCACGCCCCCCACCCCGGAGAACCAGGCCACGAGGTGGTGCGCACCGGCGGATACCGCCAGCGCCACCTTCACCTTCCCGCCGGACACGGTGCCGGCACCGACCACGGTGCCGCCATCGGTGACGGTGACCGTTCCGCCGAAGACCTTCGTCCGACCGGCCGTCGGGGAGGCGACCACGATCCGGAGCACGTCCGTTCGTCCGGACTTGACCGACGGGCGCGCCGCCGCCAGCGAGACGGTGGTGGTTGAGGTGACCGACAGGGTGGCCGCCGTCGTGGTGGCCGTGCCCGAGGCGTTGGTGAAGACGGCCCGGAACTGCGTGCCGTCGTCGGCCAGGGCGGCCGTGGCCGAGTACGACGACGAGGTGGCACCGGCGATGTCCGTCCAGGTGGTGCCGCCGTCGGTCGAGTGCTGCCACTGCACGGCGGGAGCCGGCTGACCCGAGGCGGCAGCGGTGAAGGAGTACGTGGTGCCCACCAGGGCCGAGGTGGCGGCCGGAGCGCTCGTCACCACCGGCGGCGCAGCGACGGACAGGGTGGCCGCCGTCGTGGTGGCCGTGCCCGAGGCGTTGGTGAAGACGGCCCGGAACTGCGTGCCGTCGTCGGCCAGGGCGGCCGTGGCCGAGTACGACGACGAGGTGGCACCGGCGATGTCCGTCCAGGTGGTGCCGCCGTCGGTCGAGTGCTGCCACTGCACGGTCGGCAGTGGGACGCCAGACGCTGCCGCAGCGAGGGAGAAGGGGCCGACGCCGGGTAGGGCACGGCTTGCCGGTGACGCCGTCACCACCGGAGCCGCGGCGGCCGAGCTGACGGAGACCACCGCCGTGCAGAGGTCGAAGGACGTGCCGAACTGGCCGAGGGTCGGGTTGCCCCCGCCGGGGTTGTCCCCGGTGGCGTTCGAGTTGTCGCCCCAGACCGGGAGCAAGCGGCCGCCGAAGAAGGCCAGGCCGGTGTAGTCCGACCAGTTGGTGTTGCGGATGGGCGCCGGGGGCGGGGCGGCGATGGCCTCGGACGGCGCCGCAGCGATGGGGAAGTTCGCGCTCCAGGTGGCACCGCCGTCCGTGCTCACCGCGCCTACATAGACAGCGCTGAGGCGCGTCGGGTCAGATCGGGTGTCGTACCAGGTGGCCGCCAGGACACCCGAGGACTGGTCGACGGCGAAGCCGGGCATGAAGTGCGAGGCGTTGCCGGTGTCGTCGTTCACCTGGACCGGGCTCGACCAGGTCGCACCCCCATCGTCGGAGTGCCGGACCTCGACGACGGTGTTGGACGGGTCCGAGGGCGGCGAGTCGAGGTAGAGCAGGGAGAGCCGCCCGTCATGGGAGCCACCGCTCTGGTCCCAGGCCAGGTGGGCTTCGGAGTCGACGCCCCAGTTCGGGGCCGACGGGATGTAGGTGAACCCCGCCACGTGGGTTGTCGCTGCCGTCACCGTCGTGAATCCCAGGGGACCGAGACCGTCGGGATCGAGGCTGACGGTCACCGCTCCGCCGTTCCCCCGGGGCCCGTACGCCGCCGCCACCTGGCCGGCGGGCCCGATCGCCAAGTCGCCGAACGCCCCGCCGACCGCGCCGGGGATCTGCTCGGGGGGGCCGAAGGGGCCGACCTGGCCCCGGCCGGTCACTGCCGCCCCCCGGGCCGTCTGCATCCCGCCGAGGTCGTAGGAGACCCACACCATGCCGTGCCCGGCGGCGACGACCGGCTGATCGGTGAGCATGGCAAGCGCCGTCTGGTCGGTGAACGTCGCCCCGCCATCGGTCGAGACGGCGAAGTCGGTGTAGACGCGAGTGGAGGTGCTCAGGTAGGTGACGAAGAGGTTGCCGAAGCCGTCGAAGGTGACCGAGGTGTTGCCCCATCCAGGCGGCAGGCGGTCGGCAGAGACGCCGGTGGCCATGCGGGCATGGGACCAGGTGGCGCCTCCATCCGACGATCGGGCGCCGATGAGGTTGCCGGACTCATCACGACCCAGCACGAACATGCGCTGGGGGTCGGTGGGGTCGATGGCCGCCGATCCCTCGAACTGGTTCCCCGCAGACTGGGAGAGGTTCACCGTGGCACCCACGGAAACCGGCGACGGAGCAGTGGTGGCACCCGCCCGAACCGGCACGGCGCCGAGCATCGTGGCCAAGACGGCCGACGCCACCGCCAACGGAGGCAGGACCCGGACCGACCGGCACCTCCGTCCGTCGGGTCGCCGGGACAGGGCGCGTTCCCCATAGGTGCGACCCATGTTCCACCTTCCTCTCGCGGCCAGCCCGCAGAGCGCTGGCCGCAGCGGTGCCCCCTGGGTGTAAACGACTGTGGACGCCCAGCGTTACGTCGGGTCCATCCTGACGTCGCCGTAGGCCCACCTCCAGCAAGGCAGGGAAAGGCTCAGAGCGACGCCACCACGTCGCCGAGCTGGTGTCCGAGCCGTGAGATTGCTCCGCCCCACGACCGGGCGATCCCGCCGAGATCGGTCACGTCCGACGCCGGCGGCACCGTCACGGCGACGGGCTCGCCGTAATGGGAGAAGCCGACCGTCACCGTGGTCGACGACGTGGCCTGGGACCCCGCCGGATCGGAGCCGGTCACCAGGCCGGCGGCCAGGCCGGCCACCGTGGCCCGGGACAGCTCGACGGCCACCTGGAGCTGACGGACGTAGCCGTCCCGTCCGACCCAGGCGGTGATGGGCACGGTGGTGCTGCCCAGCTGGGACAGCACCCCGGCGATCGATGCAGCCGCACCGGTGGCGCCGGCACCGGTGGGCAGGCCGGCCCGGCCCAGGAGGTCCGAGAGGGTGACCGAGGTCCGGTACTCGGTGGTCGGGGTGCCGGCCAGGTCGACCGTGCCCAGGTTCGTGACCGTCCCGCCGATCGAGGTCAGCAGGCTGACCAGGCGGGCCGGGTCGGCCAGGACGGCCAGGCTGGCCCGGTCGGCACCGGTGGAGGCATCGGAGGGAAGGGTGGCCTTCAGCCAGCCGGTGCCCCCGGTGAACGAGTCGACCACCGGGAGGTCGACGTAGAGGGCGGTGCCGTCGGCCACCACCCGGACCGTGTCCTGCCCGCTGCCCACATAGGGGGCGAGCGCCGGCACCTCGGCATCCAGGGTGGCCACGTCCTTGGCCACGTCGACGGCGCCCGAACCGGTGACCAGGTCGCTGGTCGTGCCTGACCGGCCCGAGCGGGTGGCCCGGACGGTGAAGGCCACCGAGGTGGCCGCCGTCGACTGGGCGGCGGCGGCCGCCAGGGCGTGGCGGGACGAGCCGGGCCCTGGGACCGGCGCGGAGCCCGTCCCCCTGCCGGTGCCCGCGAAG
>CAXBRB010000057.1:0-13038 GCA_963977795.1 uncultured Acidimicrobiaceae bacterium
GGTCACCACCGAGCTGGTCTTCCTGGTCCTGATCCTGGGGACGTGGTTCCGCTACCACCTCACCTGGCGGGAGTGGGTGGGGACGGCGGCGGCCGCCGGTGGCCTGGCCGCCTTCCTGGTGGCCGCCGGGTCGGCCGAGGGAACGGTGACGCCGACCGGGCGGGACTGGCTCACCACCTTCGCCGTGGTGGGGGCGGCCTCGGCGGCGTGTGCGGCGGCGGGGTTCACCGGCCCCCGGTGGTTCCGGGCTGCCGCATTTGGCGCCTCGGGGGCGGTCTTGTTCGCCCTCTCGGCCGCACTCACCAAGCAGCTCACCGACCTCATCGGCCTCGGCTGGGGCCACGTCTTCACCAATTGGGATCCGTACGCCCTGCTGGCCACCGGGGTGGTGGGCCTGTTCCTGATCCAGAGCTCGTTCCACGCCGGGCCGGTGACGGCCTCCCAGGCCGCGCTCACCATCGTCGACCCGCTGGTCTCCGTCGTCATCGGCATCGCCCTCTTCGGCGACCGCATCGCCACCGGCGGATGGCACCTCCCCGTCGAGGTGGTGTCGGCCGTGGCCGTGGTCGCCGGCGTGCTGGTCCTCTCGACCTCGCCGCTGGTCGCCGGGGCCAAGGACGAGTCCGGCGCTGCCGACCACCTAGTCCGCCAGCCGCACCGTGGCCGCCATCGGGTCCCCCAACCGGACGCCGCCGGCTGAGTCGCCGCCGGGGACGACGAGGGACCGGCGCCCCAGCGGACGGCGCCGGGTCAGCCGCCGCTGAGGACGGCGGCCAGAGCGCCGGGAAGGTCCGGGTGGGCGAAGGTGAAGCCTGAGGCGAGGAGGCGCTCGGGCAGGACACGCTGGCCGGTCAGCACCATCTCGGTGGCCATCTCGCCGCCCAGGGCCACCTTGAGGGCAGCCGCCGGCACGGGGAGCGCAGCAGGCCGGTGGAGGGCGGCGCCGAGGGCGCGGGCCAGCTCGGCGTCGGTGGCCGGGGCCGGCGCAGTGGCGTTGACCGGACCCGACAGCGAGGAGTCGTCGAGGCAGTGGCGGATGGCCCGGATCTCGTCGTCCAGGGTGATCCAGCTGCGGACCTGCCGCCCTGAGCCCATGCGGCCGCCCAGACCGACACGGAAGAGGGGCAGCTGCTTGCCCAGGACGCCGCCGGAGGCGGCCAGCACGATCCCGGTGCGCAGCAGGACGGTCCGGATCCCGGCGGCCGCCGCCGGGGCGGTGGCGGCCTCCCACTGGCGACAGATCTCGGCCAGGAGCCCCGCCCCCGATGGGGACGCCTCGGTGAGGGGGGCGTCGCCCCCGTCGCCGTAGAAGCCGACGGCCGAGGCGCTCACCAGGACCGGCGGCCGGGGGTCGCAGGCCACGAGGGCCTCGACCAGCAGGGCTGTCGAGCGTGTCCGGCTCTCGAGCAGCTCGGTGCGCCGGGCCGGGGTCCAGCGCTTGTCGCCGATGCCGGCACCGGCCAGGTGCACGACCCCGTCGAAGGGGCCGGCAGCCTGGAGGGTGGCGTGGTCGAGACGGCCGGCCGCCGGGTCCCAGGTGATGTCGGACACCACGGAGTTGGCCGGCCGCCGGGCGCCGCGCACCAGACGGACCACGGTGTGGCCGTCAGCGGCCAGGGCGTCCACCAGGGCCGAGCCGATGAGGCCGGAGGAGCCGGTGACGAGGTAGTTCACGGTGAGCCTGCCTTTCGTGGAACCCGGCGCACGGCGGCCCGCACGAAGCGGGCGAAGGCGTCGGGATGGGTGAGGTGGGCGCCGTGACCGGCGCCGGCGATCTCCACCAGTTCGGAGCCGACGGCCTCCTGGGTGAGCCAGCCTACGGCGGCCCGGTGGTGGGGGAGTGAGTCGGACCCCCGGCCGAAGACGGCAGGCACAGTCAGGGCGGCCACGTCGAAGGGCGCCTTGCTGGTGCGCACGTAGGCCAGGTCGGCCACCAGGGCCGGGCCGTCGGCCTGCCGGCCGGCCCGTCCGGCCTCGTCCAGGCGCTCCCAGGCGGTGTCGCCGACCATCCGGCGGAAGAACCGCTCCGCTGCCAGGCCCGGGTCGTCGTGGTCGAGCCGGCTGGCCCCGTGTGCCCCGGGTCCGGATGGTGGTGCCGGCCGGGGCCGTTGCGCCCATGGGCCGGCCCAGGGGAGCGGCGGCTCGTAGGCGGCCACGGCCAGCAGCGGCCCGGGCCCTGCGGGACGGAGGGCGGCGGCCAGGGCCACCACCCCGCCGAGGCTGTGGCCGACCACGACGGCCGGGCGCCCGTCGATGACCGCCAGCAGGTCGTCGACCTGGCCGTCCAGGTCGGCCGGGGGTGGCCCGGCGTCCCGGGACCCCTGGTAGCCCCGGCGGTCGTAGGTGATGGTGTGCAGGTCGTCGAGGCGGCGCACCACCCGGGCGAAGCTGGCCCCCCGGTCGAGGGAGCCGTGCACCAGGACCACCACGGGGACCGTCGCTCCGTCGGCGTCCGGCCGGCGCTCGGTCACGGCCAGCGGGGTCCGGGCGGGCATCGGCTCCAGCCTGCCAGGCGCCTGCGCCGGGCCGCCATCTGGTCGGTGGCCCGGGAATCCAACCTTTTCGCTCCGGGATCGTGCATTGTGTGGTCCGTCAACCGACCAAGGAGAGCATGTGTCCCTTACCAAGTCCGACCTCATCACCGCCGTCGCCGCCCACACGGGCCTGACTGCCAAGGACGTCGCCACCGCGCTGGGCGGCATCGAGGACGTCGTCGTCGCCAACGTGGCGAAGGGCGAGAAGGTCGTCATCACCGGCTTCCTGACCTTCGACCGCACCTCGCGGGCCGCCCGCACCGGCCGCAACCCGCAGACGGGCGAGGCCATCAAGATCAAGGCCTCCAAGAGCCCCAAGGTCTCGGCGGGCGCCTCGTTCAAGAAGGTCGTCAACGGCCAGTCGCCGGCTCCGAAGCTGAAGAAGTAGTCCCGGCCGCGCACGGCGCGGCTGAGCACTTGTGATCAGGAGGGCGGTCCGGACCACCGGCCGCCCTCCTGGCGCGTCCGGGCCCGGTCCATGCGACGGCGGCGTCTGGACGATGACCGCTGGCAACTGGCAAGCCCAACCGGGTGAACCGCCATTTTGGAGCTTCGGATCCCGAACGAAGCCTTGGTGCCCAGTTGTCGTCTCATTGTCTGGAAATCAAGGAACAGATACAATGTCTTGATATGGAGACATCTGATGCGGCCGCCATGGCCCGCTCCCCCTACCGCGTCTACAAGCCGGAGTCATTAGGCCACGCCATCCGGCACTACCGGAAGGAAGCGGGTCTCACCCAGGCCCAGCTTGCCGAAGCGGTCGGTCTGCACCGGACGTATCTCTCGGATCTGGAACGAGGCAAGGAGACGGAGCAGCTTCGGCGCATCCTCCGGCTGCTCCGGCACCTCGGGGTGCGCATGACCCTGGACGAGGCGGAGTGGTGATGGCGGACGAGCTTGCCGTCTGGCCGCTGTTCGACGGGAGGAGTCAGAGCTGACCGATGGCCTTGTGGGTCTGGGGGACCACCCGGACCCGGGGGTGTCGGCGCAGAGCCCGCTCCTGGAGCTCGAGCACCTGGGCCGGGGTGGGGCCGGCATCGGCGGCGCCGAACGGCGTGAGGGGCTGGAGGAAGATCTCCACGGGGTCGGGCGCACCGGCCGAGGCGTCGGCCACCATGGCCACGGCGGCGTCGAGCTCGTCAGGGTCCGTGGCCGGTCCGACCACGATCTTGACCCAGGTGGTCAGGCCGGCGGCCAGCGCCGCAGCCAGGAACCGGGCCTGGGTGGTCGGTGCGACCAGCTCGCCGTCGACGCTGGGGAGCTTCACGTCCATGCTCACGTAGGTGAGATGGGGGGCCACTCGGGCGAGGGCGGGCACCAGGGTGCCGTTGGTCTCGACCATCACCCGCCAGCCTCGTGCGGCCAGCCGGGCGCTCAGATGCTCGGCCCGGCTGCCCTGGAGCAGGGGCTCGCCGCCGGTCAGGCTGATCGAGTGGTGGGGGGCGGCCTCCCACAGGCGCCCGACGGCCTCCACCACGGCGTCGAGGGCCACCGGGCTGGTCGTCTGCTCCCAGTCCCGCCGGCCCGGAGTCCGCTCGATCCGGCACGGCCCCGGCCGCCGCTCCAGCGCCTCGGGCTGGTCGCAGTAGGTGCAGCGGATGTTGCAGCCGGTCAGGCGCACGAAGACCTGGCGCTCGCCGACCAGGGCCCCCTCGCCCTGGATGGCTGAGAAGATCTCGGTCACCAGCACGTCACGGGGCCCGGCCCCGGCGGCCGGCGTCGGCGTGCCGACCGGCGTGGGCCCGGTCATGCGGGCTCCCCCAGGGCGGGATCGGCCACGCCCGCCTCGGCAAAGCCCCGGGCCCGCAGCACGCAGGCGTCGCAGGTCCCGCACGGGGCGTCCCCGCCCCGGTAGCACGACCAGGTGAGGTGGAGCGGGGCGCCCGAGGTCACGCCGAGCCGGACGATGTCGGCCTTGGACAGGGAGATCAGCGGGGTCCGGATGTCGATGGGGTCGCCCTCGACGCCCCGACGCTGGCCGGTGGCGGCCACCGTGCGGAAGGCGTCGATGAAGGCTGGGCGGCAGTCGGGGTAGCCCGAGTAGTCCACGGCGTTGACGCCGATCCACACGGCGTCGAGGCCCCGGGCCTCGGCCACTCCGAGGGCCACGGCCAGGAAGATCGAGTTGCGAGCCGGGACGTAGGTGGCCGGGATGCCGTCCTCGGATCCGGCATCGGCGTCGGGCACGGCGATGGCCGCGTCGGTGAGGGCCGAGCCGCCCCACGCCGTGGTGTCCAGGCGGACCACCAGGTGCTCGGCGCCGTAGGCGTCGGCCACGGCGGCCGCCCGGTCGAGCTCGGTGCGGTGGCGCTGCCCGTAGTCGAAGGTCAGGGCCAGCGGGGGCCGGTCGGCCTCGGCGGCGGCCAGGGCCGTGCACACCGTCGAGTCGAGCCCCCCGGAGAGGACGACCAGGTGACCGCCCACGGTCAGGCCCCGTCTCCCGGCACGACGTCGACCCAGCTGTCGGCGGTCTCCCACAGCCGCAGGGCAGCCGGGGTGATCCCGGCGGCCTCCAGGACGCCCCAGATCTCGTGGGCCAGCAGCTCGGCGGTGGGGTTGTCGAGCAGCTCGTTGAGGTCGCGGTGGTCGAAGCGGTCGATCACCTCTCGGCGGACGACGGCGTCGAGCTCGTCGAAGTCGAGGACCACCCCGTTGGCGTCCAACGGGCCCTCGACGCTCACGTCGAGGCGGTACGAGTGCCCGTGGAGGTTCCGGCACCGTCCGGGGTGCCAGGCCAGCCGGTGGGCGGCCTCGAAGCGGAACGTGCAGGTGACCCGGGTGCGCAGCGCTGCCATGGGGTGGACGCTACCGGACCCCGGCGGCGGGCCCGGCGGGGCCCGGTAGCCTTGGGCCATGGACGCTCCCGACCCGGCACCGACTCCGTCCGGCGGCGACCAGGGCCGGTCCGTGGCCGGCACCGGGGCCTTCGGACCCAACGCCTGGCTGGTCGAGGACATGTACGAGCGCTACGTCGCCGATCCGGCTTCGGTCTCGGCGTCGTGGCAGGAGTTCTTCGCCGACTACCGGCCGTCCTCGGGCGCGACGGCCCCGTCCGTGCCGGTCGCCGCGACCGGTCCCACCCCCACGGCGCCCGTGGTGCCGTCCGCCCCGGCGCAGCCGGCGGAGGCGCCCGAAGGAGCGGTGGCCCTGCGCGGGGCGGCCGGACGGATCGTGGCCAACATGGAGGCGTCGCTCGGCGTCCCGACGGCCACCAGCGTGCGGGTGGTGCCGGCCAAGCTCCTCGAGGTCAACCGCACGGTCATCAACAACCAGCTGGCCCGCACCACGGGCGGCAAGGTGAGCTTCACCCACCTCATCGGCTTCGCCGTCGTGAAGGGCCTGGCCGCCGTGCCGGCCATGAACGCAGCCTTCGTGGCCGACGTGGACGGCTGCGGCACCCCGGGAGTGGTGCGCCACCCCCATGTGGGCCTCGGCCTGGCCGTCGACGTGCCCAAGGGGGACGGACGGACCCTGCTGGTGCCGTGCATCGGCGAGGCCGACGCCAAGGACTTCCAGAGCTTCGTCGCCGCCTACGAGGACCTGGTCCGCAAGGTCCACACCGGACGCATCACCCCCGAGGACTTCGCCGGCACCTCGGTCACCCTGACCAACCCCGGCACCATCGGCACCGTCCAGTCGGTGCCCCGGCTGATGCCCGGGCAGGGCTGCATCGTCGGGGTGGGGGCGCTCGGCGTGCCCGCCGGCTTCGAGGCCGCCGACCCCCGGGTGCTGGCCGAGCTGGGCGTGGGGCGGACGGTGACCATCACCTCGACCTACGACCACCGGATCATCCAGGGTGCGGAGTCGGGGCTCTTCCTGGCCCATGTGGCCGAGTGCCTGACCGGGGGGCACGGCTTCTACGAGGAGGTCTTCGCCGCCCTCGAGGTGCCCTACGAGCCGGTCCGGTGGCAGCGCGACGACAACGCCGCCGCCGAGGACGACGGCGGAGGGCGCCAGCGCCTGGTCAAGCAGACCCACGTCCAGACCCTCATCAACATGTACCGGGTGCGGGGCCACCTCATCGCCGACCTCGACCCGCTCGATGCCGAGCCGGTCGACCTCCACCCCGAGCTCGACCCACTGCACTACGGCCTGACCATCTGGGACCTGCCCCGGACCTTCGTGGCTGACGGCCTGGCCGGTCGGGAGGCGGCCACCCTGGACGAGATCCTCCACCTGCTGCGCGACGCCTACTGCCGCACGCTAGGGATCGAGTACATGCACATCCAGGACCCCGAGCAGAAGCGGTGGATCCAGCAGCACGTGGAGGGCGTGCCGGCGGTGACCCCGGCCGACGAGCAGCGCCACATCCTCGACCGGCTGAACGCCGCCGAGGTCTTCGAGCGCTTCCTCCACACCCGCTACGTGGGCCAGAAGCGGTTCGGCCTCGAGGGGGCCGAGTCGGCCATCGTCATCCTCGACGCCGTGCTCGACGAGGCGGTGCGGGCCGGTCTCCACGAGTCGATCATGGGCATGGCCCACCGGGGACGGCTCAACGTGCTGGCCAACATCGTGGGCAAGTCGTATGCCGACATCTTCGAGGAGTTCGAGGGCAACCTCGATCCCGACTCGGTGCAGGGCTCGGGCGACGTGAAGTACCACAAGGGGGCCCAGGGACTCTTCGTCGGCCGGTCCGGCGACACCATCCCGGTGACCCTGGCCTCCAACCCGTCCCACCTCGAAGCGGTCGACCCGGTGGTGGTGGGCATGGCCCGGGCCCGCCACGACGCCCTCGGCGGCGAGCGGGGGAGCGGGCCGGCCCTGGAGGACGGCCCCGGCGACCCCTTCCCGGTGCTCCCGGTCCTCGTCCACGGGGACGCCGCCTTCGCCGGCCAGGGAGTGGTGGCCGAGACCCTCAACCTGTCCGGCCTCGGCGGCTACCGCACCGGCGGGACCGTCCACGTCGTCATCAACAACCAGCTGGGCTTCACCACCGCACCCGAGGCGGCCCGCACGTCGGTGTACCCCACCGACGTGGCCAAGATGGTCCAGGCCCCGATCTTCCACGTGAACGGCGACGATCCCGAGGCCTGCGCCCGGGCGGCCCGCCTGGCCTTCGGGTTCCGGCAGGCCTTCCACAAGGACGTGGTGATCGACATGGTCTGCTACCGCCGCCACGGCCACAACGAGGGGGACGACCCGAGCTACACCCAGCCGCTGATGTACGCCCTGATCGACGCCAAGCGCTCGGTCCGCAAGCTCTACACCGAGACGCTGGTCCGCCGGGGCGATCTCACCATGGAGGAGGCCGAGCGGGCCCTGGACGACTTCTCGGCTCGCCTGCAGGCCGCCCTGGACGAGACCCGGGCCGAGGCCGAGGCACTTCCGGCCCAGCCCGTGCGCCTCCCGGCCTACGTCCCGCCCGACCTTGCCGTCCCCTCGGTGGAGACGGGCATCCCCGCCGAGGTGGTGGCCCGCATCGCCGCGGCCGTGGGGACCGGGCCCGAGGGCTTCGTGCTCCATCCCAAGCTGGTGCGCCAGTTCGAGCAGCGCGAGAAGATGGTGGCCGACGGCGAGGTCGACTGGGCCCTGGGCGAGGCGCTGGCCATCGGGTCGCTCCTCCTCGAGGGGACCAACGTCCGCCTGACCGGTCAGGACACCCGGCGGGGAACCTTCTCCCAGCGCCACGCCGTCCTGGTCGACCACACCACCGGCGCCGAGCACGTGCCGCTGGCCGGGCTGGAGGGCGGCCGGCTGACCATCCGGGACTCCCTCCTGTCCGAGTACGCCTGCGTGGGCTTCGAGTACGGCTACTCGGTCGAGGCCCCCAACGACCTGGTGGCCTGGGAGGCCCAGTTCGGCGACTTCTGGAACGGTGCGGAGATCATCGTCGACAACTTCCTGGTGGCCGCCGAGGACAAGTGGGGGCAGCGCTCGGGGCTGGTGCTGCTCCTTCCCCACGGCTACGAGGGCCAGGGCCCTGAGCACTCCTCGGCCCGCATCGAGCGGTTCCTGACCCTGTGCGCCCGGGGCAACCTCCGGGTGGCCGAGCCCACGACGGCGGCCCAGTACTTCCATCTCCTCCGGGCCCAGGTCCGGGTCCCCGACCGCAAGCCCCTGGTCGTCTTCACCCCCAAGTCGCTCCTACGGGCGGCCCAGGCACGCTCGCCGATCGCCGACTTCACCTCGGGGACCTTCGCCGAGGTGCTCGACGACCCGGCGGCGGCCGAGGGCCGGGACCCGGCGGGCATCCGCCGGGTGGTGCTGTGCACCGGCAAGATCGCCTTCGACGCCCTGGGCCGGCGGGACGGGCTCGGCGGTTCCGCCGATGACGTGGCCGTCGTCCGCGTCGAGCAGCTCTACCCGTGGCCGGCCGAGTCCCTGGCCCGGGTGCTGGCCCGCTACGGGGCGGCCACCGAGGTGGTGTGGCTCCAGGAGGAGCCCGAGAACATGGGCGCCTGGAACTTCGTGCACGGCCGCCTGGCCCGCATGCTCGACGGGGCCCAGTCCTTGTCGCACGTCAGTCGGGCCGAGTCGGCCAGCCCGGCCTCAGGAAGTGCCGCACTCCACCGTCTGGAGCAGGAGGACCTCCTGGTCCGGGCGGTCGGCTGACCGCCGGCGGATCGGGCGTCCGCCACCGCCGCCGGTGGCGGCTCGGGTCAGCCCAGGACGTCGCGGGCCAGGTCGATCCACAGCTCGGTGGACAGGTGGAGCGACTCCACATCGACGTGCTCGTCGATGCCGTGGAACATGGCCCCGTACTGCTCGAAGCTGATGGCCCGGCTGTGGAGGCCGAACCCGTAGGAGGTGGCCCCGAGGGCCCGGGTGTAGCGGGCGTCGGTGGCGCCCACCGAGAGGTAGGGGAGGATCCGGCCGCCGGGGTAGAAGCGCTCGGTGGTGCGCTGGAGGGCGTCCCACAGCGGGGTGTCGGTGGGGGAGAGGGTGGCCGGCTCCTCGGCCAGGAACTCGATCTCCACCCGGTCGGCCAGGTCGCCCAGGACGTCGTCGAGCATGGCCCGGACCTCGCCGGTCTCCCAGCCCGGAAGGGTCCGGATGTCGAGCTCGAGCTCGACCCGGTCGGGGATGACGTTGGTCTTCGACCCGGCCCGGAGCACGGTGGGGGCCATGGTGGTGTGGGTGCAGGCGTGGGCCTGGCGGGCCAGGCCGAGGAGGGGGAGCTCGTCGCAGAAGGCGTCGATCCGGTCGGGATCGAGGAACGGGCCGGTGAGCTCCTCGGGCAGCCCGAGGCCGGAGACGAACCGGGTCCACGCCTCGTGGAGGTCGGGGGTGGGCCGGTAGGCGTCGATGCGCCGGACCACCTCGGCCGCCGCCACCAGGGCGTTGTCGGTCCGCAGGGGCTGGGAGGCATGTCCGGGGGTGCCGCGGACGGTGAGGACGCACCAGTAGACGCCTTTCTCGCCGACCAGGACCGGGAGGCGGGCCTTCCCGTCGGTCCCGTCCATCGGGAACCCGCCCGACTCGGTGATGACGTAGTCGGTGCGGACATCGTCGGCCGCCGTGGCGCACAGCCACTTGGTGCCGAAGCGGGAGAGGGCCTCCTCGTCGGCCACGGCGATGTAGGTCAGGTCGCCCTTGGGCCGGAAGCCGGCCAGGGCCAGGTGGCGCAGGCCGGTGGCCATGGTGGCGGTCAGATTCAGCATGTCGATGGCCCCGCGGCCCCAGACGGCGCCGTCGATGAGCTCGCCGCCGAAGGGGTCATGGGTCCAGTCCTCGGCGGTGGCCGGCACGACGTCGGTGTGGCCGAGGAGGGTGAGGCTCGGTGCCGACGGGTCCGAGCCGGTCAGCTTGGCCACCAGCGAGGTGCGTCCGGGGGCGGGCTCGTAGAGCTGGAAGTCGACGCCGGAGCCCTCCAGGTAGGACTGCAGCACGGCGGCGCTGCGCCCCTCCTGCCCGGACTCGGCCGACCCGTCGTTCACGCAGGCGTTCCGGATCAGGTGCTGGAGGAGGTCGGTGGCCTCGGCCGTCCGTGCGGTCTCGTCGCTCATGGGACGATCCTACGGCCGGCCCGGCCGACGGGCCTGGCCCGCCCGCGCTGACCCCGGGGCCCGGCCCGGCCGCCGGCAGGACGACGGGGACGGTGGGACCATGGCCGGCGCGAGGCCCTCCGGGTGGTTGACTGGAGACACCTATGGACGCCCGTGCCCCCGAACGTCGCCAGATCGTCGTCGACGGTTCGAACATCGCCACCGAGGGGCGCACCAGCCCCAGCCTGGCCCAGCTCAACGAGGCCATCCTGGCCTTCCTGGACGAGCACCCGGAGTTCTCCACGGCCGAGATCATCGTGGTGGTGGACGCCTCCTTCGGGCACCGCATCGACCCCGAGGAGGTGCCCGCCTTCGACCAGGCCATCGACCACGGGGAGATCGTCACCCCGCCGGCCGGTGCGCTCGGACGGGGGGATGGCTTCATCCTGCGGATCGCCGAGAAGTCCGGCGCCCTGGTGCTGTCCAACGACTCGTTCCAGGAGTTCCACGCCGAGCGGCCGTGGCTGTTCGAGCCGGGCCGTCTCATCGGCGGCAAACCGGTGCCCGGCGTGGGCTGGGTCTTCACCCCCCGCACCCCCGTGCGGGGTCCGCGCAGCCGGGCGGTCACCAGCCAGGCCAAGCGCGAGGCCAAGGCCGCCGAGCAGGGGACCGGCAGCCCCCGGGCCGCCGCAGGCGGGCGCTCGGGGGCCGGACGGGGACCCAAGGCGGCTGCCACGGCCGCCGCCCGCCCGACCCGGGCCGCCGAGCCCGGTCCGACCGGCGTGCGCAAGGTCCTGACGGCCATCAAGAAGATCGCCGGCACCAAGGCGGAGAAGGCGGAGCCGGCCACCCCTTCACCGGCCTCCCGTTCGTCCAAGGCGACGAAGCGGTCGACGTCGACGGCGAAGGCGTCCGAGACGACGAAGGCGACCAGAACCAAGGCGACCGGCACGAAGCCAGCCACGAAGGCCACGAAGGCCACGAAGCCGGCCACGGGCTCTGGAGCGGGGTCTTCCCGGGGATCCTCCCGGTCGGCCAAGCCGGCGACCGCCACGCCGGCCGCTGCGGGGTCGGCCGACGCCGGAGGGGGCGGTCGCTCCCGGGGAGGTGCCCGTAGCCACGAGCCGCTGAACGACGCGCAGACGTTCTTCGACTTCGTGGGCGCGCACCCGGTGGGCAGCACCTTCGAGGGGACGGTCTCGGCCTACACCTCCCACGGGGCCCACATCGACGTCGACGGGATGCTCTGCCACGTCCCGCTGCGCAACCTGGGCGACCCGGCGCCCCTGAAGGCCCGCCAGGTGCTGGCCAAGGGGGAGACCCGCACCTTCTCCCTGATCTCGGTCGACGCCCCCCGGCGTCGGGCCGAGGTCGCCCTGGTCGGCTGAGCGGGAGCCGGCCCCGGCGCCCCGGGAGGCCGGTACCCTGGGCGGGTGCGCGCTGAGGATCTCCTGCCCCATCGGGACCCCTTCCTCTTCGTGTCCGAGGTGCGCTCGGTCGAGCCGGGCTCCTCGGCCACGGGGGCCTGGCAGCTGACCGGCGACGAGGCCTTCTTCGCCGGGCACTTCCCCGGCCGGCCCACGCTTCCCGGCGTGCTCATGGTGGAGGCCCTGGCCCAGCTGGGCGGGGTCGCCGTCCTGGCCGACCCGGCCCACGCCGGCAAGCTCCCGCTCTTCGGGGGCATCGAGCGGGCCCGGTTCCGCCGCCAGGTCGTCCCAGGCGACCTGCTGGAGCTCGAGGTGACCCTGGGTCGGATGTCGGCCCGGGCCGGCCGGGGCAGCGGACGGGCCACCGTGGCCGGCGAGCTGGCCTGCGAGGCCGAGCTCCTCTTCGTCCTGGTCGATGCCGCCCCGGCGCCCGAGGCAGGCTGACCCGGTGCGCATCGCCACCTGGAACGTCAACTCGCTGAACGCACGGCTGCCCCGGGTCGAGGAGTGGATCGCCTACGCCCAGCCCGACGTGCTGTGCCTCCAGGAGACCAAGCTGGCCGACGCCGCCTTCCCGCATGGTGCGTTCGCCGCCCTCGGCTACGAGTCGGCCCACCACGGGGACGGCCGCTGGAACGGGGTGGCCATCATCAGCCGGGTCGGCCTCGACGAGGTGTCCACGGGGATGGGCTCGGAGCACGACGCCGAGGGGACCCGGTGCATCGCCGCCGACTGCGGCGGCATCCGGATCTTCTCGGTCTACGTGCCCAACGGCCGGGCCCTCGACGATCCCCACTACCCGGCCAAGCTGGCCTGGCTGGCCCGGCTGCGGTCCCTCCTGGAGGAGACCACCTCGCCGGACCGTCCGGTGGCCGTCTGCGGGGACTTCAACGTCGCCCCTGAGGACCGTGACGTGTGGGACCCGGCCCAGTTCGCCGGCATGACCCACGTGAGCGGGCCCGAGCGGGCGGCCCTGGCCGAGCTCGAGGCCTGGGGTCTGGTCGACGTCTTCCGCCGCTGCTACCCCGAGGACCGGCTGTTCAGCTGGTGGGACTACCGGGGTGGCTCGTTCCACCGCCACCGAGATCGGAAGAGCGTCGTGTAGGGAAAGAGTGTAGATCTCGGTGGTCGCCGTATCATTAAAAAAAAAAA
>CAXBRB010000058.1:0-12980 GCA_963977795.1 uncultured Acidimicrobiaceae bacterium
GGGCTGGCCCGGGTGGTCACGGCCGGCGACATGGCCGCCGCCGTGGACGCTGCCGCTGCCATCACCCCGGTGGGTGGCGTGGTCCTCTTCTCCCCGGGCGCCCCGACCCCCGCTGGCGGCGGCGGCTACGCGGCCCGCAGCCGGGACTTCATCGCCGCCGCCCAGGTTGACAGCCCGACCGACGGCGGCAACGGTGGCGGGGGACAAGGGGGAGCACGTGCCTGAGATCACCGTGATGACCGACGTGGTGGCCACCGTGGACGCCGTGGCCGACCCGGACCGCGGCACGTTCCTGGTGGCCCCGGCCGACCTGGGGGCGGCCCTGGGGTGGGAGCTGAAGCCCAGCGGGCTGTGCCGGGGCGACATCTGCGTCCCCGTGCGCGACATGGACGCCCTGTCGGTGGACGGCCGCCTCGACCTGGTGGCGGTGGCCGCCGCCGTGCGCCAGCCCGCCGTGGTGGACCTGGATGCCGGGCTGATGGCCGTGGCCCTGCCGGCCGAGCTGCGCCGCCGGGCCCTCCACGACCTCGAGGCGCCGCCCTTCACCCTGCCCGACCTGGACGGGACGCCCCATGCGCTGTCCGAGTGGGCCGGCCGCAAGCGCCTCCTGGTGACGTTCTCGTCGTGGTGCGGCTGCCGCTACGACCTGCCCGGGTGGCAGGCCCTCCACGACGAGCTGGAGGCCGACGGGTTCACGGTGATCGCCGTGGCCATCGACCAGAGCGCCGAGGACGTCCGCCCCTTCGCCGAGGGCCTGACCATCCCCGTCCTCTACGACCCCCACCACCTGCTCACCGAGCTCTACGCCATCTCCAACGTGCCCACCGTGGTGTGGATCGACGAGGAGGACCGCATCGCCCGGCCCAACGGGGAGGCCTTCGGGACCGACATCTTCGCCGACTTCACCGGCCACGAGTCGGCCCCCCACCTGGAGCTGGTGCGCCGCTGGGTCCGCCACGGCGAGCTGCCCCTGGAGCCGGCCGAGGCCCGCGACGCCGTGGCCGACCTGACCGACGACGAGGTGCGGGCCCGCCTCCACTTCCGCATCGCCGCCGAGGCCCACCGGCGCGGCGACGAGGCCACCACCCGGGCTCATGTGGCCGAGGCCGGCGCGCTGGCCCCCGACGACCTGACCGTGTGGCGGGCCGGCATGCCCCTCATCGGGGAGGACCCCTTCGGCCAGGACTTCCTCGACCGCTACGACCAGTGGCGGGCCAAGGGCAGCCCGGCCCACGCGCTCCCCTCGGTGCGCACCGAGGACTGACGGCGGTCCGTCGGCCGGCCCGCCCGCCCGACCTCGCCTGTCAGCGCAGCTTCCACTCCAGCCGGGCGCCCGAGGCGAACCGCTCCTGGCCCTCGGCCAGGGCCTCGGGGCTGTTGCCCAGGCCGACGAAGGCGTAGCCGAGGGCGAGGGCCTGGCCCCGGCCCATGTCCCGGCCGGCCCACAGGGCCCGGAGCGAGCCCTGGACGGCCAGCGCCGGTGCATCGGCGATCTGTCGGGCCACCCAGTCGGCCCGGGCCCGGAGGTCGTCCACGTCGGCGGCCAGCTCGGAGACCAGCCCCACCTGGTGGGCCCGCTGGGCGCTCATCCGCTCGGAGGCGCCGAGGAGGGTCATGCGGGCCAGCTCGCCGAAGGGGAGGCGGCCGGTCATCTGGAGGGGCTCGAAGGCCGCCGCCATGCCGTAGGTCACGTGGGGGTCGAAGAAGGTGGCGGCCTCGGTGGCGATGATCACGTCGACCTCGCCGAGGAGGTAGAAGGCGCCGCCGCAGGCCATGCCGTTCACCGCGGCCACCACCGGCTTCCAGAGGTCGCACGTCTTGGGGCCGAGGTCCTCGCCGGGGTCGTCGAACATGAAGGGGGTCTCGCCGGCCCCGACGTGCACGGCCTCGCCGTCCTCGCCCACGGTGGCGTCCCCGTCCGCCCCGCCGAGCGCCTCGTTGCGGTCGATGCCGGTGCAGAACGCCTTGTCGCCGCTGCCGGTGAGCACGATGCAGCGGACCTCGTCCCGGCGGCGCAACGCCCGCCACAGGGTCCGCAGCTCGCGCTGCATGGTGGCGTTGAAGGCGTTGTAGACCTCGGGGCGCTCCAGGGTGACCCAGGCCACGCCGTCGTCCTCCCGGTAGCCCAGGGTCTCGAAGGCGGGGATCTCGGCCATGGGGGCTCCCTTCGGTGGTGGCGCCCGTCCCGACGTTCCTGCGGGACCGGCGGCGTCCGGTCCGACGGCCGGGCCGGGCTTGCGCGGTAGCGTGCGCAGCGGGCACCCTAGCGCCCACCCGGACCGCTCAGGAGGCCCGCATGTCCGACGACATCCTCACCACCATCATCGGCACCTCGACGGGCACCACCGTGGTCACCGTGGAGCGGGGCCACGTGGCGCTCTTCGCCGGTGCCGTCCAGGACGACAGCCCCGTCTACCGGGACCCCCGGGCGGCCGCCGAGGCCGGCCTGGCCGGCATCCCGGCCCCGCCCACCTACCCCTTCGTCATGGGCAACTTCGGCGTCTACCCCGAGCTCCAGCCGGCCGACGCCCCCTCGGGCAACCCGATGGCCGCCGTGCTGGGACCGCTCATGGCCAAGGGCGGCCTCATCCTCCACGGCGAGCAGGAGTTCACCTACCACCGCCCGGTCTTCGCCGGCGACGTGCTGTCGGGCACGGGCACGGTGGTCGACGCCTACCAGAAGGAGTCCAAGGGCAAGACCATGACCTTCGTGGTGGTGGACACCGAGTGGACCGACCAGGCCAGCGGCGAGCCGGTGTGCACGTCGCGCATGAACATCATCCACCGCGCCTGATGGCCCCCGACGACGCCGCCGGCGGGGCCGACCACGTCCTGCGCCGGCTCGAGGACGGGATCTGCTGGATCACCCTCAACCGGCCCGAGGCCGGCAACGCCATCACCGCGGCCATGCGGGACCAGGTCGTGGTGTGGCTGGAGGAGGCCTCGGCCGACCTGGCCGTGCGGGTGGTGGTGCTGACCGGGGCCGGCGAGAAGGGCTTCTGCACCGGGGCCGACCTCCGCTCGTCCGGCCCGGCACCGGCCCGGCCCGAGGGGGCCCCCGAGCGGGCCGTGGGCGACGCCGCCCGCCTGATCCGCACCGGGTGGCAGCGCCTGGTGAGCGCCGTCCTCGACTGCGAGAAGCCGGTGATCGCCGCCGTCAACGCCACCGCAGCCGGCGGCGGCATGCACCTGGCCCTGGCCTGCGACCTGGTGCTGGCCGCCGAGGAGGCCAAGTTCATCGAGGTCTTCATCCGACGGGGGATCGCCCCGGACGCCGGCGGGGCCTACCTGCTGGCCCGTCTCATCGGCCCCCAGAAGGCCAAGGAGCTCTTCTTCTTCGGCGACGACGTCCCGGCCGCCGAGGCCGAGCGCCTGGGGCTCGTCAACAAGGTCGTCCCCCGGGAGCGCCTGGCCGAGGAGGCGGGCGCCTGGGCGGCCCGCCTGGCCGCCGCCCCCACCAAGGCCATCGGCGTGGCCAAGTACCTCACCAACCGGGCCCTCGAGTCCGACCGCACGACCGCCCTGTGGGACGAGGCCGTCGGCCAGGAGCTGGTGACCGGCACCGAGGACTGCCGGGAGGGCCTGGCGGCCTTCGCCGAGCGCCGCCCGCCCGTCTTCCGGGGCTGGTAGCCGGCCCGTCGGCCGGACCCCGTCAGCCGGACCCCGTCGTCCTGCTCCGGGGCCCTCCCGGGCGGCCCGGAGCGGGGTGGAACGGGTTCTACCGCCCAGCCTCAGATGGTAGAAACGGGCATGGCCATCGGGATCCAGGACGAGCACGACGAGCTGCGGGCGGCGGTCGCCGGCTGGGCTGAGGCCCGGGGCGTTCCGGCCGCTGTGCGGACGGCCCTGGAGGCCGAGTCCGACGCCCTGCCAGCCTACTGGGGCGACCTGGCCGCCCAGGGCACCCTGGCCATCCAGGTGCCCGAGGAGCTCGGCGGCCAGGGGGCGGGACTCCTCGAGCTGGCCGTGGTGGCCGAGGCCCTCGGCCGGGTGGCCGCCGTGGGTCCCTGGGACACCACCACCGTGGTGGCCGCCGTGCTGTCCGCTGCCGGAGGACCGGTGGCCAAGGAGGTCGTCCCCACCCTGGCCGACGGCTCGGCCACGGCCACCCTGGCCATCCCGCCGGCCGCCCCCGACGGCACGGCGACGCCGCCGGCCGGGCTCACCGGGGTGCGAGCCGCCGACGGCGGCCTGGTGGTCGACGGCGCCCTCCAGCCCCTCCTCGGCGGCGCCGTGGCCGGCCTGGTCCTGGCCCCGGTGGCCGTGGACGGCGCCGTGGTCTGGGCCGTCCTCGACCGTCCCGCCGACCCGGCCGTCGCCGAGCTGGCCAGCTTCGATCCCAGCCACCGGTCGGCGGCCTGGACCTTCGCCGGCGCCCCGGCCCGGGTGGTGGAGGGGGTCGGCACCGAGGCGGTGCGCACCCTGTCCCTGCTCGTCCTCTCGGCCGCCGCCTGCGGCGGCGCCCGGTGGTGCCTCGACACGGCCGCCGAGCACGCCCGGACTCGCGAGCAGTTCGGCCGCCCCATCGGCCAGTTCCAGGGGATCAAGCACCGCCTGGCCGACATGCTGGTCACCGTGGAGCAGGGCGTGGCGGCCACCTGGGACGCCGCCCTGGTGGTCGAGGGTGAGACCACGGCCGCCGCCGGGGCCGACCCGGCCGACCTGGCCGTGCAGCTGGCCGCCGCCCTGGCCCTGGACGGCTACGTCGAGGCGGCCAAGGGGGCCATCCAGGTCCTGGGCGGGATGGGCTTCACCTGGGAGCACGACGCCCACGTCCACCTGCGCCGGGCCACCACCCTGCGCCAGCTGGTCGGCGGCACCGCCCCGCTGCGCTCCCGGGCCGCCCGCCTGGCCCTGGGCGGGTGGCGCCGCACGCTCAGCATCGACCTGCCCCCCGAGGCCGAGGCCCTCCGGGCCGAGCTGACCCCCGAGGTGGCCCGACTGGCCGCCATGGAGGACGCCGGCGCCCAGCGCCGGGCCCTGGCCGAGGCCGGTCTGCTGGCTCCCCACTGGCCGACCCCCTGGGGGCGCGACGCCGGGGCGGTGGAGCAGCTGGTGATCGACCAGGTGTGCGCCGAAGCCGGCCTGCGCCGCCCCAACCTGGCCGTGGCCGCCTGGGCCCTGCCGACGATCATGGCCCACGGCTCTCCGGAGCAGGTCGAGCGGTTCGTCGGGCCCACCCTGGCCGGCGACATCATCTGGTGCCAGCTCTTCAGCGAGCCCGGGGCCGGCTCGGACCTGGCCGGCCTCAGCACCCGGGCCGCCCGGGTCGACGGCGGCTGGTCGCTAACCGGCCAGAAGGTGTGGACCTCGGTGGCCATGCGGGCCCACTGGGGCATCTGCCTGGCCCGCACCAACCCCGACGTGGCCAAGCACCAGGGGATCACCTACTTCCTGGTCGAGATGTCCTCGCCGGGCATCGACATCCGGCCGCTGCGGGAGATCACCGGCGACGCCCTCTTCAACGAGGTCTTCTTCGACGACGTCTTCGTCCCCGACGAGTGCGTGGTGGGGGAGATCGACGGGGGCTGGCGCCTGGCCCGCACCACCCTGGCCAACGAGCGGGTCTCGCTCTCGTCGGACTCGGCCTTCGGGGGCGCACTGGAGGGCGTGCTCGGCCGCCTGGCCGCCGGAGACGACCTGCCCGACCCGGTCACCCTGGACCGCCTGGGCGGCCTGCTGGCCGAGGCCCAGTCCCTGGCCCAGCTGGGGATGCGCTCGACGCTGCGCTCGCTCGGGGGCCTCGAGCCGGGGTCCGAGGCCAGCCTGCGCAAGCTGCTGGGCGCCGAGTTCGAGCAGCGGGTCCACGAGTTCGGCCTCGACGTGTGCGGCCCCGACGGGGCGCTCACTGCCGGAGAGGCCGCCGCGTCGGCCTACGGTGTGCTCCAGAGCAAGTGCCTGACCATCGCCGGCGGCACCAGCGAGGTGCAGCGCAATGTCATCGGCGAGCGGCTGCTCGGCCTGCCCCGGGACCCCGAGCCCGGTCGGTAGGGACCGCCGGGACGGCCCCGACGCCAGATGTGCCGGACGCCAGAGGCGCCGGAGACCAGATGAGAACGATACCGAGGAACAGCGAGGAAGGACCGCACCATGGCTGACGCACCGTTGCACTACGAGGACGTGGCGGCGGGGGACGAGGCCCCCGTGCTCACCCACACCCTGACCCGCACCGACCTGGTGGCCTACGCCGGTGCCTCGGGCGACTTCAACCCGATGCACCACGACGAGGTGAAGGCCACCGCGGCGGGCCAGCCCAGCGTCTTCGGCCATGGGATGTTCTCCATGGGCCTGCTGGGCACGGCCATCACCGACTGGGTCGGCGTGGGCAACGTGACCCGCTTCCAGGTCCGCTTCGCCCGGCAGACCTGGCCCGGCGAGGAGCTGTCCAGCCGCATCGTGGTGGCGGGCACCCGGACCGAGGGCGACGACCACCTGGTCGACCTCGACGTCCGCCTGGTCAACGGGGACGGCGAGGAGAAGGTCGTCGGCACGGCCACGGCCAAGGTGCCGAGCCGGGCCTGACCACAGGGCCGGCTCGGCGGATGCCCCCCGGCGTCCCCTCCTCGGCGTGGGGGCGCCGATACAGTCGGGCCGTGCCCGGCCGGCGACGGGCCGTGGGGAGGACCGTGGACCGAGCGAGTGCACCGGAGGGCGGCAGCGGGCGCCGAGGCCGGCACCGCCGGGCGCGGGGCGCCCTGTCCGCCCTGGTGGTCCTGGCGGCCACCGCCCTGGTGATCGGCACGGGGTGTGCCAACGTCACCGTGCTCTCGGTCTCCCACGCCGGTGACGCCGACGGGGTGACCCCAACCGCCATCCGGGTGGGGGGCATGGGATCGCTCAGCGGCTTCGTGGCCTCGAGCTTCGCCCCGGTGGTGACCGGGGCCCGGGCCTACTTCGCCGCCCTGGACGCCGCTGGCGGGGTGAACGGCCGGCGGATCGTCTACGGCCCGGTCATCGACGACGGCACGTCCCCGTCGGGGGACCTGGTGGCCGCCCAGCGGCTCGTCCAGGCCAAGGTCTTCGCCGTGGTCGGGGTGGGGACGCCGTTCTTCACCGGCTCCACCGTGCTCCGGGCCCACGGCGTGCCCACGTTCGGGCTCCAGGAGAACACGGTGGCCCAGTGGTCGGGCCCCACGCTCTTCGGCGCCGGGGGCTCCTACGTCGACCCGACGCTGCCCCAGCCGCAGGTGCCCTTCGCCGTCCAGCAGGTGCACGCCCACCGGGCCGCCGTCCTGGCCTACAACGTGGCCCAGTCCTCGGACGGCTGCATCAGCGTGATCAAGGCCCTGGCCCAGCACCGGGTCCCCACGCCGGTGATCGACGAGTCCATCCCCTTCGGCGTGGCCTCCCTGGACGCCGACGTCACCCGGATCGCCTCGGCCGGGGTCGACTTCGTGGTGACCTGCATGGACGCCAGCGGGAACATCAAGCTGTCCCAGACCCTCAAGCAGCACGGGCTCGGCTCGGCCGTCACCCAGTACTGGCTGGACGGCTACAACGCCCAGAACCTGCGCAGCAGCCCCGCCGCCCTCGACGGCGTCCTCTTCATGCTCCAGCAGACGCCCTTCGAGATGGCCGACCTGGCGCCCCGGGTCTACCCGGGCATCGACCGGTTCGTGGCGGCCATGCGCCGCTACGCCCCCGGGACCCCGCTGAGCGGCCCGGCACTGGCCGGCTGGGCCAGCGCGGACCTCTTCACCCAGGGGCTGCGGGCCGCCGGCGCCGACGTGACCCGGACCCGGGTGGTCGCCGCCATCAACCGGCTGACCCGCTACAACGCTGCCGGTGCCTACCCGCCGGTGGACTGGACCACCGCCCACGACCACCTCGACCGGGTGGACTGCTCGACCTTCGTGCGGGCCCGGGGCGGCCGCTTCGTGCCGGTCTTCGCCCCGGTGACGGCGGCCTACCGGTGCTTCGACCAGATCCACCCGCCCTCCACCCGGACCACGCTGCCCTCGGGCCAGGTCCCGGTGGTGACGGTGCCGCCGCCCCCGGGGGTCCCGGGGCGGTGACCACCCTCCTCTCCTACGCCCTCCCCGGCGTGCCCTACGGGTGCGTCTTCGCCCTGATGGCCGTGGGCCTGGTCCTCACCTACAAGGCCTCGGGCGTCTTCAACCTGGCCTTCGGGGCCCAGGCCTTCGTGTCGGCCCTGACCTACGTGTCCCTCATCGACGGCGGATGGCCCCGGTGGGCGTCCGCCGTCGTGGCCGTCGCCGTCATCGGCCCGGTGGTGGGGATCGCCCTCGACCGGCTGCTGTTCCGGCGCATCCGCTCGACGTCGCCCCTGGTCACCCTTGTCCCCTCCCTCGGACTCCTGGTGGCCCTGCCCCAGGTGGCCATCATGGTGGCCGGGTCGGTCCCGGTCCTCTCGCCGCCCGCCCTCTTCGGCGACGCCCAGCGGGTCTACTTCCACGTGGGCTCCGTCCCGGTCAGCGGCCTCGAGCTCTCGGTCACCGCGGCCACCCTCATCGTGGTGGCCGCCCTGGTCGCGCTGTTCCGGTTCACGCCGGTCGGCCTCCAGATGCGGGCGGTGGTGGAGAGCCCCCGCCTCACCGAGCTGGCCGGGATCGACGCCGGCCGGATCGGTCTGTCGGCCTGGATCCTCTCCAGCACCATGGCCGGCCTGGCCGGGGTCCTGCTGGCCCCGCTCTATCCCCAGCTCGACCCCCAGAACTTCACCGTCCTCCTGGTGTGGGGGATCGCCGGGGCGGTGGTCGGCCGGTTCGCCAGCCTGCCGTGGGCCCTGGTGGGCGGGCTGGCCCTGGGGGTGGTCCAGCAGGTGCTGGCCGGCGAGCTCCCGCCCGGGGTCATCGCCAACGGACTGCGGCCGTCGCTGCCCTTCCTGGTCCTCCTGGTCTTCCTCCCCCTCGTCGGCCAGAGCCGGGTCACCGACCCCCTGGCCGCCTGCGACCCCCCGACGTCGGCCGTCGAGCGGGCCGTGGCCGGCTTCCGCACGGGCGCCGCCGCACCCGCAGCGGCCGGCGCACCGGGCGCGGTGGGGCTGTGGCACCGGCGCCTGGGCGGCGTGCGGACCCCGTGGACCTACCGGCTCGCCCGGCGCCCGACGGCCAGCCTCGCCTGGGCGCTCGCCGCGCTGTCCGTGGTGTCGGCGCTGACCTGGGTCCCGCCCGACTGGCTCTTCACCATGAACCAGGCGGTGGCCGTCTCGATCATCTTCCTCTCCCTCACGCTGCTGACCGGCATGACCGGGCTGATCTCCCTGTGCCAGGCCACCTTCGCCGGCCTCGGCGGGTTCGTGGCCGGTCAGCTGGCCGTCCACCTCGGCCTCCCCGTCATGCTCGGCGTGGCCGCCGGCGGGATCGTCGCCGCCGTGCTCGGGGTGGTGGTGGCGGTGCCGACCCTGCGCCTGGCCGGCCTCTCGCTGGCCCTGGCGACCCTGGCCTTCGCCCTCCTGGCTGACAACATCCTCTTCCCGCTCTCGTGGGTGGGCAACGGAGCCGGCGGCGTGACCGTCCCCCGGCCGTCGGCCGGGCCGGTCAGCTTCGCCGCCGCCAAGCCGTTCTTCGTGCTCTCGCTGGCCGTGCTCGGCGGCGCAGCGCTGGTGGTGAAGCTGGTCGGCGACGGGACCATGGGCCGGTACCTGGCCGCCGTGCGGGGGAGCCAGCTGGCGGCCTCCTCGGTGGGCATCGACGTGACCCGCCTGCGGGTGCTGGTCTTCGCCCTCTCGGCCGGGATGGCCGGGGTGGGCGGCGCCCTGTCGGGCTCGCTCGAGGGCTCGCTGTCGCCCGACGCCTTCGGGAGCCAGGTCTCCATCGTCCTCCTGGCCGTGGTGGCCATCGTGGGGATCGGCTCGGTGGCCGGGGCGGTGGTGGCCGGTGTCGTCTACGAGGTGCTCCAGCAGGCGGTGACCACGCTGCCCGCCCGGTTCGCCGGCCTGGTGGCCGTCCTCTTCGGCATGGCCACCCTCAGCTACACCCGCCACCCCGAGGGCTTCCTCGATCTCGTGGCCGGCCGGACCGAGCGGCTGATCCAGCGGGTCCGGGCCGGCCGCAGCGCCGGCGGTCCAGGGGATGGGGGACCGGGGCCCGCTTCGGACGTCACCACGGTGACGACACCAGGGGAGGCCGCCAGGGTGGTGCACCGAGGAGGGCCGGCATGAGCCGGACCGACCTCCTCGTGGTGACCGGTCTGACCAAGCGGTTCGGAGGCCTGACCGCCCTCGACGGCGTCTCCCTGCGGGTGGCCCCGGGCGAGGCCGTCGGGATCATCGGCCCCAACGGGGCCGGGAAGTCGACCCTGGTCGACTGCCTCTCCGGGGTGACCGCCGCCGACGCCGGCACCGTGCTGCTGGATGGGCGCCGCATCGACGGGGCTCCGGTGTGGCGGCGCAGCCGCCAGGGCATCGGACGGACCTTCCAGCGCCTGGAGCTCTTCGAGGGCATGACCGTGGCCGACCACCTGCTGGTGGCCGAGCAGGCGCAGACGGGAACCGTGCGGATCTGGCGCGACCTGCTCCACCGGGGCGGGCCGACCCCGGACGAGCTGGAGCGGGTCCGGGCCGTCCTCGCCCAGCTGGGCCTCGCCGACGTGGCCGAGCGGCCGGTGGCCACCTTGGACCTGGGCCGGGCCCGCCTGGTCGAGCTGGGCCGGGCCCTGATGGGCGCACCCCGCCTCCTCCTCCTGGACGAGCCCTCCTCGGGCCTCGACGTCGGGGACACGACCCGGCTGGCCGGCGTCCTGGACGACGTGCGCCGCCGCTCCGGGGCGGCCGTGGTCCTCATCGAGCACGACCTGGCCGTGGTGGAGGCCGTGGCCGACCGCCTAGTGGTGCTCGACCTCGGCCGGGTCCTGGCCGACGGCCCGGTGGCCACCGTGCTGGCCGATCCCGCCGTGCGCCGGGCCTACCTGGGGACCTCGGCGTGACCGGGCCGCTGCTGGAGGTGGCGCACCTCCGGGCCGCCTATGGGCCCTTCGACGCCCTCTTCGACGTCTCCTTCTCCGTGGACGAGGGACGTGCGGTGGCGCTGGTGGGGGCCAACGGGGCCGGGAAGTCCACGGTGGCCCGGGTGGTGACCGGCCTGGTGCCGGCGGCCGCCGGCCGGGTCACCTTCGCCGGGGAGGACATCACCGGCCGGCCGGCCCACGTCATCGCCCGCCGGGGCATGGCCCACCTGACCGAGGGCCGGGCCGTGTTCGCCACCTTGACCGTCGAGGAGAACCTGGTGCTCCCGTTCCGGTCGGCCCTGGGCCGCCGGCGGGTCGACGCCGCGCTGGCCGAGGCCTATGCCGCCTTCCCCCGTCTGGGGGAGCGCCGGTCCCAGTCGGCGGGGACGCTCTCGGGCGGGGAGCAGCGGATGCTGGCCCTGGCTCGGGTCCTGGTGCTCCGGCCCCGGCTGCTGGTGGTGGACGAGCTCTCCTTCGGCCTGGCCCCTGCCGTGGTCGACGAGGTCTATGCCGCCCTGGGCCGCCTGCTGGTCGCCGGGACGGCCCTGGTGGTGATCGAGCAGCATGTGGAGCGGGCGCTCGGCCTGGCCGACGACGCTGTGGTGCTGGCCAAGGGCCGGGTGGCCTTCACCGGCCCGGCCGACGAGGTGGCCGGGCGCCTGGGCGACCTCGTCCTGGGTGGGAACGGAGCCGGCGCCGCCGACTCCGGGACCGGGGACGCCCCGGGCTGAGCAGGCTCTCCCGGAAGGCCCCGGACGCGCTCCACCCCCACCGGAGCGGCGGGGGTGGAGCGACTGCGGGTCCCGGAGGCCCGCCGAGGGATCAGGCCAGGCTGAAGGGGGGCACGCCCGAGTCGAGCCCCTTGAACAGCTCGCCCTTGGCCGCGGCCAGCTCGGCCGGCGTCCACATCGAGTCCCGGTGGATCTCGCCGGTGGTGTGGAAGCCGCCGGTCACCCAGATGTCGCCGCCGTAGACGATGAAGTTCTGGCCGCTGATGTCGGCGGCCTCGTCGGTGGCCAGGAAGGTCACCAGCTGGGCCACGTTCTTGGGGTCGAACTTGTCGAAGCCGTCGTCGGTCTTGGCCATCTCGCCGAAGATGTTCTCGGTCATCCGGGTGCGGGCCCGCGGGGAGATCGAGTTCACGGTGATGCCGTAGCGGCCCAGCTCACGGCCGAGGACCCACGTCATCGAGGCGATGCCGGCCTTGGCCGCCGAGTAGTTGGCCTGGCCGGCGTTGCCGAAGAGGCCCGCCTCCGAGGAGGTGTTGATGATGCGGCCGGTGACGTCCTCGCCGGCCTTGGCCCGGCCCCGCCAGTAGACGGCGGCGTGGTGCGACGGGGCGAAGTGGCCCTTCAGGTGGACTCGGATCACGTCGTCCCAGTCCGACTCCTCCATGTTGAAGCACATCTTGTCGCGGAGGATCCCGGCGTTGTTCACCAGGATGTCGAGCTGGCCGAAGGTGTCGACGGCCTGGTCGACGAGGGCCTTGGCCCCCTCCCACGAGGAGACGTCCGAGGCGTTGACAGCGGCGTCGGAGCCGCCCGCCTTGATGAGCTCGACGACCTCCTCGGCCGGGTGCTTGTCGCCGCCCTCGCCCTGGAGCGAGGCGCCGACGTCGTTGACGATGACCTTGGCGCCCTCGGAGGCCAGCAGCAGGGCCTCCTCGCGTCCGATGCCCCGGCCCGCGCCGGTGACGATGGCAACCTTGCCGTCGAGCATGCCCATGGGTGTCCTCCTGGTGTTGGTGGTGTGGTGTCGGTTGTGTCGGGTGCCGGTGGTGCGGCCCTGCCGTGCCGGCCGCCGGGGCGGGCAGGCCCCAGACCAGGGCGAGATAGGCGCGATCCAGATCGCGCGCGGCGAAGGCGGCGGAGAGTGTGGCCAGCGCCTGCTCCGTCTTCGCCACCACCATCACGCCGGAGGTGTCCTTGTCCAGCCGGTGGGCGGCCTGGGCGTCGTCGGAATATACCCGCGCCTGCGCCAGCAGATTGTCGGGATTGCTCCGGTCGTCGAGGGTGGAAATAAACGGGGGCTTGTTGACGACGAAGATGTCGTCATCTTCCCACAAAATGATG
>CAXBRB010000059.1:0-12706 GCA_963977795.1 uncultured Acidimicrobiaceae bacterium
GGGCGGGGCCCCTGGCACAATGGCGCCGGGCGCGGCACCGGGCCGGCCCGGCCGAGAGGAGACCGTCGTGGACCGAGAGCGCCTGGCTGCCCTGCTCGAGCGGGAGACGGCCGCCCACCGGGAGCGGAACCCGGGATCGGCGGCACGGTTCGCCGGGGCCGACCACCTCTTCACCGGGGTGCCCATGACGTGGATGACCCAGTGGGCGGGCGGGTTCCCCCTCAGCCTGGCCGGGGCTCGGGGAGCACGGGTGACCGACGTGGACGGCCACGAGTACGTGGACTTCGCCCTGGGGGACACCGGAGCCATGGCCGGCCACTCGCCGGCCCCGGTGGTCGAGGCCGTCCAGCGGCGCATCGGCGCCCTCGGCGGGATCACCGCCATGCTCCCCACCGACGACGCCGAGTGGGTGGCCGCCGAGCTGTCCCGTCGGTTCGGCATGGCCCGGTGGTCCTTCGCCCTGACCGCCACCGACGCCAACCGGTGGGCCCTGCGCCTGGCCCGCCTGGTCACCGGCCGGCCCAAGGTGCTGGTCTTCTCCTACTGCTACCACGGGAGCGTCGACGAGACCCTGGTGGTGGCCGGCCCCGACGGGACCACGGTGGCCCGTGCCGGCAACGTGGCCCCGGCCGTGGACCCGGCACGCACCTCGGTGGCCGTCGAGTTCAACGACCTCGCAGCCGTCACCGCGGCGCTGGAGACCGGCGAGGTGGCCGTGGTGCTGGCCGAGCCGGCCATGACCAACATGGGCATCGTGCTGCCCGAGCCCGGCTACCTGGCCGGCCTCCGGGCGGCCTGCGACGCCACCGGCACCCTCCTGCTGCTCGACGAGACCCACACCCTCTCAGCCGGGCCGGGCGGGGCGACGCGGGCCTGGGGGCTGGAGCCCGACATGGTGACCGTGGGCAAGGCCATCGCCGGCGGCATCCCCATCGGGGCCTTCGGCCTCCGGGCCGACCTGGCCCAGCGCATCCAGGACACCGTGGCCGCGGCCGACGCCGACATCACCGACGTCGGCGGGGTGGGCGGCACGCTGGCCGGCAACGCCCTGTGCATGGCGGCGGCCCGGGCCACCCTCGAGCACGTGCTGACCGACGAGGCCTTCGCCGACATGGAGGCCCGGTGCACCCGGCTGGTCGGGCGCGCCCGGGAGACCATCGACCGCACTGGCGTGCCGTGGTCGCTGGCCCAGGTCGGCGCCCGGGCCGAGTACCGCTTCTGCTCGCCGGCGCCGGCTGACGGGACCGCGTCGCACGCCGCCCACGACGCCGAGCTCGAGGCCTATCTGCACCTGGCCCTGTCCAACCGGGGAGTGCTGATCACCCCGTTCCACAACATGGTGCTCATGTGCCCGGAGACCAGCGAGGCCGACGTCGACCTCCACGCCGACCTGTTCGACGAGGCTGTGGGGGCCCTGGTCCGCTGATGGGCGGCGGTCCGGTGGCGGGGGCACCCCGGACCGGCACGGTCACCGGCGCCGCTCGCCGGCGGCCGAGCAGAGGCCGATGGTGACGCCGATCAGGCCGCCGAGGGTGATGGGGACGGCCAGGACGTAGGTGCCCGAGAGCCACGCCGGGAGCGAGACCAGGCCCATGAGGAGGCCGGTGGCGATGCTGGCGATGACCGTGTCGGTCGCCGTCCCGGGCGACCGGGGCGGAGGGGCGGGTCGGCGGCCCCGGCCCAGGCGGTAGGCGAGGAGGACGGCCAGCCAGTTCACGGCCGGACCGATCCGGGCTGGCGGGCGGCCGGCCGGCAGGCCCGGTGCCGCAGGTGTCGGAGGAGGAGCCCCATGGCGCCGACGGTAGCCAGGGGGTGTGACCGCAGCCGCCCGGTGCACCGCGGCCGGGCGCCGCCAGCTCCCCCGAGACCGACGACCCGGCCACCCGCCAGCGCAGTGCCCGCCCCTCGGCCACGTCACACCCCAGCGAGACGATGGCTCTGCGATCCACGTCCGCAGCAATGAGCGGAGGAGCAGGAGCGCAGAGGAGCGTTGCGGTGCAGCAGGACACGGAGGAGGCCTTGGAGGAGACCTTGGAGGAGACGGAGTCTGATCGCTGCGCGCCGAGCGGCACGGCCATCGTGGGACAGGACCGCACCGGCTCCGTCTACGACATCCTCGATGCCTTCCACGGCGACCGGGACGGCCCGTCGCACCGCCGGTGGGCCACCGTGGCCGAGGTGGTCCGGGGCCACGGTCCGGTCCTGGCCGACCTGGCCGCCCGGCCCGGCCGGTGGCACCTCTTCATCGAGGTCGACATCGTCCTCTGCCCCAGCTGCGGCGGGAACGGCGGCCGCTACCTCCAGTTCGCCGTCCTCGAGGACGGGGTCTCCATGGTCGGCGAGTGCAGCGCCAACGTGTTCCTCGACGAACACGTGCGCCTCGATGCCGCCCAGGAGGCCGCCCTGGCCCGGCTGGGCTGGCGGGCGCCGACCGCCCGCGTGCCCAACTGGCACCACGAGGCCACGACCGAAGCGGACCGGGGGGAGCTGGCCCGGATGACAGGGGCAACACTGACCGAGGTGTTCGGCCTGGCCCCGGACGACCGTGTCGAGGTCCGGATCTGCGAGCGGGTCCTCGGGCGCTGAGCGCGGCACGGGGACCCACGCCCGGGCTGCCACCCCGTAGGATCCGGGCATGAGCGACGACATCTCCCCTGACGACGTCCTGGCCGCCACCCAGGGGGTCCGGGCACGGACCATCGCCCTCCTGCGGTCCGTCGATGCCGAGCAGTTGGCCCGGATCGTGCCCACCTGCCCGGCGTGGACCGTGAAGGACCTGGCAGCCCACATGTTCGGGGTGGGCGACGACCTGCTGGCCGGACGCCTCGAGGGCATCGGCTCGGCGGCCTGGACCGACGCCCAGGTGGAGCGCATGCGGGAGATCCCCATCGATGGGCTCCTGGACCAGTGGGAGGCCTCGGCCGCCGCCTTCGACCAGCTGGTCCCCCACATCCCCGCCCCCTCCAACCTCCAGCTGGTCATGGACATGGCCACCCACGAGCACGACATCCGTCTGGCCCTCGGGGTGCCCGGGGCCCAGGACGACCCGTCGCTGGCCGTCGGGGCGGCCTACCTCCTCGGTGGGCTCCGACGAGGCGACCCCGACCTGGCCGCCCGCATCGACGGCGCGGGCCTCTCGGACTTCGAGCTGCTGCGTACCCTGACCGGCCGACGATCGATGGCCCAGATGGAGGCGGCCGGGATCCCGGCCGACGGGGTGGCCCGGATGCTGGAGCCGTCGCCCATGACCATCGTGGCCGACGACCTGGTGGAGGCTCAGGCCTGAGCCGGGCCGGGCGGGGCAGCGAGGAGAACAAGAGGGACACGGGCGACGGACATCGGTAGTGTGTGCCCCACCACGGCGGTGCGGGCAGGCGCCACGACGATCTGGGGGAGATCTCATGCGCATCACCACGTCCCGGGCCCGACGGGCCCTGCTGGCCTGCACCGTCGGTGCCGTCGCACTGGCCACGTCGGCGTGCCAGTTCATCCTTCCCGGCGGCACCACCGTGAACATCCCGGTGTCGCTGCCCGTCATCTACTCGACGGCCGACTTCGCCCTGCCGGCCCTGCTCCCCAACACGCCCCCGCCCGGGGCCAACAACTGGTCCTGCAAGCCCTCCGCGGCCCATCCCCGCCCGGTGGTCCTGGTCAACGGCACGTTCGCCAATGAGGACGACAATTGGCAGGCCGTCTCGCCGCTGCTCTACAACAACGGCTACTGCGTGTTCACCTTCAACTACGGGGGCCCGCCGCTGCTCAGCCTCTTCTACGGCGTGGGCGACATCCCCACGTCGGCCACCCAACTGGCCACCTTCGTGAACCAGGTCAAGACGGCCACCGGGGTGTCCCAGGTCGACCTGGTCGGCCACTCCCAGGGCGGGATGATGCCGAACTGGTACCTCAAGTTCCTGGGCGGCGCCCCCTCGGTCCACACCTTCGTGGCCCTGGCTCCCGACAACCGGGGGACCACGCTGGACGGCCTGACCCAGATGGCCGCCTACATCCCCAACCTGCCGAACCTGGTCAACCAGGGGCTGTCCTCGGTCTGCCTCTCGTGCGTCCAGCAGGAAGCCGGCTCCTCCGTGGTCACCACGCTCGATGCCAGCGGGATCACCGTGCCGAGCGTCTCGTACACGGTGATCAGCACCATCTACGACGAAGTGGTGACGCCGTGGCAGTCGCAGCAGCTGTCCGGTTCGAACGTGACCAACATCGTGCTCCAGGACCAGTGCGCAGTGGACCATGACGGCCATGCCGGCATCGTGTACGACCACATCGCCCTGCGGGACATGCTGAACGCGCTCGACCCGGCCCACCCGGTGGCCCCGGCGTGCACCCCGATCTCCTTCGAAACGGGCGGCTGAGCAGAGACCACCGCTCGGTCGGGCGGGGCACCGCCCGGACCACGAGTTGAACCACCGTCCAGACGACGGGCCGGACGACGGGCCGGACCGCGATCCCGACCACGGGCCGGACAGGCCGTCCCGGGTCACGGAGGACTTCCATCTGGCACGCCCTGCCCGGTCGCCGGGCTGCGAGGCGCACCGACCCGGCAGGTGCCTCCGTGCCAACGGTGGTGCAGCTGACGACGGACGGCTGCGAAGGGACCGCCCCCGCCCGACAGCGGTCAGGGGGCCAGCTGGGTGACCGCCGGCAGAGGCGTGCCGTCGGTCCAGGCGCCCATGGCGAAGGCCGCCCGTGACTGCCCGGCCAGCTGCGCATCGAAGGCTGCCCAGTAGTAGCGGTAGTCCAGGGTGTCCTGGGTCCCCGTCCCGTCCAGCACCAGGTCGGCCAGGAACGAGGGGAGGGCCCCGGTGGCCTGGGTCGGCGCCATGTGGTTGGCGTCGAGCACGGGCAGTCCATGGTGGTCGGTGTGGACCTCGTAGAGGACCTTGGAGGATGCGTGGGTCAGCGCCTGGTAGAGGGACGTCGGGTCAGCGGCAGGGGGCGCGATCGTGTCGTCGCCGGCCGTCTCGATCATCACCGGCACGGTCAGCGACGCTGCGCAGCTCCGCCACGGCACCTGGGTGATGGTCAGGACCGACGAGAGGAAGCTGGGCAGCGAGGCACCGGGGTTGACTGACGGGTCGGCGAAGGTGATGGCCTGCACCGGCACGCCGCCGGCCTGCATCCAGCAGGTGGCCAGCTCGCCGCCGAGCGAGTGGCCCCACAGCGTCACGTCGGTGAGATCGGCCTTGGACCCGATTGCTGCCAGCGCCGCGTACACAGCGGCGACAGCCCGGGACTCCATGGCGTTCTGGTCGGTGTCCTGGAGGATCCCGGTCAGCCCGCCCAGGTTGAACTGGGGGTAGATGACGATGTTCCCCTCGGACGTCAGGTGGTCGATGAGCCCCTGGTAGATCTGGGGAGCCTGGAGCTCGAAGCCGTGGAGCAGGATCACCACGGGAGCCGAGGTGCCGTGCAGGAGCGTCGTGGGCACATACCACCAGACGTAGGTTCCCGCCGTGGTGCTGCCGGCATGACCGACCGTCGCCCCGGCCGACACCGTTCCCGGCGATCCGAACCCGGAGGTCGGCTGGCCCGGTCCGAGGACGGGCAGCGGGGAACCGGTCCCCCCGGGCAGGATCAGCGTGCAGGCCGAGAGCGTGGTCGCCACCACGGCGACCGCTGCCCCCGACAGCACGCGGCGGAGCACGCGCGACATGTCGGATTCCCCCTGAGCACCAGCCGGCAGGACGTCCGCCGGACTGCCGATGGAGAACGTACCCCACCGGGTCGGCCGTCGCCCGGGACCGGTGGTCGGACGGTCACCCGGACCCGGAATTTGACTGGGCCCCCGGAGATCCGAGGGCCCAGGTGCAGCGCGCTCGGCAGGATTCGAACCTGCAACCTTCTGATCCGAGGAGTCTCCTTCGACGAATGCGACGCACAGTGGCCGAGTGGCCCTGACCTAGTCGCAACCGTGCGGTAGGTGGCCAACGGTGACGTCCGCCCCGACTTCGGGGATTGCAGAAGAGTCCGGACCGGGTCCCGAAGGAATCCCGTGGCACCAAAGGCGGATCGGCCGATCATGGCCCCGATGGAGTCCGATGCGCTCGCTAGTTGGACGACTTTGCGCTCAATAGGGAGGGCTCACGGCCACCCTTGCCCGCTCGACTCTCCCATCCGGGGTGCCTCCACCGAAGAACCAACCACCTTCCTACGTGGCCCTTGGCGACTCACTCGTGACCAATGACGGCTAGTAGTTCAGTGCTCACGAAACCCTGTTCCATACGTCGGCATACGAAGGCAAACTCCGACGAGGCCAGGTATGGGCGACGAGGGAAGAATCCAACTTCATGTTCTGCCATGCTTACTTCATGGCAAAGACTGAAGTCATCGCACGAGTTCTTGAAGGTGATCGACTGGAATGTGAGATCACCGCTCCGGAGAATCGGAAGTTGACGCTAAGCGGATCCACGTCGGACGTGGAGCCGAGCGCCAAAGGTTCCTTGGCGCTGAAGAAGAATCCGGCGCTCATTCATAATGCCTGGGCATTCGCCAAGTTCACCTACCAGAAGGTGAACCTCCCGACAAAGGATGAACAGCGCAGTGCAGAGAAGAGCGCCAAGGAGTTTCAAGAAGAGGCCGAATGGATTGCAGACTTGGCAGTCAGCCCGGAGGAGGAGTGGAGGAAGGCCTGGTGCTCCAGTTGCTTCACCAAGGACATGCATCAGAAGGTGAAGCGTCCGGTTGGTCAGGTGCCCGCCTACCTATGCAAGAACTGCGGTTCACCCTCCCTCCCGTGCGCCGCTCCGAGTTGCGACCACATGGCCATCCGGGGCCGGGGGATCATCCGTGTACCGCGCTACTGCGCGGAACATCGCCATGACATACCCGGATTCGACAAGGCAGAGTTCAGGATGGACGCCTTGGGCGACTACCAACAGTTCCTTGAATTCAACGAGATCAACCTCAGCCGGGCGACGCGGCTCGCCGGAGCGGGTGTCGCTGGCCTGTCCGTGTTCGCAACCGCCGGACTCCTAGCCGCACCAGCCATCGGCGGTGCCGTTGGCTCCCTTGTCGGAGGGTACTCAGGTGCCGCAGCCTCCAGTTACGGGCTTGCTCTCCTGGGCGGAGGTTCCTTGGCGACTGGTGGACTTGGAATGGTGGGTGGGACGATGGTCATTGGCACCATCGGCGGGGCACTGGGCTGCGCACTTGGTGCATCTGTCACCAACGCCTACATCCGCGAGGACAAGTCGTTCAGGATCGAGACCCTCCAGGAGGGACACGGCGTCCCGGTAGTCGTGTGCAACGGATTCTTGAGCGAATCGGGTGAGGGCTGGGGTGATTGGAAGAGACTGGTTGGGAAGAGGTATCCCGACTCACCCGTCTACCGCGTGCATTGGGGGGCAAAGGAACTGAAGGACCTTGGCCTCCTTGCGGGACGTGGAGCAATGGCACTGGCCGCTCCTGCCGCTATCAAGGCGGCTGCGGAAGCGGCCACGAAGGTGGGAGCAAAGAAGCTCGGCCCGATCGGTCCGGTACTCCTCGCTACTGATCTCGCCAAGAATCCGTGGCATGTCGCAAAGAGCCGCGCCGACAAGACCGGCGTCATCGTTGCGGATCTGATGGCCCGAACCAGAGCAGATTGCTTCGTCATGGTGGGCCACAGCCTTGGTGCCCGTGTGCTGGCTGTCGCAGCCCAGTCCCTTGGCACCAACTCAGCGGGGCCGACAATCCAAGCCGCACACCTTACGGGCGCAGCGATCGGCGCCAAAGGCGACTGGCGCAACTTGACCGCTCGAGTCGACGATGCTGTCTACAACTACTTCTCCACCAACGACAAGGTTCTTCGATACCTGTACGCCACAGCCATGGGTGGTCAGCGAGCGGCCGGAGCGATTGGCTTCACGGATCCACCGCCCAAACTGAAGAACATTGACGTTTCCAAGAGTGTCACTCGACACTCTGACTACTACGACGAGGTCACACTCCGTTAGCCGACCCCTTCGTTGACAAGATGTTGACGACACTGCTGCCAGGGCTAAGACCATCGGGCCCCAAGAAGCACGAAACCCCCGCCTGAGCAGGGGTATCGCAGTAATATGCAGCGCGCTCGGCAGGATTCGAACCTGCAACCTTCTGATCCGTAGTCAGATGCTCTAGTCCGTTGAGCTACGAGCGCAGGGTGCCTCCCCGCCACGGCGTGACCTGGTTTGGGCCGCAGCCGCTCGGGGACGGTTGCACACTCTACCCGACCCCGCCCCGACCCCACCACGCCGGCCGGGTCGGCCCGGGACCACCTCCTCTACACTCGCCTCCGGCCGGTCCCGCACCGGCCCGCACCCACGGCGCACACCGCGGTGGCCAGAGAGGCCCGTCCCCGATGGCACCCCCGCCACACCACAGGAGGCTCCATGCCCACCCACGCCCCGCTCCACGGCATCCGCATCCTCGAGGTCTCCGCGCTCGGCCCGGCCGCCATCTCCATGCCCCTCATCGACCTGGGCGCCGAGGTCATCAAGGTGGAGCCGCCAGCCGGCGACTACATCCGGGAGATGACCTGGCCCATCGTCGAGGGCGTGTCGCTGATGCACCTCCACCTCAACCGGGGCAAGCGCTCTGTCGTCATGGACCTCCGCAACGCCGAGGACGTCGAGATCTTCAAGCAGCTGGCCGTCACCTGCGACGTGGTCGTCGAGGCCGGCCGGCCCGGTGTGCTGGCCAAGCGGGGCGTGGGCTGGGACGACCTGCGGGCCCTCAAGCCCGACCTGGTCTTCTGCACCATCTCCGGCTACGGCATGACCGGTCCCTACAAGGACCTGCCCGCCCACGGCGTGGCCTTCGACACCTGGGCCGGCATCGTCTCGCCGGCCGTCGACGACGCCGGCTTCTCCTACCTTCCCGAGCACGCCTCCATGGGCATCCACGCCGGTCCCCTCTTCGGGGCGCTCGGCATCGTGGCCGCCGTGCTGCGGGCCAAGACCACCGGCGAGGGCTCGTGCTTCGAGATCGCCCAGTCGGACGCCGCCGCAGCCATGGACTGGTACCGCTCGGAGACATGGAGGGCCTACGAGCGCCCCGAGTCCGAGGTCACCGGGAACAAGGCCGACAACTACGAGCGCCGCGAGCCGGGCACCTCGGGCATGATCCACGGCGTCCGCTATCAGGTCTACGAGGCAGCCGACGGGCGCTACGTCCTCTTCATGGCCTCCGAGCAGTCGCTGTGGAAGAACTTCTGCGAGGCGGTCGAGCGCACGGACCTCTTCGAGCGGTGGCCCGGCTCCAAGTACGCCGACCACGCCGTGGGCAACCTCAAGCTGCGGGCCGAGCTGCGCGACATCTTCCGGACCCGCACGTCCAGCGAGTGGATCGCCTATGGCGTGGAGCGCAACTTCCCGGTGGCCCCGGTGAACTCGCCCAAGACCATCGCCGAGGACCCCCAGTTCCATGACCGCTTCTCGTGGTATCCGGTCGAGCAGCTGGGTGCCGAGCAGCTCGGGACCCCGCTCAAGTTCCTGGGCGAGGAGCTCCCTGTCCCGGCCCATGCCCCCACCGTCGGCCAGCACACCGACGAGGTCCTGGCCGACGTGCTCGGCTGGGACGCCGAGCGGGTGGCCGCCGCCCGGGCTGCCGGGGCCCTCGGGGGGACGCCGGCCTCCTGAGCGGAAGAGGTTGTAGTCGCCGTAAGAGTCATACTGGTATGATTCTTACCGTGAGGGTGACGAGCAAAGGCCAAGTGACCATCCCCAAGGACGTCCGGGACCTGCTCGGCATCTGCGAGGGCACCCGTGTGACGTTCACCGTCGAGGGAGACACTGTCGTCATCCGCAAGGACGCCGACGCACCCTCCCGAGGACGTGTGCTCGCCCAGCGAATGCGGGGCCGGGGTGACATCGCCATGAGCACGGACGAGATCATGGCCCTGACTCGACCCGAATGACCGGTCCGGTCGGCACGCTTGTCGACAGCAACGTCCTCCTTGACCTCTTCACCGATGACCCCCTGTGGTCAAACTGGTCCGCAGAAGCCCTGGGGGACGCAGCCGACCGGGGACCGCTCGTCATCAACCCCGTGATCTACGCCGAGATCTCGGTGCGTTTCTCCCGGGTGGAGGATCTCGATGATGCCCTGGACGCCGGTGCGCTGCTCCGGGGCGTGCTTCCCTGGGAAGCGGCGTTCCTTGCCGGGAAGGCCTTCGCCACCTACCGGAGGAGAGGCGGGAGCCGGTCCTCCCCCCTCCCTGACTTCTTCATCGGCGCCCACGCTGCTGTCGCCTCGCTCGACCTGCTCACCCGGCATACTCGCCGGTACTCCTCTTACTTCCCGACGGTCCGCCTCATCACCCCGTAGGCCATCCTGGAGCCCGGCCGACTCCATCGGCGCTTCCGGCCCTCCGTTAGGATCGCCCGCATGCCCACGGCCAAGACCCGCGTGCCCGCCATCGAGGGCTGGTTCACCATGGACGAGGACGCTCCGGCGCTCCTCGGCTCCCGGTGCGCCGGCTGCGGGAACGTCGCCTTCCCCAAGGAGACCTTCTTCTGCCGCAACCCCGAGTGCCAGAGCCGGGAGTTCGCCGAGGTCCCGCTCAGCCGCTCGGGGACCGTGTGGTCCTACACCGACGCCTGCTACCAGCCGCCGGCCCCCTACGTGGCCGCCGACCCCTATGTCCCCTTCGCTCTGTGCGCCGTCGAGCTGGCCGCCGAGCAGCTGGTGGTCATGGGCCAGGTCGTGGCCGGGGTGGGCGTGGCCGACCTCTCGGTGGGCACCGAGGTGGAGCTGGTCCTCGACGTGCTCCACGAGGACGACGAGCACGAGTACCTGGTGTGGAAGTGGCGCCCGGTGGGGGCGACGAGCGGGGAGGCGGCCGGTGCCTGACGACAAGCGGATCGCCGTCCTGGGTGCCGGCATGCACCCGTGGGGCAAGTGGGGCAGGAACTTCGTGGAGTACGGCCTGGCCGCCGCCGGGGACGCCCTGGCCGACGCCGGCCTGCCGTGGACGTCGGTGCAGTACGTGGCCGGGGCCGACACCATCCGGAACGGCTACCCGGGGTTCGTGGCCGGGGCCACCTTCGCCCAGGCCCTCGGCTGGTCCGGGGCCCGGGTCTCCTCGGCCTACGCCGCGTGCGCC
Organism: uncultured Acidimicrobiaceae bacterium; assembly: GCA_963977795.1. Lineage (GTDB taxonomy): Bacteria > Actinomycetota > Acidimicrobiia > Acidimicrobiales > RAAP-2 > Bog-756. The sequence continues at coordinate 11,081 of CAXBRB010000059.1, forward strand.
TCGGGGGCCCAGGCCATCTCCAACGCCCGGGCCCAGATCCTGGCCGGCCTGTGCGACGTGGCCCTGGTGGTCGGGGCCGACACCACCCCCAAGGGCTTCTTCAAGCCGGTGGGCGGGGACCGCACCGATGACCCGGACTGGCTGCGCTTCCACCTGATGGGGGCCACCAACCCGACCTACTTCGCCCTGTACGCCCGGCGGCGCATGGAGCTCTTCGGGGCCACCGAGGACGACTTCGCCGCCGTGAAGGTGAAGAACGCCCGCCACGGCCTGGAGAACCCGTATGCCCGCTACCGCAAGGAGGTGACGGCCGAGGAAGTGCTGGCCTCGCCCATGGTGGCCGACCCGCTGCGCCTGCTGGAGATCTGCGCCACCTCCGACGGCGGGGCCGCCCTGGTGCTGACCTCCATGGAGTTCGCCCGCCGCCACGCCGGCACCGAGGACCTGGTGACCATCGACGCCGTCTCCACCGTGACCCCCCGGTTCCCCCAGGCCATCATCGAGATGCCCAACTTCTCGACCGACTCCTCGGTGGCCGCGGCGGCCGTGGGCCCCACGTTCAAGCAGTCGATCGCCCTGGCCGCCTACGAGGAGGCCGGCATCGCCCCCGAGGACGTGGACGTGGCCGAGGTCTACGACCTCTCGTCGGCCCTCGAGCTCGACTGGTACGAGGACATCGCCCTGTGCAAGCAGGGGGAGGCCGAGAAGCTCCTGCGCGACGGGGACACCACGCTCGGGGGCCGGGTGCCGGTGAACCCCTCCGGCGGCCTCTCCTGCTTCGGCGAGGCCATCCCCGCCCAGGCCATCGCCCAGGTCTGCGAGCTCACCTGGCAGCTCCGAGGCCAGGCCACCGGCCGCCAGGTCGAGGGCGCCCGAGTCGGGATCACGGCCAACCAGGGGCTCTTCGGCCACGGGTCGTCGGTCATCGTCTCCCGGTAGTGGGACGGCGGCCGGTCACGGCCGCATCCGTCGACAGTGCGAGGCGACTGAGGCCAGCGGGGCGCTTCCACCCAGCCATCGTCCCAGTGTGCACGAAGGATCCGCATCCCGTGCATCTCGGCTGCACGCATCTCATCTGCACGGTGCGACACCCCCCGGCTCACACCAGGAGGACGATCTTCCCCAGCTTCCCGCCGGCGGCGAACCGGTCGTAGGCGGCAGCAGCATCGTCCAACGGGAAGGTGGCCTCGATGGGCACCGTCGCCGATCCGTCGGCCAGGAGCGGAAGGGCCCGCTCCTCCACCAGCCGGGCCACCGCGGCCTTGTCCTCCACGCTGCGGGCCCGCAAGGTGGAGCCGCCCAGGGTGGCCCGGGCCCCCATCAGGGCCAGCAGGTTGACCTGGGCCTTGGCGCCGGCACCCACGCCGATCACCACCACCCGGGCCCGGGGTGCGAGATTGGCCAGTGCCGCCTCGACACCCGGGGCGCCGACCAGCTCCAGGACCACGTCGAAGGGCCCGTGCTCGCCCACCTCCTCAGGGACCACGACGTGGTGCGCCCCCAGGGTGGCCACGGCGGCGTGGAGGTCCGGGTTGCGCACGCTGGCCACCACCTCCGCTCCGGCCGCCCGGGCCAGCTGCACGGCCGCCGTCCCGACGCCACCGGCCGCCCCGGAGATGAGCACCC
>CAXBRB010000060.1:0-12616 GCA_963977795.1 uncultured Acidimicrobiaceae bacterium
GGCCACCCGGACGGCCCGGTGCACCGTGGTCGGCATCGACCTCGACCCCGAGGCCGCACGTCTGTGCCGGGCCACCCTGGCCGGCGCCGATGGGGACGACCCTCGGGCACCTGCGCCGACGGTGCTGGTGGACGACGCGCTCCTCCTGGTCGACAGCGGGGCAGGCGCCCCGGGTGGACGCAGCGCAGGGGACGAGGGCGCGGCGCGCCTGACCGGCCCCGGCGGGTGCGCCCCGGACGGGTTCGACCTGGTGGTCGGCAACCCCCCGTTCCTGACCCCGCTCCGCCGGCGGAGCGCCGCCGACGGCGCCCGGCGTCGGGCGCTGGCCGACCGCTACGGCCGGGCGGCAGGGGCCCAGACCGACGCCGCTGCGCTCTTCCTCCTCGCTGGCCTGCGGATGGCCGCGCCGGGCGGCACCGTCTGCATGATCGAGCCGCTGTCGTTCCTCTCCGCCCACGACGCGGCCGGGGTCCGTGCCGCCGTGCTCGACAGCGCCGCCCTCGTCGGCCTCTGGGACGCCCAGGACCGCGTCTTCGACGCCGCCGTCCCCGTGTGCGCGCCCGTCCTGGTCCGCCACGGCCCCCCGGGCCCGGTGGCCCTGTGGACGGGACGGTCGTGCACCCCGGCCGGGCAGGCGCCGGCGCCGAAGTCCGACGGGGAGCCGTGGGCCCCGCTGCTGGCCCCCGGGCGGGGGGTTCCCGTGGTCGACCTCGCCGACGACGGGACGGTGGGCGACGAGGCTGAGGTGACCGCCGACTTCCGCGACCAGTACTACGGGTTGCTCGGCGCCGTGGTCGACGAGGACGCCCCGGACCCCGACGCCGGCCCGTCCCGACCGCCGACGGGCCCGCCCCTGGTCACCAGCGGCGCCATCGATCCGGCCCGCCTCCTGTGGGGCAGCCGCACCGTCCGCTTCGGCGGCGCCTCCTTCCGCCGGCCCCGGGTGGACCTCAGCCGCCTCGACCCCACCCTGGCGGCCTGGGCCGGTCGGCGCCTGGTCCCCAAGGTGCTGGTGGCCACCCAGACCCGGGTGCTGGAGGCTGTCGCCGACCCGGTCGGAGCACTCCTCCCCTCGGTCCCGGTGGTCACCGTGGCCGCTCCGGCCGACCGGGTGCACCACCTCGGCGCCCTGGTGATCGCTCCCCCGGTCGTCGCCCTGGCCACCCTGCGGCACGCCGGCACCGGTCTGGGCGGCGGCTCTCTGCGCCTGGCCGCCCGTGACGTGGCCGCCCTCCCCCGGCCGGCCGGCCGGGCGGCGTGGGATGCGGGGGCGGCGGCGTTCCGGGCCGCCCAGGAAGCCGTCGACCCGGACGAGTCCCGCGCCCACCTGCTGGCCTGCGGGGCGGCCATGTGCACGGCGTTCGGCGTGGCCGACCCCGAACCGCTCCTGGCCTGGTGGACCCGCCGGCTGCCGCCGGTCCGTGGCTGAGCGCCGGCGGGCGGGGTCAGTCCGCAGGCCGGGCCACGACGGTCCCGTACATGTCGTCGAGCGCATAGCTGAGGAGCTCGATGCGCTCGCCGTCGGGCCCGGGGAAGTAGGCCGACGTCCCGTCCACCAGGTGGACCTCGACGCCGGCCGCCCTGACCTTGGCCACCAGGCGGTCGAACGTCTCGGGGGTGACGCTGATGGCGATGTGGTGCAGCCCGCCCAGGACCTCCCGATAGGGGCCGACGTCGAGGCCGGGGAAGTCGAAGTAGGCGAGGTAGTTGCCGTTGCCGATGTCGAAGAAGAAGTGGGTGGAGCCCCGGTAGTCCCGGTTCTCGAACAGCTCGGCCAGGGGGAACTCCAGGAGGTCCTGCCAGAAGGCGATGGTGCGCTCGACGTCGCTGCACACGACGGCCATGTGGTGGAGTCCCCGGGCGGCCGAGGCCGGCCGGTCGGCCGGGGCGCGGAGGTGGCGGGCCCGGAGTGCCTCCCACTCGGCCGTGCGGTCGACGTCGCTTCCGTGATCGGTCATGGCTCCTCCGCGGCGCACGGCCCGGTCGGTCGGTGGGTGGTCAGCCGGTCAGCCGGTCGGTGGCCCGACCGTAGCCCTCAGGCCCGGCAGGCGGCGCACCGGCCGAGGATGGCGAAGTGGTGGACGTCCACCTCGAAGCCGTAGGTCTCCCGGGCCGCCGTGGCCAACGAGGTGAAGAGCTCGTCGGGGGCCATGACGGCGGTGCCGCACTCCTGGCAGACGAAGTGGCAGTGGGCCGACGAGGCCAGGTGGTAGGTGGCCGGGCCGTGGCCCAGGTGGGTGTGGGTCACCACGCCGAGCCGCTCCAGCTCGTCGAGGTTGCGGTAGATGGTGGAGACGGCGACATCGGGCGCAGCCGCCTGGACGGCGGCGGCGAGGTCGTCGGCCGTGTGGTGGTCCCGGCCGTCGAAGAGGGCCTCCATCAGCAGCCGACGGCTCTGGGTGACCCGGCCCCCGTGCTGGCGGACCAGGGCCAGTGCGTCGGCGGCCGTCTCGACGTCGTGGTGGTGGCCGTGGGAGGGCGCCTGCCTGCTCACCAGGCCGACGGTAGGGGGCCACGGACCGTGTTGCAAGCCGTTCGCAACTACCCTACGGTGGCACGGAGCACCCGGACCGCAGCGAGGATCCCCATCCGATGGCAGAACCGACGGGCCGCATCCAGAGGATCCGGCGCCACCTGACCCGGCGGGAGTGGGCGACCGTCGCCGGCATGGCCGCCACGGTGGTCGTGCTGAACGCCGTGGGCTGGACGCTCCTGGTCACGGCCGGCCACCACCGCGCCGGGGCGGCCGCCGGCGCCTTCGGGATCGGCACCGGGGTGCTGGCCTACACGCTGGGCATCCGCCACGCCTTCGACGCCGACCACATCGCCGCCATCGACAACACCACCCGCAAGCTGGTCCAGGACGGGCAGCGGCCCCTCACCACCGGATTCTGGTTCTCCCTCGGCCACTCGTCGGTGGTCCTGGTGCTCACCCTGGCCCTCGGAGCGGGCATCCGGTCGCTGGGGGCCGCCGTGCGCAACGGCTCGTCAGGTCTCCACCTGTGGACCGGCATCATCGGCACCACCGTCTCGGGCACCTTCCTGTGGGCCATCGGCATCCTCAACCTGGTGGTCCTGGTCTCCATCGTCAAGGTGGCCCGAGAGCTGCGGGCCGGCCGCTTCGACGAAGCGGAGCTGGAGCGCCACCTCGACAGCCGCGGGCTGATGAACCGGATCTTCGGCGGGTTCGGCAGCCGCATGGACCGGCCGTGGAAGCTCTACCCGGTCGGGGTCCTCTTCGGGCTCGGCTTCGACACGGCCACCGAGATCGGCCTGCTGGTCCTGGCCGGCACCGCCGTCCAGGGCGGCCTGCCCCTGGCGGCCATCCTCTCCCTGCCCGTCCTCTTCGCCGCCGGGATGTGCCTCTTCGACTCGGTCGACGGGTGCTTCATGAACGTCGCCTACGACTGGGCCTTCGCCCGGCCGGTCCGCAAGGTCTGGTACAACCTGACCGTCACCGGCCTGTCGGTGGTCGTGGCCCTCTTCATCGGCACCGTGGAGATCCTCGGCCTGGTGGCCGAGCACGCCGGGTGGACCGGGGGGCTGATCGGCCTGGTCCGGCGCATCGACATCAACACCGCCGGCTTCGCCATCGTCGGCATCTTCGTGGTGACGTGGGCCGTGTCCCTGGCCGTGTGGCACCTGGCCGGCATCGAGGAGCGGTGGCAGGCGGCGCCGGCCGACGGGCCCGTCCCGGCCGACACCCCGCTCGTGGGCGCCGAGGCCGCAGCCTGAGCCGCCCGGGCCGGCCGCGGCCCGTGCCCGCCGTGGTCGGGGCGCCGTAGGATGCTCCGGCACGACGGACCCGGCCACCGTGGCCGGCGGAGGAGGAGCCATGGACATGCAGTACCGACGCCTGGGCGGGACCGGACTCAAGGTGAGCGTCCTCTCCTTCGGCTCCTGGGTGACCTTCGGGCCCCAGCTGGCCGGCAACCCGGCCGAGGAGTGCCTGGCTGCGGCCTATGAGGCCGGCGTGAACTTCTTCGACAACGCCGAGTCCTACGCCGGGGGCGAGTCGGAGCGGATCATGGGCGAGGCCATCGCCAACCTGGGCTGGGCGCGCCGCTCGTACGTGATCTCCACCAAGCTCTTCTGGGGGATCTCGCCCGAGGTCAACATGGTCAACACCCTCAACCGCAAGTACCTCTCCCAGGCCATCGACGGCTCGCTGGAGCGCCTCGGCCTGGACTTCGTGGACCTGGTCTTCTGCCACCGGCCCGACCCCGAGACCCCCATCGAGGAGACGGTGTGGGCCATGTCGGACATGGTCTCGGCCGGCAAGGCCCTCTACTGGGGCACCTCGGAGTGGTCGGCCGAGGCCATCCGGGAGGCCTGGGACATCGCCGAGCGCCACCACCTCCACAAGCCCGTGGTCGAGCAGCCCCAGTACAACCTGCTCTGGCGGGACCGGGTGGAGGACGAGTACGCCCCCCTCTACGACACCATCGGCCTGGGCCTCACCATCTGGAGCCCGCTGGCCTCGGGCCTGCTGACCGGGAAGTACCTCGACGGGATCCCCGAGGGGTCGCGGGGCAGCCTCGAGGGCTACGAGTGGCTGCGGGGCTTCCTGACCGACGCCGAGCGCAACGAGACGGTCCGCCAGCTCGCCGCCGTCGCCGACGACCTGGGGTGCACCCTGGCCCAGCTGGCCATCGCCTGGTGCGCCAAGAACCCGCACGTGTCCACGGTCATCACCGGGGCCAGCCGGGTCGAGCAGGTCCGGGAGAACCTGGCCGCTCTGGAGGTGGTCGACGCCCTGGACGACAGCGTGATGGAGCGGATCGCCGGCATCCTGCCCTGACCGGCGGCCGGCCTCGCAGCCGGCGGCGGCCTCAGGTCCGGCTTCCCCGGGAGCGGTCGGACACCGACCCGCGCCGCATGGCCGCCTCCTCGAGGGCCCGCTGGGTGCCGATCCCCTGGCGGGTGGCCACCCGGTGCCAGGCGCCGTCCCCGTCGAGCTCCCAGGACGCCACGTCGTCGGCCAGGTTGAGGGCCAGGATCTCCTCCAGGCGCGCCACGGCCTCCGGGTCGGCCACCGGCGTCATGGCCTCGACCCGCCGATCCAGGTTGCGGCGGCGCAGATCGGCCGAGCCGATGTAGTACGTGGCCGGCCGGCCCGCCGCCCCGCCGAAGCGCAGGATCCGGGAGTGCTCGAGGAACCGCCCCACGATCGAGCGGACCCGGATCGTCTCGGACAGCCCGGGGATGCCGGGGCGGAGGCAGCAGATGCCCCGGACGATGAGGTCGATGGGCACGCCGGCCTGGGAGGCCCGGTAGAGGGCGTCGATCACGGCGACGTCGTCGAGGCCGTTGACCTTGAGGGTGATGCGCCCCTCGGCGCCGGCCCGTGCCTCGGCGTCGATGCACTCGACCACCCGGTCGCGGATCCCGCCGGGCGACGTCACCAGCTCCTGGTAGTCGGGCGGCTGGCTGAATCCGGTGATGTAGTTGAAGAAGCGGGTGACGTCGGCTCCGAGCTCGGGCCGGCACGACAGCAGGCCGAGGTCCTCGTACATGCGGGCCGTCTTGGGGTTGTAGTTGCCCGTGCCCACATGGCAGTAGAGGCGCACGGCGTCGCCCTCCTGGCGCACCACCAGGGTGGTCTTGGCGTGGGTCTTGAGGCCCATGAGCCCGTAGATGACATGGGCTCCGGACTCCTCCAGGGCGCGGGCCCAGCCGATGTTGGCCTCCTCGTCGAAGCGGGCCGTCACCTCGACCAGGGCGGCCACCTGCTTGCCGAGCTCGGCCGCCCGGACCAGGGCGGCCACGATGGGGCTGTCGCCCGAGGTGCGGTAGAGGCACTGCTTGATGGCCAGGACGTGGGGATCCTCGGCGGCCTCGTTGAGCAGCTCCTCGACCGAGGCCGAGAACGACTCGTAGGGGTGGTGGACGAGGACGTCCCCCCGGGCCAGCACAGCGAAGATGTCCTCGTCCTCGTCACGCTCGACCGAGGTGAAGGCGGCCGGCACCAGCGGGTTCCACGGCTCGTCGTGGAGGTCGGGGCGGGCGATGGCGTAGAGGGCCCACAGGCAGTCGAGGCCGAGGGGGCCGGCGTAGCGGTAGACGTCGTCGGGGCCGAGGCCGAACTCCTCGGCCAGCACCTCGGTGTGGGCCCCCGACATCCGGGTGTCGACCTCGAGGCGGACCACGGGCAGGAAGCGGCGGCGGCGCAGCTCCTCCTGGAGGGCCAGGAGGAGATCGTCGGCGGCGTCGTCATCCAGGGCCAGGTCGGCGTCGCGGGTGACCCGGAAGATGCAGGGCCGGCCCACCTCCATCCCGGGGAAGAGCTCGTCCAGGAACGCCACCATGACCTGCTCGAGGGGGACGAACCGGGTCCCGTCGGGAAGAGCCAGCAGGCGGTCCACGTTGGGCGGGACCTTCACGCGTGCGAAGCGAGTGGTCCCGTCGGTCCGGTTGCGCACCTCCACGCCGATGTTGAGCGAGAGGTTGGAGATGTAGGGGAAGGGATGGCTGGGGTCGACGGTCAGCGGGGTGACCACCGGGAGGATCAGGCGGTCGAAGACCTCGTGCAGGTGGGCCCGGTCACTGTCCGCCAGGTCCTCCCAGTCGACCAGCGAGATCCCCTCGGCGGCGAGGGCGGGGGCCAGCACCTCGGCGAAGAGCCCCTCCTGACGGGCCACCATGGTCTCCAGCGACGAGCGCACCTGACGGAGCAGCTCGTCGGGGGTGCTGCCGTTGAGCGCCCGGCTGGTCATGCCGGCGGCCACCTGGCGGCGCAGGCCGGCCACCTGGACCTGGAAGAACTCGTCGATCCGCTCCGAGAAGAGGATCAGGAACTTCACCCGCTCGAGCAGGGGCAGCGCGGTGTCGGCCACCAGATCGAGCAGGCGGTCGTTGAAGTCGAGGTCGGACAGCTGGCGGGCGAAGTAGTCGGTGTCCCGGCCCGCCCCGGTGGTGCCCTGGTCGTCCACGTCCCGATGGTACCAACGCCTCCTCGGGCCCCCACCGGGGGGCGGGTCCGCCTCAGGCGGCCGCCGCGATCCCGTCGACCGGCATGCCGGGCACGGTGGCCTCCACCCCGGCCACGATGTGGCCGGCTGCCTGCTGGATCCGCCCGCACGACGCCTTGATGGCGGCCAGGGCCTCGGGTCCGCCGCCGGCCCAGCAGGCCACGTAGCCGAACGAGTAGTCGGCGGTGTCGAGGCCGAGGGCCCGGCAGACGACGAAGGCGGTCGACTCCGCCTCCAGCTCGGCCAGCGCCCGGTCGGCCGCCCCCTCGTGGAGGAGGGCATGGGCCAGCTCGTGGGCCAGCGTCTTGACCTGCTGGGCCGGAGGGTTCCGCCGTTCGACCCGGATGGACCGGGTGGCGAAGGTGCAGTCGCCGTTGGTGGCGCCGGGCAGGTCGGCACCGCGCACGGTGTAGCCGAGGTCGCCGGCCACGGCGACCAGCGAGGCGAACCGTCCGTCCGGGTCCCCGCCCTCCAGGGTGCGGCAGACCTCGGGCAGATCGTCGCCTTCGGTCTGGGAGAGGTCGAACACGGCGACCGGGCGGAATCCCCGGATCCTCGGGCCGGTCGGCTCCGACCCGGCGCCCGGTTCCGAGCCGGCGGGACCGGCCGGTGGCGGCGCGTCAGTGCCGGACCGGCGGGCGACCATCGGAGCGAGGATCCAGATGGCCCGCTCTCCCCGGCGGACCGAGCGACCCAGCCGCTTCCAGGTGCCGAAACCGGCCACCCGGGTGGCCTCGGGACACTGGGCGGCGATCAGGAGGACGTTCCCGTAGCTGTAGCGGTGGAAGCGGCTCTGGACCTCGAGGTGGCGCCGCCATCGGTCCGAGTCGGTGAGGGCGGCCACCCCCTCGGCCAGGACGTCGAAGAGGTCATCGCGGTCGGTGGTGCCCATGGTGCTGCTCCGTGGGGTCCGGGAGCGGCGCCAGGGCCCGCTCCGTCGGGGTCGGGCTCCCCGTGGAGCGAGGGTGGCCCGTCGACAGGAGCAGAACCACGTCGGCGACGCTACGCGCGGGGTGTCGCGCCGGCAGCAGGTGGCTCGCCTCGGCCCGACGGGCGCAGGCAGGACCGTCAGGCGACCAGGGTGGCGTGCATCTCCCACACCAGGAGCTCGGCGTCCTCCCGGGCCGCCACCCGCTGCCCGCCGGTGGCGGTGCACCGGACGGCGTCGCCCTCGGCCAGGGCGCCGACCCCCTCGAGGTCGACGGCGCCCCGGGCCACGAAGAGGTGGAGCCACGGGGCCTCGGGAAGCAGGACCGAGCCCCCGGCAGGCAGCCGCGCAGCGTGGAGGGCGGCGTGGGAGTTGCGGATGCGGATGGCTGCGGCGTCGGCGTAGCGGTCCATGCCGGTGGCCACCACCACCAGGCCCGCTGCGGCGTCGGCGTAGCGGTCCATGCCGGTGGCCACCACCACCAGGCCCCCCGAGGCCAGCTCGCCCGAGATGTCGAGCTGCTCGTAGCCAGGGTCCACCCCGGCCGTGTCGGGCACCACCCACATCTGGACGAAGTGGACCGGGGTGGTGTGGTGGTCGCCGGCCAACGTCCACGAGTCGTTCTTCTCGGAGTGGAGGATGCCGGTGCCGGCGCTCATCCGCTGGGCCTCGCCGGGGGTGATGATGCCCTTGTGGCCGGTCGAGTCCCGGTGGACCAGCGATCCGTCGACCACCCAGGTCACGATCTCCATGTCCCGGTGGGGGTGGGTCTCGAAGCCGGCGCCGGGCGCCACCGTGTCGTCGTTGCTGACCAGCAGGACGCCGTGGTGGGTGTTGGCGGGATCGTGGTGGTGGCCGAAGGAGAACGAGTGACGGGAGTCCAGCCAGCCGATCCGGGTGGTCGGCCGGGAGGCCGCCCGACGGACGTCGACCACGGGCGCTTCAGCGAACCTGCCCAACGTCCCTACCTCCTTGTCATCGGTCCTGGCACCATGGCGGCGTCCCGCCGGTGCGAGACCCAGTCTAGTTGACATCTCAACTATTATGGATCAGAGTGGTTGACACATCATCTGATTGGTCGGCCCGGCCGGGCAGAGAGGTTCCCACGATGACATCACCCATGCTCGCCCCCGTCCCCGGGGCCGCCTTCGACGCCTTCCTCGACGCGTCGGCCCCGGCCGACCTGGGTCGGCCGATGTGGACCCCGGCCGATGGACCGCTCCCCTCCCTGTTCCTCGGGCACGGGGCCCCGCCCCTGCTCGATGACCCGCTGTGGATCGACCAGCTCTTCTCCTGGTCGCAGGCCCTGCCCAAGCCGCTCGGCATCCTCATGGTCAGCGCCCACTGGGAGGAGGCGCCGGTGACCCTCTCGTCGGCCGAGGCGGGCACGACGCTCATCTATGACTTCGGCGGCTTCGCCCAGCGCTTCTACACCATGACCTATCCGACACCCGGCGCCACCGCCCTGGCGGACCGGGTCGTCGGGGCCCTGACGGGCGACGGGACCGTCCACCGCAGCGGCCGCGGCCTCGACCACGGGGCGTGGGTGCCCCTCAAGGTGCTCTACCCGTGGGGGGACGTGCCCACCCTCCAACTGTCGATCCCGACCCACGATCCCTATCGGCTCCTGGCGCTGGGCGCGCGTCTCGAGGCGCTCCGCCACGAAGGGGTGCTGATCGTCGGCTCGGGCTTCCTCACCCATGGGCTCCCCTACCTGGGCCGGGACAGCTTCATCGACAACGTGGTGCCGTCGTGGTCCCGGGAGTTCGCCGAGTGGGCCGCCGCCGCGCTCAGCCGGGGGGACGTCGATGCGCTGGCCGACTTCCACCGGGCACCCGGGATGCCCTACGCGCACCCGACCGTGGAGCACCTCGACCCGCTGTTCGTCACCCTGGGAGCAGGCGGGGCTCCCGAGCGGCCGGTGACCACGGTGATCGACGGTTTCCAGTTCGGCCTCTCGAAGCTCTCGGTCCAGACCCCCACCGTGGCGGCCCCGGAGCCGTGAGCCCGGTGGGCACGGTCCTCCGACACCTGGGCGGCCTCCGCCAGGCAGCCTTCGGAACGGCACCGCCCACCTCCCGGACTCCCGGTCACGGCACCCCGCACGCCGCTTCCGATCTCGTTCCGGCTCCCTCCCGCCAGCCCCCCGGACGCCAACTCCCCGGCCGCCAGCTGGCAGCCGTGGCGGTCGGCGCCACGGGCTGCATCCTCTACAACTGGTGGGTCGTCGCCGCCTTCGACCGGACCTTCATCCGGACCCCGGACCAGCTCTTCAGCGACCTCGAGACGCCGGGGCTCCCCCATAGCGCCCTCTTCCAGCACCTCGACCTGCTCTCGGGGGTCCTGCTCCTGGCGGCCTTGCTCCTCCGGGGCCCGGCGGCGGCCGACGGACGGCGGGCCGAGTGGCCGTGGCTCGTCGTCTTCGCCGGCGCCGCTGCCATGGGCGGCCACTTCACCTACGCCTGCGCCGAAGGACTGAGCCCCCGGTGCCGGGCCGCCGAATGGCACCTCCAGCTCCCGCTCCACCACTACCTCCACATGGGAGCGGGGATCGTGGAGTTCGGCGCCGCCACCGTCGCCGTCCTGCTGGCCCGGCACCGGACAGCAGGGACGGGCACCGGGACGGCCCGGGTGGCCCACCTGGCCGCCGACGTCCTCATGGCCGCCTATCCGCTCCTGGCCGTCTCCTACCTCAGCCACGTCGACGGAGCCGTCGTCGAGCCGGTCTTCTTCCTGGCCTTCACGGCCATGATGACGGCCGAGCTGCTCGAGCCGTCCGGCCCCGTGGCCAGGCCGGCTCCGATACCGGTACCGCAGCCCGGGTGATCCCGGCACGACTGCGCCCCGAGGCTCGTCGTGCGGTCCGGCCGGTGGGCCATGATGGGACGTGGTCGAGGGGAGGAGCAGGATGACGGAGAGCACCTTCTCTGCGGTGCCGATGCCCTGGTGGCCCGACCGGTGACTCCGCCCTCACGGCGCATCCTCGCCACCTCGGGCGGGTTCGTCCCCGGCCCCGTGCAGCAGTCGGCCCGCCTCGGCCACATGCTCCTCCACGCCCTCTCCCTGACCGGAGCCGAGCGGCCCCGGGTCTGCCTGGTGCTCACAGCCAGCGGCGACGACGCCTCCTACTACGCCCTCAGCTACGAGGCCTTCGGGGCCGCCGGGTGCGACGTGACCCAGCTGCGCCTCTTCCCCCAGCCCGACGCCGATCCCACCGAGCGCCTGTGCGGGTCCGACCTCGTGTGGGTCGGCGGCGGCTCGGTGGCCAACCTGCTCGCCCTGTGGCGGCTCCACGGGGTCGATGTGGCCATGCGGGAGGCCTGGGAGGCCGGCGTCGTGCTCGGCGGCGTCTCGGCCGGGAGCATCTGCTGGCACTGGGGCGGGACCACCGACTCCTACGGCCCCGAGCTCCGCCTGGTGGACGACGCCCTGGGGTTCCTCCCCTACGGCAATGGCGTCCACTACGACAGCGAAGAGCAGCGCCGGCCCCTCCTCCAGCGCCTGGTTGCCGAGGGGGCCCTGCCCCCGGTGTCCTATGCCACCGACGACCACGTCGGCATCCTCTACGAGGGCACCGAGCCGACGGCGGTGCTGTCCGATCTCCCGTCGTGGCCCGACGGGCCGGCCGCCTACCGTCTCGAGGCGGATGGCGCCGGCGCCGTGACCGAGACCCGGCTCGAGGTGGACGACGGGGTCTGAACCGGAGGAACCACTCCGGAGCCCCACGCCCGGTGACCTAGATTGGGGGTCGACCGAGAGCGGGCGCTCCCGGATCGGTCGGCACGGGGATGTAGCTCAGTTGGCTAGAGCACCTGCTTTGCAAGCAGGGGGTCGTGGGTTCGAGTCCCATCATCTCCACGCACCAAGGCCCAGGTAGCAGGGCGTCTAGGGCTACCTGTGGCGTCACGGCCAGGGCCGGCCGGGCCTTCTGTCCCGGATTTGTCCCGGTTCAGCGGCACAACTTCGGCAATCCCGGGCATCTCGGCCAGGGCTTCGGCCAGCTCCCGGTCACGTTCCTCTGTGGCGGGCTCGAAGCGCATGGCGGCAACCGGCGAGGTGCTGCTGAGATCTTGGTGAACTCCAACGGGTTTGCCCCCAGTCTCCCTGACATCCCAATTGCACGGCACTGCCGTGCTGGAAGGATGTCCTCATGCTCAAGAGATTCCGAAATAGTTCAAGGATGATGTCGTAGCCGCGGGCACTCCAACGAGATGGGAATTGATGATGACGACGTTGCGGAGATGTTGCGAAGCAGGGGAAGCTATTCGGGGCTATCGTTCGCCCATCGAGTCGGCACAGGCCGTCGGCCTTCGTCACTTCAGCGACCGTCGCAATTGACAGATATGGTCGTCCTCAGGCAAGTCGAGAAAATTGATTGGTGAATGAATTGGCTCAAAGTTGGAATATTGATCAACTTGTTCCATATGACCGTCAAGTTTGGGATGACATACAGAAATGGCAGAGCTCTTCCAGACGTCGGCTAGGAATCATTCCGGAGAGGGCTCGAAATGGAGCCCTTCAAATTGGCCAAGGAGCAGCAAAGATCTGGAATGACGCTCCTGGAGCCTCCCTTCTCGCCGACACAGTTCGCAACGTGCTTGAAGGTGGACATGAAGCCATAGCCGACGCTGCCGCTGCATCCCTGCAACGAGAACGAATTCTTGAGGCTGTTCGAAAGACAGGGAATCCGGTTGATGACATCGCTGACCTGCGTAGC